>JBBRLG010000756.1:0-1619 GCA_038231495.1 Gemmatales bacterium | reverse complement strand
GGTGTCATTTTTCCGTCCCTTGGGGCGGGTTTAGGCTTCGGGGCGCGCGACCAGGTAGGGTGCTAAAGACAGGCGCTCTGGGTGTATACAATGGGTGGAGGGGCCGCTACCGTATTTTAAGCGTAACCGTTCACTCCCCCCCTTACGAAGGGGGGGTAGGGGGGGTGGAAATAGCGCGATGACCGCGTACTGCAATCGTTCTTAACCCCCCCTACCCCCCCTTCGTAAGGGGGGGAGAAGTTGCCGGTGAACGGTTACTTTTAAGCAAGCCGCCCCAAGGGACGGAAAAATGACACCCAACGTCGCGGAGTCGCCCGGCATGTTCGACCGCTTCAAAGGCCTGTTCTCGCGCGCCCACCGCGAGAAGCGGTTGCAAGAGCGGCTGGACAAACTGCGTCACCGCCTGCCCGTTCCGGTGTTCTGGCTGTTTGGCAAAACCCAAACGGGCAAAACGTCCATCATCAAGTTCTTGACCGGCGCCGACCACGCCGAGATCGGCAAAGGGTTCCAACCCTGCACGCGCTTTTCGCGCCAGTACCATTTTCCGACGGCGGAGGCGCCGCTGGTCTCCTTCCTCGACACGCGCGGCCTCGACGAGCCGTCCTACGATCCGGCGGAAGACCTGGCCCGTTTCAACGCCGAGGCCCACGTCGTTATTGTGACCGTCAAGGTCCTCGACCACGCGCAAGAACACATCCTTGCCCACTTGCAAACGCTGCGCAAGGCGCAGCCGACGCGCCCCGTCGTTCTCGTCCTGACCTGCTTGCACGAGGCGTATCCGCAACAGCAACACCCGCTGCCGTACCCGTTCGGCAGTGACGGCGATGCCATCGCCACGGAGCCGCCGCTGGCGATTGACCTCGTGCGCAGCATTGCCGAGCAACGCCGTCGGTTCGCGGGACTGGTCGATAAAGTGGTGATCGTGGACCTGACGTTGCCGGCAGAGGGGTTCAACGAACCCAATTACGGCGCCGCGCGCCTGCGCGACGTTTTACTCGAACAGCTGCCCAGCGCCCTGGGCCAAACGCTCCGCAGCCTCGACATCGCCACGCGCGAATTGCAGGACCTCTACGCGCAACAAGCGATGCCGCACATCCTCGGCTATAGCGTCATGGCCGCGACCGCCGGGGCGGTGCCGATTCCGTTTGTGGACCTGATTCTGCTATCCGGCATTCAGACGCGCATGGTGTACCACCTGGCCAACCTTTACGGCCAGCCGTTGACCGGCAAGCGGTTCATCGAAATCGCGGCGTCGCTCGGCCTCGGCATGTTCGTGCGCCAGGCGAGCCGGGAGTTGCTCAAGTTGATCCCGTTCATCGGGCCGGTGGTCGGCTCGGTCGCGGGCGGCGCGCTGGCGGGGGCGTCCACGTTCGCGCTGGGTAAGGCGTTCTGCTATTACTACCGCGTGGTCCACCAGGGACACATTCCCAACACGGCGGACTTGAAGAAGTATTACAAGGAACAGCTGAGCCTTGCGGAAAAGGCGTGGTCGCAGATGATGGTGGACACGGCGAACAAGAAACAGACCGGCACCTGAGTCGCCCCGTTGGGCGGGGGCCGTAGGCGGGGTGGGGGGAGCCCCCAACCGGGGGCCCCCGGGGGACACAGGGGGTGGAGGG
>JBBRLG010000755.1:0-1856 GCA_038231495.1 Gemmatales bacterium | reverse complement strand
TACATGATCCAGCACAAGGTGCCGTTCGCGGAGGAATTGATTGACACGCAATTGTGTTTCCTCATACCGCGAGCCTATCGACCCCATTCTTGGCGGCTCGAAGGTAAGAATAAAAGTGCAACAGTCAATAGCCGCTGAGCATTGTAATGTAGGAACCTGCCGCGTAACCGTTCACTCCCCCCCTTACGAAGGGGGGGTAGGGGGGGTGAAAAGAGCGCCAGGACCGAGTACTTTAATCGTTCTTACCCCCCCTACCCCCCCCTTCGCAAGGGGGGGAGCAGTTGATGCCGGTGAACGGTTATGATGAAGCAAAGGCAGAAAACCCCCGCGGGATTCCTGCCTTTGCTTCCTCGTTCATCCTTCAGCATTCATCATTCCGGCTGTTACCAGATGATGGCCAGCCCCACGTTCAGGCCGTCCAGGACGCGGAACGTCGATTCGTACCTGGGCGTCAGGGAGCCGTAGTTGAAGTCGATCGGCCGCGGCGACGACACCGTGTTGAAGAACGCCATCACGTCGTAGCCGAGGCGCACCTGGACGCTCTGGATCGGATACCAGACCAGGTTCAGGCTGCCGTTGATTTCCGGCACCGGCGCGTAGGTCGTGATCGTCCGCTTCGACTCGGCGGTCGGCTGCGGCAGGCCGTACTTGGCCCCGGTCGTGTACAGCGCCTTCTCGCGCACCACGTCCAGCAGGATCGCGGCCTCGATGTCGCACTGCACGGCAAAGCCGTGGCCGAGGTAGCACTCGTGGCTGAAGCCGGCGTGGGCACCGTACATGCGGTTGGACACGATGTTGCTGTAGATCGCCGTGTCCAGCGGGCCGCCGGTGCCCGTGTCGATGTTGATGTCCGACGTGCGCCACTCGAACCTCTCCCAGAACCAGAAGAACCGCGGTCCCACGAGGTACGACAGGCGGTAGTTGTCGGTCTCGAACACCACGTCGCGCCAGGTGAACTCGTACTGCTGCGTGCGCTGGGTGAACGAAATGGTCTCGATGCTGGCCCCGTTCCAGATGCCGTAGGCCGCCAGCAGGTTGCCGACCGGCAGTTTACGGTGGTTCACGTCGAACGAGCCGGCGTAATCGTTCGGGAAGCCGTAGACCGGCGACGACAGGAACGAGTCGGCAAGGTCCGGCCCGGCGTTGAGGTTGAAGGGCACCGAGGTCGCCGAGGCGTGCGTCTGGTGCTGGGTGAGGTACATCCAGCTAAAGAGCAACGATGCGCCGGTATCGAACTTGTAGCCCAGGTCAATTTTGAACCCCGGCTTAAAGTCGTTCGGGCCGGTAGCTTGGTGCGTGTTCAGCGCCTCGCGCTGGGACCCGAACTTGGTCCCCGGATTGGTGCCCAGCCCGATAAAACTGGCGGCGATGCTGCCGTCGGTGTCCGTGAACCCGCGGTAAGCGACGATCTGGTCGCGCAACGGGTTCGTTTGCCGGAACATGACGTATTCCGCGGAACAGACGAAGCCGCCCAGGTCGGGCCGGTTACTGAATGGCAACGGGTAAATGACGTCGGGCGGGTAATACCCCGTCGCGTCCTGGGCTTTCGCCAACCCCGGAAGCAAGAGCACCAGTGCCGTGAACAGGCAAGCCCGCCAAAAGGTCCGTGTTCGCATAAGCCCCTCTCCTCCGTGACGAAGGCGCAACGCCCCGACCGTACGCGGCTCGTTCCCCCGGCCGCTCCCCCCGCCGTTCAGACGGCCCCTGCCGCCCGCCGGCGCTTCGCACGTTTTTGTTCCATTGAAGGTGGGTGAATATATCAACGCATCGCCGCGTGTCAAGGGCATTTGTGGACTATACTGCCCGCGGTCCAATGTGACGCAAACGCCCGTAGCCACAAGCGGCCCGCTTGTGGG
>JBBRLG010000754.1:0-1861 GCA_038231495.1 Gemmatales bacterium | reverse complement strand
TCCTCGAAGGAGCGGATGCGGCCCAGGTTGTACCAGTCCGACGCCAGCGAGTTGGCCCGCGAGGAGGTCGATTCCTCCTGCATGATGAGCGACGATTTCAAGCCGGCCTGCACGCGCTGGACTTCATCGCGTTCGATGCCCTTTTGCAAACGCTTTAACTCGGCGAGCGTCACGTCCAGCGTTTCCTGGGCGCGCTCGGTCGTGGTGCCAGCGTAACAGAGAATGCAGGCGGTGTCCTGGATCATGCGGTAGGTCGCCCACACCGCGTAACACAGGCCGCGTTTCTCGCGCACTTCCGTAAAGAGCCGCGAGCTGCTGCCGCCGCTGAGGACGTTGACCGCGCCGAGGGCGACGTAATAGTCGGGGTGTTGCACCGGCACGCTGGGGTAGGCGATGGCGATTTGCGTCTGGGCCGTTTTCTTGGCCAGGTGCGGCTGCGCTTTCGGCGGTTTGCCGTACTTCAAGGCAATGTCCGCGCCCGGCTTCCAGTCGCCGAACAACTGCTCCACCTGGTCGCGCAACGGCTCCCATTCAATGTTGCCGGCGACCGACAGGATCGTGCCGTTGGGGTGAAAGTGTTTCGCCCAGTGGCGGCGCAGCGCTTCGCTCGTCATGGCCTCGATGCCTTCGGGCGTGCCGCGGCGGTCCTGGCCGAGCGGCGGCGGGAAGTATTGGCGGAGGACTTCGAGCAGCACCTTTTGCCGGGGTTCGTCTTCGAGACTTTGCAGGTCTTGCATGGCCAGTGCCTTGACCGCGTCCAGTTCGTCGCCGGGCAGGTGCGGCCGGCGCAGGATGTCGGCATACAGTTCCAGACCGCGGCCGAGGTTCTGCGCTAACGTCGCGCCCCAGAACCGCAAGTGCATCACGCCGGCACTCTCGTCGCGGTCCAGGCCGAGGTTGTCCAGTGCCAGCGTCAGTTCGTGGTTGCCGTAGTCGCCGGCCCCGCGCGTGATCAGGTCGGACAGCACGGAGGCGATGCCGCGCAGCTTGGGCGGGTCGAAGGCGCAACCCGACGGCACCAGGAAGTTGAAGGCCGCCGAGCGCACGTGCGTCATGCGTTCCGCGAGCAGGGTGAAGCCGTTGGCAAACGTCTGCTGGTAGATTTCTTGCGGCACGAAGACCTCGGGTTGGGCGGGGAAAGAAACGTCACTCGGCAAGCACGGCGGGCACCGCCTTGTACACCGTTTTCGCCCGCCGAAAGCCGACCCGGCGGTACAGGCGAATCGCACCCTCGTTGCGGGCGGTCACTTCGAGCATGGCCGTGGCCAACCCCCAGCGCCGGAAGCCGTGCAACGCCTGCAACAACAACCCTTCACCAAGACCCTGGCCGCGGTGTTGGGCGGTGATGCCGAGGTTTTGAATCGCGCCCAACCCCTTGCGCTCGCGGACGCCCTGAACGGTCCCGCACGGGCCGCACGGGCCGAGGAGGAGCCAGGTGCTTTCCGGCAGGAAGTTCGATTTGCGACTCAATTCGGTCATAAGGCTCTGACACCCGGCGTGGCTCGACAGGCTGGCAAAGACGTTGGCGTCAATCTCCTGGTGGAAGCAGGAAAACAGAACCTCGGCGTGCGTGGCCAGCAGTTCCGGCGACCAGGCGGAGCAGCGGTAAGTCGGCGGCAAGCGCACTGGAGGCAGGTCGTTCAAATCGGCCTCCATCTTGTAGCGCTTGAAGTACGAAATCGCAGTTACCGCTTGCATCATGACGGCATCCACTCCGGCAACGATGAGATCACGGTGATTTTAGCAATTGCGGCGGGCGCGGTCAAAGGTATACTGCCCGCGGCCCGATGCGGCACAAACGCCCGTAGCCACAAGCGGCCCGTAGCCGCAAGCGGCTCGCTTGCTGGCTTCTGCGCGGGTT
>JBBRLG010000753.1:0-1904 GCA_038231495.1 Gemmatales bacterium | reverse complement strand
GTGCCACGGCGAGACCCAGGCCGACGCCCTCCGGTTTGCCGGTGACGAAAGGCTCAAAGAGGCGCTCGGCGACCACCGCGGGCGGACCAGGACCGGAATCGGCTATCTCAAGGACGACGGAACCGGTGCCGTTCTCACCGGGACCGGCCGCGATCGACGGCCCGGTCAGTTGCACGTCCACCCAACCGCCCGGCCCCGCCGCCTCGACCGCGTTGCCCAGGACGTTGAAGATCAACTGTTCCAGCTGGCCGCGGTCGGCCTGGATTGACGCGACGTGGGCCGGCGGCTGCCAGCGCAGGGCCGTATGCGCGTGCAGGCACTGCGGCCGCAGGAGATCGACCGCCTCGCCGACCAGCCGGACCAAATCGCAAGGCTCCGGGCGCACCGCCTTGTCATTGCCGAGATCGAGAAAGCGCTTCAAGTTCGTTTCCAGCATCGTTAGCTGCCGCAGGGCCACGTCCAAGCCCGCCGGGTCGGTCTGGGCGTCGGCCTCGCGCAAGTAGAGTTGGATCGCCAGCCGTGCCCCGGCAACGCCGTTGCGCAACTGATGGGCCAGGCCGCCGCTCACCTGGCCGAGCAGCCGTAGGCGTTCCGTGCGCCGCATCGTCTCCTGGTACTGGGCCAGCCGGGACGCCATCTCGTTGACCGATTTGGTGAGGTCCCGGATTTCGTCGTCGCGGGTTGGCAAGGGCATCGGACTGAAATCGCCGGCGGCAATCAGGCGGGTCCGGCGTTCGAGGGCGTGCATGCGACTGCTCATCCGCTGGCTGACCACCACGGCCAGCACGACCGCCGCCACGCCGAGCGCACCGCCGAGCAGCAGCACCGGCCAAATCGCCTCCCACACCGCCCCTTGCAGTTCGTCGTCGGGGTAGAGGATGTAAACGACGTTGCCCTGGTTTTCCTTGTTTTTTAGCAGACGCAGACCGCTGCACCGGTACGCTTTGTGGTTGACCGCGACGCGCGGCCCCAGGCGCAGTTGGTTCGCGTCGTCGAAGACTGGGTCGCCGGGCGGCGTTGGCGCGGGGACGGTCTGCCCGAAGGTGTGGACGACGGAGCCGGACTTGCGGACGACGAGATAATCCATGCCGGAATAGAGCTTGATGTCGCGAAGCACGTTGTCGGCGTCGAGGGGATACCACGATTTTTCGAGGCTGCGGGCGTTGTCGCGGACGCGGTTCTCGATCCGCTGCCGGGCGCGGTCCGCCGAAGTCGTCGCGGTCCAGACGCTGCCCGCGACGACGCCGAGCAACAGCACGAGCAACGGCATCAGGAGTTGCAAACGGATGGGCCAGCGCATGGCAAGAACAGCTTGGTGAGGCCACTTTTCAGGGTATTTTTCTTGTGTCAGCGTAACGGGATCGGAAAAAAGACGCAAGCCGAAGGAAAGCCGGCGTCATTATACAATTGTGTGCTACGCTTGGTAAAATCGCCTTGCGTTGGAACCCCAGGGACGAGCAGGGGTGCGAGTCATGACAGCGTCTCCGAGTCGGACGCCCGGCGAATGGTTTCAGGCCGCGGCGCGCTGGTACGTCGAGGGCCACCAGGGCTGCGTTTCTTGCAACGGGCAGCACTGCGTCTTTCGGTCCCAATGCACCCAGCGCATCGAGTACTACTGCTCGGCCTGCGATTTTTCCACCTGCCACGATTTGCGTTCGGGAACCTACTACGCCATTGTCGGCGACGGTACCGGGCTGCCGGGCATCGTCTTGGAGGCGGACGCGCTGTAGGTGAGCGGAAGGAGAGGGAGTTGAACCGCGGCGTTTGGACTTCCCCATGAATGGTGGACACCCAGTTAAGGGTGTATCCTCACCCTAGGAGGTCCATCATGGCTCGAACGCGACGCACCTACACTCCCGAGTTCAAGACCGCAGCCGTCAAGCTCGTCACCGAGCAAGGCTACT
>JBBRLG010000752.1:0-1978 GCA_038231495.1 Gemmatales bacterium | reverse complement strand
GGGCTTGCCCGTGGCCGCGTCCCACAGCCGCGCCGTCTTGTCCCAGCTGCCGGTGAGCACCGTGCGGCCGTCCGGGCTGAACGCCACGGTAAGTACCCCGCTGTCATGGACAAGCGCACTTCCCAGGAAAGGCCTTTGCGCGGCCAAGAGGTGTCGATAACTTCGCCGCAAGGGGTCGTCCTGCGGTGCCAGTTCATAGGCCTGAAGCATCCAATTCAGACTATCCCGAACATTGCCGTTACTGAATTCGCGGTCGCTGATTTCGCAGAAGCTGCGGGCCAGCTGCGATTGCCTTGCTTCCAGCGCCGTCAAGGCCGTCGTCGCGTCGCGCTCCTTGTTCTGCGCCAAGACCTTCGCCTTGGTTTCTCCTTCCCTTGCCGTGGTTTGTCCCTCAAATGCCGCGTTGATCTGCACGATATAGGCCACGACTCCGATTAACGCCGCCAGGAACACCGCGGCTGCCGCCCCCAAGGGCAACCGGTGGCGCCGCACCGACTTGCCCAAGACATACAACAGGGACGGCGGCTGCGCCAGCACCGGCTCCCCGCGCTGCCAGCGTCCCAGGTCCGCCGCCAAGTCCGCCGCCGTCCCGTACCGCCGACCGCACTCCTTCTCCAAGCACTTCAGGACGATCGCTTCCAGGTCGCGCGGCGTCTTCGACTGCAACTGCCGCGGCGCTACCGGGTCGTTGTGCAACACTTCCAACAGCGTGTCCATCGATGTCGCCGCCTTGAAGGGCGGCCGCCCCACGAGCAGTTCGTAAAGGATCGCGCCGAGGGCGTACACGTCCGTCGCCGGGCCGATCTCCTTCGACTTGCCGCCCGCCTGTTCCGGGGCCATGTAGCTCGGCGTCCCCATGATGGCACCCGAAACCGTTTGGCCCGCCTCGTCCATTTTCTTGGCCAGGCCGAAGTCGGTGACCTTCGGCGTACCGTCGTCCGCCAGCAGCACGTTGGCCGGCTTCAAGTCACGGTGGATGACGTGGCGTTCGTGCGCCGACTGGACTGCCCGCGCCAGCGTCTCCACCAGTCGCGCCGCCTCGTGGGGCAAGAGCGGCGTCCCGCGCAGCTTGCGGTCGAGGCTGCCGCCGGGACAGAACTCCATGCTGAAAAACGGCCGGCCCTCGTGTTCGCCTACCTCGTGAATCTGCACGATGTTCGGGTGCTGCAACCGCGCGACCGACTCGGCCTCGGCACGGAAGCGGGCCAGGTCGTCCGGCCCCGCGTGGCCGCCTGCCAGAATCATCTTGAGTGCCACCACACGGTTGAGCCGCGTTTGCCGCGCCTTGTAGACGACGCCCATGCCGCCGCGCCCCAGTTCTCCGAGAATCTCGTAGCCGGGGATGGCGAGCGGACCAAGAGATACGGCCGTCGAACCCTTTGGTCCGTGCCGTGTCGCCCACTCGTCGAGGACCGATTGGTCCGGTGGCCGTGTCGCCCAGCTATCGGCCGCGGCGGGTAAGCGGGTCTGCCATGAATCCACGGGTTCGGACGCCGCAACGCCCGGAGGCGCTAATGTGGGCACACCCGAACCGCCGGACGCCGACGCGGGTGGGTCCACGGTCTCCTGCGAAGGCGCTTCCGGATCGTTCGGGGAACGCGGCTCATCGGACGGGGCGTGCGACATGACGGCGAGTCTCCTGCCAGCGGGCGTGGAACGGGATCAGGTGCATTATCACTCTCCGGCACCCAGACGCAAGGAAGAAGCGGGCAATGTTTGTTTCAGCCCCGTTCACGGGGCTTGCCGCGGAGCGGTAATCGGCCCGCCGTTGACGGCGGGTGATTCGGAGCAGCCGACGACCCGCACAACCCCGTTTACGGGGTTTCTCGATATTCGGCTTGAGCCGCGACGGTGCGAGGGCTAAAGCCAAAACGCGGCAAGCCCCGTGAACGGGGCTGGTAGGGAGTTTAACCCCGGTCTACCCGAACCCGCCGTCAACGGCGGGCCGAGTACCGCTGCGCGGCAAGCCCCGTGAACG
>JBBRLG010000751.1:0-1990 GCA_038231495.1 Gemmatales bacterium | reverse complement strand
TGAGCCGGCAACGAGCCACCAGCGAAACGGCGTGTCTGGAAGACCTCCTCCTCTACCATCAACAACGCAACGCGGCCGCCACGAAGTCTCGAAAGAAACGACCAAGAAAGCTTAGACGCTTCGCTGCGCTGTAGTGTTAGTTGCACGGGCGGCATCAAGTTGCTGGTCGAGTTGGTGCGCCGGCGGCACACGACCGATGTGGTCATCGTGGCGGACGGTGACGAACCGGTCCAACGCGGTGCGAACAACCTGGCATCGGTGTTGGTGGCGTACGCGCCAGCCGTGCTGGTCATCGCGCCCCCGCCCGGCATCAAAGACGTGCGCGAGTGGCTACGGGCTGGCGGTAGTCGGCAAGACGTGGAACAGGCAATCGAGACGGTGCCCGCACGGCGACTGTCGATGCGAGCGAAAGGGGTGCGCCGTGGGCGATGAAAGCCAATTGACAATCGACTACCAGCCGCAAGGGCGCGGCGGCAAGGTCCGCCTGACGGCCCGGCTGCCGGACGGGACAACTTTCACGGACAAGGTAGATGTTGCGGACGCGACCGGCCGCAAGCGCTTCCTTGCTGGACTGTGCAAAGATCGCAAAGGAATCAGTCGCAAGGGAGTGATGGCAATACTCGAACGCATCGCCGCCGAACTGGTGGGAAAAACAGGCGACGACGATTTAGCCGAAGGCCGGCCAAGCCAAGCCGATCAGCTAGTTGACCTAGCGAGCGCGGCCGAATTGTTCCATACGCCCGGTGGCAATGACTCCGAGGGTTATGCCACGGTAACAGTGAACGGCCATCGGGAAACGTGGCCGATTAATGGCAAGGGTTTCAAGCGCTGGCTGGGCAAGCTGTTTTACGACCGCTTACAGAAAGCTCCCGGTTCGCAATCGCTTCAAGACGCTCTGACGGTGATCGCGGGCAAGGCGATTCACGACGGCCCGGAACACCCAATCGCGGTGCGCATCGCGGAACACGACGGCGCGATCTATCTCGACCTTGCAGAAGAGCATTGGCAGGCGGTTCGTATTACGGCGGACGGCTGGACGGTGGTATCGGACCCGCCCGTCAAGTTTGTCCGCAAGCGCGGGATATTAGCACTTCCAATTCCTGTCCAGGGCGGCAGCCTGGACGAACTGAGGGCGTTGGTTAACTTGCCCGACCCGGATGCGTGGATGCTGTCCGTCGCATGGCTGGTGGCGGCATTTCGGCCCGACCGCCCGTTTCCAATCCTGGCAGTGAACGGGGAACAGGGCAGCGCCAAGTCAACCTTTTGCAAAATGGGGCGTGCCCTGATTGACCCGAATGTTGCACCTCTGCGCCGGCCGCCTTGTGATGACCGCGACCTGATGATAGCGGCCACGAACGGTTGAGTTGTGGCCTTCGACAATTTGTCGGGCATTAAGGACAATCTATCAGATGCGCTATGCGTGCTTTCCACCGGAGGCGGATTCGGAGCGCGGGAACTATACACCGACGACGACGAAAAACTATTCGATGCCAAGCGCCCAATCCTGCTGAACGGGATTGAAGACTTGGCGACCCGGCCCGACCTGTTGGATCGGGCAATCACCCTCACATTGCCGGTGATTGCCGACGAGCAACGACGCGACGAAAATGAATTATGGAAGCAATTCGAGGAAGTTCGGCCGCGCGTGTTGGGCGCGTTGCTGGACGTGGTGAGCGTCGCCTTGAAGAACTTGCCCAACGCTCGAATGGAAAGCAAGCCGAGAATGGCCGACTTCGCCCTATGGATTACGGCCGCTGAACCGGCGCTGGGCTGGAAACCAGGTGCGTTCTTGACTGCCTACACCGAAAACCGAGGGCAGGCAAATGAAATCGCCCTTGAATCCGCGGTCCGTGTGAGCAGCTGAAAAGTTGGTGGTATTTTTGTACACAAAACGACAAAGGCGCGTTCGCCTGGCAATTTACTCCCGTTAGCCAAGGAGCCGAGCATGTCTGTGCAGCAACCGCTCACGCCGGAACTCGAAGCCCAGGCC
>JBBRLG010000750.1:0-2011 GCA_038231495.1 Gemmatales bacterium | reverse complement strand
CTGGGCGAGTTCGGCCGCACGCCGCGCGTCAACGGCAGCGGCGGCCGCGACCACTGGCCCGACTGCTACAGCGCCGTGTTGGCAGGCGGCGGCGTGACGGGCGGCACCGTCCACGGCGCCAGCGACAAGATCGGTGCCTATCCCGCCATCGACCCGGTGACGCCGGCCGACCTGGCCGCCACGATCTACTGGCGGTTCGGTCTCGACCCGGCTGCCGAAATCTACGACCAGACCGGCCGGCCGTTTCGACTGACGGAGGGCGAGCCGATTCGCAAGCTTTTCCGCGGGGCAACTTGACACAAGCCCGCAGCCCAAGCGAAGGACGGTCCCTCGCTGGCGCTGCGGGCTTGTGTCATTGCCCAAGCGAGGGATGGTCCCTCGCTGGCGCTGCGGGCGTGTGTCAAGTTGCCCCGCGGTGAGAATAATACAGACTCTCCGGCCGTTGTTGTTGAGGGTGGCCCCGAGTGCCGCTGGTTGGCTGAGGATTACCTGTCCATCCTTGTGAATTCCTTTCACGCGGGGCGCGCGGGGTTGCTCCTGGCTTTCGTCTCGGTTAAAGTGAAGTCAATTGTGGTTGAGTGTGGCCAAGCGCTCGGGAGCAGACCATGAAAACGCTCACGGTGCAAATTCCTGACGATGTTTACGAGCGCGTGCAGCGGCGCGCGGCCGCGCGCGGTGCGACGCTGGACCAGGAAGTCGTCGATTTGCTTGAAGGCACCCAGACCGAGCAGGAGGAGTCGCGGCTAGCGGCCGCGCGGACATGCATGAGTGAGCTATTTCGCACGGTGAGAGGATTCCGCATGGCCCCCGCCATTCCGCGTGAGGAACTGTATGAACGCGGCAGTCTTCGTTGACACCAACCTCTTGCTGTACGCCATTGACGAAGATCCCGCATCCGCCGGGAAGCGCGATCTGGCGCGGAAGCTCCTTCTCTCCGAGCGCTGGGGCTGGTCGGTACAAGTAGCGGCGGAGTTTTTCGTGAATGCCACTTCGCCAAAACGGCCGTTCCGGCTCGCCAGCACCGACGCCGCGGCCTTGGTCGAGACTTGGCTCGCTTATCCCACGCTACCAGGTACTCCCGATCTCGTTCGCGATGCGATGAACATTCACCAACGTTTCAAGCTCAGCTACTGGGACGCGGCCATTCTCGCCGCGGCCAAGCGCCTCGGCTGTCATACCGTCTACAGTGAGGATTTGAATCATGGCCAGGATTACGACGGTGTGCACGTCGTTAATCCGTTCCTTGCGGTCGCAGCGGCGCCCCCTGCATGAACCAAAGTCTTCAATGGCTGCCGCCGTCGGTGACGGCCCGCGTGTCCGTGGAGCAGGCTTCCACCTTCGGCTGGAGCCGGTACGTCGGCCTCGGCGGCGAGCGCATCGGCATGCACACGTTCGGCGCGTCGGCACCGCTCAAGGAGTTGCAAAAGAAGTTCGGCTTCACGCCGGAAAAGATTGTCGAGGCGGCGAAGAAACAGCTTGCCAAAGCTGGGAGATAAGCGCGCTGTCGGCTATTGCCCTGGGCGTTTGGGCGGTCTCGTGAGGTCGAGTTCCGGGTGCTGCTCCCGCGCGAAGCGGACGAAATCCCACCTATCGGCAAAGAACCGATGATAAGGGTCCCCCCCGCCTGCCGCGAACTTCGTCGCTTGGAAGTTCGCCGCCCCACCCTTGCCAACTTCTGCGCCTGCGGCAAGGGAGCCGCCGCTCCTTCTTGAAGCGTCCCCGCACGCTTGACGCAAACCATTTGCTGAACAACTCTTACACGCTAGCCACCTGTCCTGAACCACCCTTGCCAATCTCGCCCCTTGCCACGAAAAAGCGGACCCTTGCCAATATAAAACCGGTGGCAGTTCGCCTTCCCTTACCCTTAGCGGTCATAAAAAATGAACGGACTCCGATTGGGGTGTGGCAAAACTTTCGGGAGGGCTTTCTTCCGTAGGACGGGCTTCCAGCCCGTCGGTCCCCTCCGGACGGGCTGGAAGCCCGTCCTACAGCAGATCTCCCGAAAGATTTG
>JBBRLG010000749.1:0-2055 GCA_038231495.1 Gemmatales bacterium | reverse complement strand
GACAAAAGCACCACGCTCAACTCGCCGTCTCGGCGAGGCCGCTGAGCGTCCGTAGTGGTACCTAAAAAAGACCGAAATTGAACCATGCCCGATTGTGGCCTGTCATGGATGCGTAAGTGCTGATCGGCAAATGTGTTGTGTCAACCATTTACAAAGCGACACCTTATGGTAGGGGGTGACCCTCGCCATATGTGATTGGCGTGGCTTACATCGGTAAGCATCCATTGACAGAGCCGTACTCGGCACAATTTGGCGCTGCGGGAATAAAGTGTGTTGTCATCCGCCGCCAGGCAGGTGGAATTCTGTTCAACCAGATGAACAGCCTGGCGAACGCCTACCAGGTCGAACCGGACCTTTTGCCGGTGGCGAAGTAGAGGCGGGTTAGCCGGGCGGCCAGTCGAGCGCGCGGCCGCCGAGCAGGTGGAAGTGCAGGTGCGGCACGGTCTGGCCGGCGGCTTCCTTGCAGTTAATCACCAGCCGATAGCCCGCCGTCAGGCCGAGTTGCTCCGCGAGTTGGGTCGCGACCATGTGCAGGTGGCCGAGCAACGCCGCGTCCTCCGGCTTGAGGTCGGCGTGCGTGCGGATCTCCTTACGCGGGATGATGAGGACGTGGACTGGCGCCTGCGGGTGTACGTCGTGGAAGGCGAGGCACTGGTCGTCCTCGTAGACGATGTTCGCCTTGATCTGCTTGTTCGCGATTTTCAGGAAGATGTTGTCGGTGAGCATCGGCGGTACCTCGCTGCTTGAGGGAACGGGCCGTACGGGGGTACAATACCGCCTGGGATCGCCGGCAGCAATGAGGTTTGCCGCTTGCGGCTTTGCCGATTAGCAAAGCCGCAAGCGGCGCAGAGGGACGGCAGGCATGGCCTGGATCATCGGCATCGACGAGGCGGGCTACGGACCAAACCTCGGCCCCTTTGTCATGAGCGCCGTCGCCTGCCGGGTGCCGGACGATTTGGGCCATAACAACCTCTGGCACCTCCTCAACGGCGTCGTGCGGCAGGCTGCCCAACCCAACGATGGCCGCATTCTCGTCGATGATTCCAAGCGGGTCTACTCCACTGCCGGTGGGCTTGGTGAACTGGAGCGCGGCGTTCATTCCCTGCTCGTGCGCAATAGCCCTTCGTTGACGCTGCACACCTTCCTCGAAGGCGTCGCCCCTGACGACCTGGCCGAACTGCGTGCCGAGCATTGGTACACCGGCGTCAGCGCGATTCCGGCCGCGGGACGCCTTGCCGAAATTGCTTCACTCGCCACGGGGTTCGACGCGGCTTGCACGACCACGGGCATCGCGTTTCGCCTGGTGCGCGGCGTGGTGATGTGTCCGCCGCGCTTCAATGGCGTCCTGGATGCGCACGGGTCCAAGGGTGCGGTGCTGGCCGAGGCGTTGCGTCATTTGCTGCGGTGCTGCCGGGAGACATTACCCGGCGACGACCGCTTGCAATTCTTCGTCGATAAGCACGGCGGCCGCAACGCCTACGCGGCCCAGATTCAGCACGCGCTTGCCGAGGGCATCGTCCTCGTCCGGCAGGAAGGTATGAGCCGCAGTGTTTACGAGGTGCTGGGCCTCACGCGCGAAATGCACCTGACGTTTCAGCCGCGGGCCGATTCCGAGCATTTCTGCGTGGCGCTGGCGTCGATGACGAGCAAGTATCTGCGTGAGTTGCTGATGGGCGAGTTCAACCAGTTCTGGCAACAGCACGTCCCCGGCGTGAAACCGACCGCGGGCTATCCCGGCGACGCGGCCCGGTTCCTGAAAGACATCACGCCAGCGGCCCAGCGCCTGGGGATCAGCGAAGCAGCCTTGTGGCGGCGCAAGTGAAAAAGAGTTGAACCGCCAAGACGCCAAGAAAGACGGAGAAAACCAAGGGTAAAAAGCTTGGTAACCGTTCACCGGGTGCGGGCAGTGGACCTGATTGGACATCAACGGCAGGAGAGAATCCAGGGGGGGGTGTGTCAGGGGGTCGGGAAACGAACTTCCCCAAGAGAATACCCGATAAGCACTTGCGGAAGTAAAGTTCGTTTCCCTTGCTCTCAAGCCACGCGAAACGAATG
>JBBRLG010000748.1:0-2224 GCA_038231495.1 Gemmatales bacterium | reverse complement strand
GGTAACCGTCTCCCACAAGCGGGCCGCTTGTGGCTACGGACGGTCGCGGCTCGGACGGAACGGGTTGGTCCCTGAATGCCGAAGTGCTACGATGCCGACAGTCTCTCCCCCATGGCTTCCGAGGTTCCTCCCATGAGCAACTCCGAGGTTTCATCGCGACGTTCGTTCCTCAAGCACTCGGCCGCCGCGGCCGGCCTGGCGGCGTTCGGCCTGCCCGCGGCGCAGGCGCGGGACGCCAACGACACCCTTAACATCGGCTGCATCGGCACTGGCGGCCGTTGCCGAACGCTGATGAAATCGCTCGTCAAGGTGCCCAAGGTTCGCATCGCCGCCGTGTGCGACATTTACGACGGCAACCTCGACGAGGGCCGCAAGCTGGCCGACGACAAGGCCTTCGTCACCAAGCATTACAAGGAACTGCTCGACCGCAAAGACCTCGACGCCGTCCTGATCGGCGCGCCCGATCACTGGCACGTTCCCATGACCATCGACGCCTGTGCGGCCAAAAAGGATGTCTACGTTGAAAAGCCGTTGACGCATAGTCTGGCCGAGGGTGCCCCCGTTATTGAGGCCGTGAAGAAGCACAGCCGCATCGTCCAGGTCGGCACGCAGCAGCGGAGCATGGACCACTTCATCAAGGCCAAGGAGATCGTGCGCACCGGCGGCATCGGCAAAATTCACAAGGTCCACCTGACGTGGAACCGCAACGCCGACCGCGTTAAAAAGACCACCGGCCGCATCGACCCCAAGCAAGTGGATTGGAAGGCGTTCCTCGGCAACGCCCCGGATCAGCCTTTCGACGACTACCGCCTGCTCGGCAACTGGCGTTGGTTCTGGGACTTCGGCGGCGGCATCCTCACCGACCTGATGGTCCACTTCATCGACGTGGCCCACTGGTATCTGAACCTGGACCACCCGCTCAAGGCGACGACGATCGGCGACAATTACACCAGCAAGGGCGTGTGGGAAACGCCCGACACGATTCAGACGCTGCTCGTCTACCCCGACGATTTGCAGATCTATTTCGAGGGCACGTTCTGCAACGCCCGCAACGGCGCCATGCTGGAGTTCATGGGTTCGGACGCGACGCTCTACCTGGACCGCGGCCGTTACGAAGTCCACCCGGAGCGCGATCGTCGCAAGCCGGACGAGTTGATTTTAGGCACCGGCAAGCGTGGCCAGGACTTCTACGACAAGCCCGACGGCGAGTTGTTGCACCTGACGAACTGGATCGATTGCGTGCGCAGCCGCAAGGCACCGAACTGCCCGGTGGAAGCCGGCGTCAGTGCGGCGTCGGCGGCGCACCTGGGCAACCAGGCGTTCCGCAGCGGCAAGGTGGCGGAGTGGAAGGAGTGAAAAGGCAAAAGTAATGGGTACTCCCGGCGCTATTATCAGCCTGAAATCCACGGAGGATACTAAACATGACCCCGACCGCCACGCCGGCAACCTACGGCCGCGATGCATCCAGCGCGCGCTTTTCCCTCGCGCGCTACCAAAAGATGATCGAAGTCGGCATCCTTACACCCGAGGATAAGGTCGAGCTGCTCGAAAACTACGTGGTACTCAAAATACCGCGCAACCCCCCGCACGACGGAACCGTTCAACTGGACACCAAACTCCTCGCCCCCCTGATCCCGCCGGGTTGGGGCTTACGCGTGCAACTCACGGTCGTCGTCCTCGACAGCCAACCGGAGCCGGACTTTGCCGTTGTCCGAGGCGGCGAGCGTACCTACTTGACCCGTCACCCCGGCGCGGCCGACGTCAGTTTGGTGATCGAAGTGGCCGACTCGTCCCTCTTGCGGGACCAGCGCGACAAGACGCGCATCTACGCCCGAGGGGGCATCCCCGTGTATTGGATCGTCAACCTGGTTGATCGCCAGGTCGAGGTTTACACCCAGCCGTCCGGACCGACGGCGCTGCCGTCTTATGGTTCGGAGCAGATCTACCAATCCGGGGATCACCTGCCGCTAATCCTTGACGGGACGACCGTTGGGACCGTGGCTGTCGCTGACCTGTTACCGTGACTCGACGAGCGAAAACGCAAAAGTAAAAGCCAAATACAATTCGTAACCGTTCACTCCCCCCCTTACGAAGGGGGGGTAGGGGGGGTGGAAATAGCGCGATGACCGTGTACTGCAATCGTTCTTAACCCCCCCGACCCCCCCTTCGTAAGGGGGGGAGAAGTTGCCGGTGAACGGTTACTACAAGTCCTTCGGGGTGTGCC
>JBBRLG010000747.1:0-2306 GCA_038231495.1 Gemmatales bacterium | reverse complement strand
TTTGCGGCCGACGCCGATCGACCCCGCGGCGATGGCGGCGCGCGGCTGGACGATCTACGCCGCCGCCGACATGCACGCCGAGCCGGCGACCGACGGTACGCGCAGTGAAGCCTTCATCGTCCTCAATTTCGCCCGACGCATCGTCCTGATCGGCGGCACCCACTACGCCGGCGAGATCAAGAAGGCCGTCTTTTCGGTCCTCAATTACCTGTTGCCGAGGCAAGGCGTCTTCCCGATGCACTGCTCCGCGAACGTCGGGCCCCAGGACGACACGGCCCTGTTTTTCGGCCTGTCCGGCACCGGCAAGACGACGCTGTCCGCCGACCCGGAACGCCGGCTCATCGGCGACGACGAGCACGGCTGGTCCGACGAAGGCGTCTTCAACATCGAAGCCGGCTGCTACGCCAAGTGCATCCGGCTGTCGCAGGAGGGCGAGCCGCAAATCTGGAACGCGATCCGTTTCGGCAGTGTGCTGGAAAACGTGGTCGTCGATCCGGCGACGCGCAGTCCGGACTTCGACGACGAGCATTACACTGAGAACACCCGCGCGGCCTACCCGTTGGCGTTCATCGACAACGCCGAGCTGTCACGCCGCGGCGGCCACCCACGCACGATTCTGTTTTTGACCTGCGACGCCTTCGGCGTGCTGCCGCCCCTGAGCCGACTGACGCCGGAGCAGGCGCTGTACCACTTCCTGTCGGGCTACACGGCCAAGGTGGCCGGCACCGAGGCGGGCGTCACCGACCCGGAGCCGTCGTTCAGCACCTGCTTCGCCGCGCCGTTTCTACCCCGGCACCCGGCCCGCTACGCCGAGCAACTGCACGAACGGCTCAAGGTCCACGCCAGCCAGGTTTGGCTCGTCAACACCGGCTGGAGCGGCGGCCCCTACGGCGTCGGCGAACGGATCAAGTTGGCCGATACGCGCGCGATGGTGCGGGCGGCGCTTACTGGCGCGCTGGCCGAGGCGAGTTTCACGACCGACCCGGTATTCGGCTTGCAGGTGCCGCAGGCCTGTCCCGGCGTGCCGTCGCAGCTGTTGCGGGCGCGCGACACCTGGGCCGACCCGGCCGAGTACGACGCCGCGGCCCGGCGGCTGGCGGCGCAATTTCACGCCAACTTTAAGACCTATGCCGCCGAGGTGTCCGAGGCCGTACAGAGGGCCGGACCTCGTTTATGAGAGCGAAATGATAACTTGGGTAAGGTCCGTTGACAGCGGTGCGCCGCCTCCGGCATACTTGAGACGAGTTGCGGAGATGGCGGCGCGGCGCTTCCGCGCACCTTCCACGAGGAAATCGTCGTGCAGAACGTAAAAGTTTTCGGGCTGGCGGTGCTGGCCCTGGGGCTGCTGAGCGGAGGCGCGTTCCGCGCCGCTGACAAGGACGCCGAGGAGCCGAAGTACAGCGTCCGGGACGTGATGCGGCAGGCCCACCGCAAACCAGACAAGAACACTCCCACGCTCGCCGACAAGGTGATTACCGGCAAGGCCGACAAGGACGAGCAGGCGAAGCTCCTGGAGTTGTATGTGGCCCTGACGGCGAACAAGCCGGCCAAGGGCGACGCCGACGCCTGGAAGGAACGGTCGGCCGCCATTACCGAGGCCATCAAGGCCGTGCAGAGCAGCAAAGAGAATGCCGGCGTGGATTTGCAAAAGGCCATGAACTGCCGGGCGTGCCACATGGCGCATCGGGGCAAGTGACGCCCGACCAGCAACAATTCCCGCACCCTGCCCGCGCGACGGTTGACACGGCCCTGTCCGCCAAGTAATACTGATCTCGGTTTGCGGATGGCCGCGCCGGGCGGTCCGTCCGCCGGAATTTAACAGGAGATTTGTTTCGATGCGCACCGTGAAGTATTTCGGACTGGCGGTCTTGACCGTGGGCGTGCTAAGCCTCGGCACCTTCCGCGCCGCCGACAAGGACGACAAGGACGAGAAGGACAAGCCCAAGATGTCCATCAAGGAAGTCATGAAGCTGGCGCACTCCAAAGACGCCGGCCTGGCCGACAAGGTGACCAGCGGCAAGGCGAGCAAGGACGACAAGATGAAGTTGCTCGACGTGTACACCCAGCTGGCGGTCAACAAGCCGCCGAAGGGCGACATGGATTCGTGGAAGGAAAAGACCACGGCCGTCGTGAAAGCCGCCCAGGACGTGGTCGATAGCAAGAAGGGTGCCGAAGACGACCTCAAGCGCGCCATCGACTGCAAGGCCTGTCATGAAGTCCACCGGCCGGCGAAGAAGTAATTGCTGCACCCATCGCTTGGGGGCGCGCCGGGGACGAAAGTCCCCGGTGGGGGCTTGACCGTGGTT
>JBBRLG010000746.1:0-2368 GCA_038231495.1 Gemmatales bacterium | reverse complement strand
TGGGGTTCCTCGCCGGGCTGCCCCGGCATTTGGCCGGTGTGGGGGACGGACCGGGGCGGCGCGCCGGGCCGCGCACGCGCCGGGGGGCGGGCGCATGCGCGGCTCGCACCCCCGGGCGCTTACGCGACCCGGCTCGCCTGGGTGTGATTCCAGCTGTGACAAATACCCGGTTCGCCGCACTATTTTCTTTTGTAACCGTGCACTGGGTGCGGGCAGTGGACATGATTGGACATCAATGGCAGGAGAGAATCCAGGGGGGGTGGGGAAACGAACTTCCCCAAGAGAATACCCGATAAGCACTTGCGGTAGAAAAGTTCGTTTCCTTTGCTCTCAAGCCACGCGAAACGAATGGATCGTCGCGGAAACGATAGCGCGCCAGGTCTACGGTTGGCTGGTTTTCAACAACGCGGTGAACGGTTACTTTCTTCTTTTCTCCTTTTTCGCGTAAGAGCCGCCCGCCCTGGCGCATACCCTTTGTCTGGACCCTGCGCACTTTCACAAGGGCAAGCCCTGGACCGCGACACCCCCTGCCCGGACGTTCAGACCTACGACCGCTTGCAAAGCGGCGAGTTGGCGGCCGAACTGGTCGAAGCGTTGGCCCGGCACCTGGAAGAATGCGAACGCTGCGCCACCACCGTGCAAGGCCTGAAGATGGACGCCCCGCTCTTCGCGTCGATGCGCAGCGGTGCCGCCGCGTTCGACCGGCCCGAGAAGGAGGTCGTTGAAAGACTGCAACGACGCCTGCGCGGGCTGCTCACCCCCCTCCCGATTTCGGTGTCGGGCGATGGGACCGGGTCCTTCGCGCCGGCGCGACCGGGCCGCCCGGACGGGACCGTCGAGGCCGTGACGCCCACCCCCGGCGGCGACGAGGAAACCGACGTGATTACCTTCCTGGCCCCGCCGCAGTCCGTCGGCGAGTTGGGCCGGCTGGGCGGGTATCGCATCCTCAAGGTGCTCGGTCGCGGCGGCATGGGCGTCGTCTTCCAGGCCGAGGACCCGCGCCTGGGCCGCACCGTGGCGCTGAAGGCGATGCTGCCGGAAGTCGCCCGCAAACCCGGCATGAGGGAACGCTTCCTGCGCGAAGCCCGATTCGGCGAGTTGGTACGACGCGGCGGAGTTTTGCAACCGGCTGAGCAAGCAGCACGGCCTCAAGCCCTGCTATGGCGAGGACGGCACACCGCTGCCCGACGGGACGGGCTACCGCCTGGCGACGGAAGCCGAGTGGGAGTTCGCTTGCCGCGCCGGCACCACCGACGTTTGTTGGTTCGGCGGCAAGGACAAGTTGGAGGAAATGAACGGGCAAGGCATGGGCCGGACCTTTCCCGTGGCCAAAAATCCGGCGAACCCCTTCGGCCTGTACGGCATGCTCGACAACATCACGGAAATGTGCCAGGACGTTTGGGTGGCGGACGGATACAAGGCAGAGGCGGTCCAGGACCCGCAAGGCCCCGCCAGGGGGCTGGGGCGGGTGAGCCGGGGCGGCGGGTGAGTGAATGGCGGCTGGTTCCAGTTCACGTCGGCGGCCCGCGGCGCCATCGGGCCGGACCACCGCAGTTTTTACACCGGGTTTCGCGTCGTTTTGAACGTGCCCGCGTCGAGCGTGTTCGCCGACCCCGATCGCCGCCTGGCCGCGTGGCTGATCGGCGACCGCGCCTTATTTGAAATTGAGGTGCGCAAGACCGGCCAACGATTTGCCGAGGTGCGCACCGTGCAAAGCCTGCCGGACGAACCGTTCCGCGTCGTCGCCATCGATGTGGCCGAAGCGACCGACGCCAATCTAAAGGTCGTCGCCGACCTCGCGGCATCCCGCGCTCGCCCTGGAAGCCTTTGAAGACCGCGTCGTCCCGACCAACCTGGACGTCAACAGCATTGCGGACACGCTCGCTCCGCCGGCCGGGACCGTTACGTTGCGCTCCGCCATCGCCCAAGTAAACAGCGATGCCAGCGGCGCCGATACGATCGCGTTCGTCTCCACGCTGGTCAATCCGACCATCAAACTGGCCAACTGCGTGCTCACGATCTTAAAGTCCACGACCGTCACCAACGCCAACTTCTTTTCTGACAAAGTAACCATCGACGCACAGAGTCTTTCACGGATCTTCGTCATCAATAGCGGCACCACCGTGACGATTCAGCAGGGCCGTTTGAAAGTTGATGTTGGCCTAAACGACGTGAGGAGGTAATTGGGGGAGGGTTCCTTTCCCGTAAGGAGTGCTGTCCGATGACCACCCCGCTTACCCTGGTCGAGGTTCTTGCCCAAATCCCCGATCCCCGCGACCGCCGCGGTGTACGCCACCCGTTGACCGCCCTCCTGTCGCTCGTCGTCCTCGCCATGCTCTGCGGCTGTAAGAGTTACGAGGCCATCGCC
>JBBRLG010000745.1:0-2411 GCA_038231495.1 Gemmatales bacterium | reverse complement strand
CTCGGGGTCGTCGGGGCCCGGCGCCTGCGGCAAGTCGTGCGCACAGGTGGTGCAAACCGCCGGCAGGTAGTGGACGACCGGTTCCGTGAGGCGTTCGGGCGGCAGGCGGACGCGCAGGTAGGCGGTGTGTCCCGGTTGGCCACCGGGTTTGCGGCCGGTCGGTTGCTTCTGGACGGGCGGCGGTGCTTGCGGCGGATTCGCCGACGGGGGGATGGACGAGTTGGAGGCATTCAGGCCCAGCCGCTCCTCCAGGTCGCGGACCCGGGCCAGCAAGGCGACGACCTGCTGCTCCAGCACGGCAATCCGCGCATCCCGCTCGCAACAGCCATCACAAGTTGCCACAGCCATGCCGACAGTGTACGAAAACGTGGCAGCTACAGCTGCGCCAGTTCGTCCGGGTGAACGGTTACAAAATGAGATCGCGAAGGCGGCGAGTCCGCAGCGCGAAGCAAGGACGAGCGCGAAATACCGGGAACCGTGCCGCTCGTCCTTGCTTCGCGCTGCGGACTCGCAGGCCCGACGGAAGCGCGTCTCATTCTTTCCGGACTCTCTAAGCCCCGTTGACGGGGCTGAAAGACCCTGGTGCTTTCCAGAACGTTAGGAACGGCGCAAAGAGTGGCCGCGCCCACCGCCCGAGGGGTGCCAACCCGACCCGAACGGCGGAACGCGGCCGCGGGAAGGTTAACACGCGGCCAATGAGAGGTTGATGAACGCGTTTGCCAATTCGTCGGCCCGGCGAGCGGGGTCGCGTCAGCGCCCTGAGTGCGCCCGAACCGACTATCAAAGTGGTGGGAACGGGGGAACGAGGAATCTTCTGCAAACGGCTCACAGCAGTCGGCGGAGGAAGGCCACGCCGTTGGCCACGTCCGCAAGGCGTTGCTCGCCGGCCTCGCGCTCGACCGTCAGCCAGCCGCGGTACTCCACCTCTTCCAGCACGCCCAAATACTTGATCCAATCGATGTCGCCCGCGCCGAGCGGCACTTCCTGCGCCGTGCGGCTCGTCCCCGAACGGCGGGCGTCCTTGGCGTGCGTGTGCGCGATCTTGCCTTGCAGTGCCCGCAAACCGTCGTAGGGGTCGAAGCCGTTCATCAGCAGGTTGGCCGGGTCGTAGTTGACGGCCAAACTGCCCGTGTCGAAACGGTCGAGGTACTCCCGCAACTCTGCCCCCGATTCCAACCCTGTTTCCAGGGCGAGAACGGCACCGGTGCGGTCGCCGTGGCCGGTCAGGACGGTCAGCGATTCGGTCAGGATCGGGCCGCGCGGATCATCCTTGTCGTTCGGCACCCGGCCGGCCTGCACGATGACAATGCGCGGGCCGAGGTCGAAGCTGAGCGCCATGACCTGCTGGACGTGTTCCAGGCGCGGCTGTTGGTTTTCGGGGGTGTCGAGGCCGCGGCGCAGCGGACAGCCGACGGCGGTCAGTTCCAGGTTGTGCATCTTGAGCAGGTTGCGGAACTCGCGCCGGCCGGTCTGCGACAGTTGCGCCGGCGCTACGTCGCCCACCGCGTCCACCTGGACGCCGGCGACGCCCAGGCGGCCCGCCTCGGCCAGGGCGCGGCGCAGTGGCAGGTTCAGCGATTCGAGGCGGATGCCAAGCTTGAGACGGTTCGATGCGGTCATGAGTACCCGGCGGTCACGGCCGATTCGCCGTGGGTGAAATGGTGGAACGGTTTGACCAATTCGCGGAAGCAGGCTGCCGGCAGCCAGACGGTGCCCCAGCGCGGGCTGCGCACGCGCATGAATTTCTGGTAGGCGCCGACCGCGACAGCCCGCAGCAGGTAGCGGTCGCCACGCCACGTCCACAAGTCGACCGTGTCGTCGGGCACCTCGATGCTCGGCAGCAGGTGGTACGCGAACACGAGGACGCCTTGGTAGCCCGGACCCGACAGTTCGGCCCAGCGCGCCAACCCTTCCAGGTCGTCCACGGTGGACCAGTTCTCCCAGACGCGGCGCGGCTTATCGGGTTTGCCGCCGGGGAAGCGCCGGCCCTTCACGTCGATGACGAGCCGGCTGCCGTTCTCGCCGAAGACGACGAAATCGAGGCTCTTGACGTAGGTGTCGCCGAGGAGGGTGCGGCGCGTCTCGTCCACGGCAATGTAGCCGAGGCCGTGCCACTGCAAATAGGCTTCAAACGCCGTCTCGTAGTGGTTGCTGCGGTCCATCACAAAGCCCAAATCGTTTAACCACGGAATACACGGAACACACGGAAAAAAGACAGGAAAGAGCAATTAGCCACCGATGAACACAGATGAACACAGATAAAACAATTTAAGTAACCGTTCACCGGCACAAAGTGGCGCAGCTGTAGCTGCCGCGTTTTCGTAAGCTGTCGGCATGGCTGTGCCGACTTGTGAAGGCTGTTGCGAACGGGATGCGCGGATTGCCGTGCTGGAGCAGCAGGTCGTCGCCTT
>JBBRLG010000744.1:0-2444 GCA_038231495.1 Gemmatales bacterium | reverse complement strand
GGGGGGTTGGGGGGGTTAAATACAGCGCCAGCACCGAGTATTTAAATGTTTCTAACCCCCCTACCCCCCCTCCGCAAGGGGGGGAGCACCCGTTCACTCCCCCCGCACGATGGGGGGGTAGGGGGGGGGTGAAAAGAGCGCCAGGACCGAGTACTTTAATCGTTCTTACCCCCCTACCCCCCCTTCGCAAGGGGGGGAGCAGTTGATGCCGGTGAACGGTTACCCGGAATCGACTGGCCCAATTTGTTTTTGTCCGATCCCCTTACCAAGCGGGTTCATACGATAGTTCGATACGTTTAGCGCAGGCACTTGCGGGCCGCAATTCAAAGGATTCAGGTTCATGCCATTCAAGGATCGGGTTGTCCTCGTGACGGGCGCGGCCAGCGGCATGGGCCGGGCGTTGTGCGAATTGATGGGTGCCGGCGGCGCCACGCTGGCGCTGGTGGACCGCGACGCGGCGGGCCTGAAATCCCTGGAAATCTCCCTCGCGGCGGCGGGCATTCGCTGTGCGTCCGCCGTCGCCGACGTGCGGGTCCGCGCCCAGGTCAAGGCGGCGGTCGACAACGTGGCCGGTCGCCTGGGCTCCATCGACATTCTCGTTGCCAGCGCGGGCATTTGCGGCCTGGCGACGGTCGATGACTTGCGCGTCGAGAAGCTCGAAGAAATCGTTCAGGTCAACTTCCTCGGCGTCGTCTACACCATCGAGGCGGTGCTGCCGGAAATGCTCCGGCGCAAGAGCGGCCACCTGGTCGGCATCAGCAGTCTTGCGGCTTTCCGCGGGCTGCCGTTCGAGGGTGCCTACTGTGCCAGCAAGGCGGCACTGGCGGCGTACCTGGAAAGTTTGCGGCCGGCGTTGCGTCGGCGGGGCATCGCCGTCACCACGATTTTTCCGGGATTCGTGCAGACGCCGTTGCTCGCGGACCTGGTCGTCACGGCCGGCGACAATGCTTTCAAAGGCGTGGTAGACGTGGGGACGGCCGCACGCAAGATCGCGGCGGCGGTCGGTCGGCGGCGGCGGGTCTACTGCTTCCCGTGGACGACGAGCTGGCTCACCCACGCCGCCCTCTTGCTGCCGCCGCGTGCCTACGATTGGGTGATGACACGTTTTGCCGCGCGGGTGCCGTTGCCTTATTGAAGCGTTTTCGCGGTCGCCGGAGCCGGCAACAATCCTTCGCCGACCATCCAGCGGTAACAGTCTTCGAGCATGGTCCGCAGCGGCACGGGCCGATAGGCCAACTCCCGCACCGCCTTGTCGCTACGGCACGTGAGATTGGCGCTGAGAAACGCGGCACTTTCCGGCGTCACGAGCGGTTCCTTGCCGCTGAAGTGCGCGGTCCAACCGAGTACCCGGCCGGCGACGCGCAACAGGATCGGCCGGGCCGTCCGGGCCTTGATTGTGGTTTGAAGCAATTCGCCAATGATTTGGATCGCCTCGGCGTAGCTGGCGTCGGCACCGCCCAGAATGTAATTCTCGCCCGTCCGGCCGCGCTCCACGGCGGTGATGTGCGCCCGCGCCACTTCAGCCGCGTGGCAGAAGGTCGCCCGGCCCGGCGGCACGCGCGGCAACTTGCCCGCCGCCGCCAGCAGGATGAGGCGCGACCAGTTGTGCAAATCGTACGGGCCAATGATGTTCGCCGGATTGAGGAAAACCGCGTCCAACCCGCGTGCGATCCCTTGCCGTACCTGATCCTCGGCCAGCGTCTTGGTGCGCATGTAATTGAACCAGGAGTGCCGGCCCAGGTGGGGCGCGGTCTCATCGAACGGCCCGGCCGGAAAGCCGTAAATGCTGGTCGTTGACGTGTGGACCATCTTCTTCACGCCGCGCCGCAGAGCCGTGGCAATCACGTTCCGCGTGCCGTCCACGTTGGTCGAGGTTTGCCGGACGTTGTTCCGCGACCAAAAGCTGACGTCCGCGGCGACGTGAAAAACGACATCGACCCCCTCCGGCATAGCGCGTTCGAGCGACGAGGCGTCCTCGATCGCACCCTCGACCAGGCGGACGGGAAAGCGTTTGAGGTACGTCAAATTGGATTGCGCGCGGTGCAGGGCGATGACCGTCCAGCCGGCGTCGGTCAGTTGCGCGACCAGGTTCAGGCCGAGGAAGCCCGTGGCGCCGGTGACGAACGCCGTCCGGGGCGCAACGGCCTTTTCATGCCCCGTCGCCGGGTCGGGATGGCTCATCGCGCTGGGTTCCTTGTTGCTCGAATTCCATTAGCCAAACCGCCTGGCCGGGCAGAGGTAATGTACAGATGGAGCAAAACACTACCACAATAGCAGGGGTTGTTCCCCTACCGCCCGCCCTGCTGTCGCTGCCGATTTTTTCGCACTTACCCACCCTGCGGATGACGATAAAGCTTCCTGTTATACTGCCCGCGGCTCGATGCGGCACAAACGCCCGTAGCCACAAGCGGCCCGCCCCGTAGCCGCAAGCGGCCCGCTTGCTG
>JBBRLG010000743.1:0-2470 GCA_038231495.1 Gemmatales bacterium | reverse complement strand
CGCCCTTCTGGAAGATACTGCGGTTGCGGGCGTAGGCGTACTGCATGTACGTCGCCGTGTTGCCATCGGTGGCCATCATCTTATCCCAGTCGAAGACGTAATCCGTCGTCCGGTTCTGGCACAGGTCGGCGTACTTCACCGCGCCGTAACCGACCACTTCGTAAAGCCGTTTCAACTCCTCGGCGGGCAGTTCGGCGGCGTCCTGGCCCCGGTCGGCCGCACCCTGCCGGCCGGATTTGTAGACCCGTTCCGCGTGGGCAACGGCCTCGTCGAGCAGCGCGCCGAGTTCGACGATGCCGCCGTCCCGCGTCTTGAACGGCTTGCGGTCCGGTCCGAGTACGGTGCCAAATTGGACGTGCTCCAACTCCACGTTGTAGCCCCATTGTCGGGCGATCTCGAACAAATGCTTGAAATGCAGCGCTTGCCGAAAATCGACGACGTACAGAATCACCTCTGCCTTGAACTGCGTAACCCGGTAGCAGATCGTTGCGAGGTCGGTCGTCGTATAGGTAAACGCACCGTCCCGCTTGCGGACCAGCGACGGCGGTTCGTTCTCGCCGTGCCACACGACGACGGCCCCCTTGCTGTCTGTCGCGATGCCCCGCTGTTGCAATTCGCTCACCACGTCGGCGAGCATCGGGTTGTAGAAACTCTCGCCGTACCGGTGGTCGAACGAAACGTCCAGCCGCCGGTAGATTTGGTCGATTAGTTCGTGACACCACGGCATAAACATCTGCCACAGCGCGACGTTTTCCGGGTCGCCGGCGTGCAGTTTCGCGGTCTCCAGCCGGCAAACGTCCTGCACCGGGTCGCTCGGATCGATTTCGTCCTCGTCGTCCACTTTTTTGAACAGCGACCGGACCTTGAGGTAGAGGCGTGCCAGTTCCCGCGTCGGGTCGGCCTGCAGCGCCGCCTCGTCCCGGTAGTTCTTGTAGCCAAACAGAATGATGCCGAATTGCGTGCCCCAGTCGCCGAGGTGGTTGTCCGTAACGACGGTATGGCCGAGGAATTTGAACAGCCGCGTCAAAGCGTCGCCGATGATGGTGCTGCGCAGGTGGCCGACGTGCATCGGCTTGGCGACGTTCGGCGAGCTGAAGTCGATGACGTAGTTGCGCGGCTGCGCGACCCTGGCCACGCCGAGCCGTTCGTCGGCGGCCATCGTTTGGATTTGTTTGGCGAGCCAGTCGTTGCATAGCCGCAGGTTGATGAAGCCGGGGCCGGCGATTTCCGGCGTTCCCAACACGTCGTCGGTCGGCAGCCGTTCCACGATCTGCTGGGCGATGGCGCGCGGCTGCTTGCCAAGGAGCTTGGCGAGCGACATGGCGCAATTGGCCTGGTAGTCGCCGAAGCGCGGGTCCTGGGCTTGTTTGAGCATCACGGCGTAGGGCGCGGGGTCGGGCACCAGGCCCGTCAACGCCTGCCGGAGCCGCTCTTGCAGCTGGAGTTGGATGTTCATGGAATCAAACGATCCGGGCAAAAGCAGTTAACCACAGAATGGATTTGCCGCTTGCGGCTTTGCGGTCCGGACCGCAAAGCCGCAAGCGGCAATTCAGTCGGCGTCCCAACCGCTGGGCGGGAAAACGAACCGTCCCTGTCAGGCGTAGCGCTCCCAGTCCACGCGCGGCGCGTCCGCCCAGAGTTCTTCCAGGGCGTAGTATTCGCGCGTCGAGCCGTCGAACACGTGGACCATCACGTCGCCGTAATCCTGGACTACCCACTTGCTGGCCTCGTAGCCTTCGATGGCCAAACGCCGATCGCCCTCCGCGTGGAGCTTGGCATCGACTTCTTCGCTAATGGTGTGGATTTGGCGGCGGCTGTTGCCCGTGCAAAGGACGAAAAAGTCGTACAGGGGGGTGAGGCCCCGCATGTCGAGAACCATCACGTCGCGGGCCTTGTTGTCCACCGCCACGCGAGCACTGAGGCAGGCGCGGTCGAGAGAAGGGAGCGTAAGAGTCTTTCCGGTTCGTTTCGTTGCGATTGTCAAAGGACCTCCTTCCGGTTTTGCGATCCGAATAGGGAGGTCGGCCACGTCAGGGCGGGAGACGCGCAGGAGATCGTCGTCACCGTTGCCGTTGGTCACCTCCGGACCGGATCAAACCAGTCCCGTGGACGAAAAGCACTGTTCAGGAAAGGATCGATTCCCCTCGGGAGGGCCGGACCCGGCGGGTCCGGAGTTGCCCTCTATACTCATTTTCCGGTCCCGGCAAGGCGATGTCAAGCGCCGGACTGGGAGAGAATTCCGCTTTGCGGGCCGTGCGGGCGGCGCGGTTGCTATTGCGGCTAAATCCGGTAAAACCGGACATCTTCTTTCCTTAACCTATGCGTGCCATATCATCCAGACAACAGGCCGGCCAACAGGTTCGCCGGCCGGGGTCGGAAAAAGACGAATCACGAAAACACGAAAGGACGAAAACGCGAAAGGAAATAAGGTCGAAGCGAACGAGAGCGAAGTCGGCTTGGCGTTTTCAGG
>JBBRLG010000742.1:0-2492 GCA_038231495.1 Gemmatales bacterium | reverse complement strand
CTTTCCACGGTTTTCTGTGGAAAAGACTACCAGAATGCAGCCGACCAAGTTGAAATCGCTACAGCTGAGAAACCGCCATAACCTGTTTCCGGTCCTTGGTTTCTACCGATTACTCAATTGCTCAACGGGACAGTAGTGATCATTCATCATTCATCATTCATCATTTCCGCAAATGACGCTGGAGCCAGATGGGTAGGCGGCCGGCTGCAACCCGGCAGAAGTGGGTTCGATTCCCACCGGCGTTTCTGCTACGTCCTTGGAGTGTAACGGAATGGCACACGACCCTCCGAAGGTCGGGGACCAGGTTCAATTCCTGGCGAGGACAATGCGCCCGTAAAGGATGGTGAGAAGGATCGCGGTTGACTGCCGGTCGGATTCCATCGGTTGTAGGTTCAAATCCTATCGCCCTGACTGCCGCTAGTTTTCAGGGCGTAGCTCAACGGTAGAGCAATGGTCTGGCCAAACCCTCGTCAACCGATTGTTAATGACCGACTGACGGCTCGGAGTACATGGACGTGCGGGTTGAGGGTTCGATTCCCTCCCGTGTTCCGCCGCGAGGCGGGTTGCGGTAGCTCAAGTGGATAGAGCAGCACGAAGACCTCTGGCCACAACCTCGTCGGTCTTTTTCGACAACGCCGGCTGCCGGTGCGGAGTACATGGCTACCTTGGGTTCGACTCCCAACCGACCCCCTCCTTACCTACGGGGTCGGTACCTCTGCCCATCCCTTCGCCGGCTTGATTTTTTAGGAGGCGTGTCCGACTGCCGGTGCAGACTACATCCTCTCGTTGAAAGGTAACCTCCGCCGCAAGGCGGGTTTTCTGCCCAAACCTCGTCGGACTGTTTTTCACAAGGAGTCGCCCGATGGCCAACAAGAACCTGTTTTCCAGCCTCAAGAGCCTGCTGCCCCGTGCCGAAGTTCGCAACGAGGCTGGCGGTGCCGCCTACCGGCTGGCACCCAAGCACGCGCTAGCCCAGCTCGCGGCAACGGGCTGCTTCAACGGTGCCTTCTACGCCGAGGCCGAGGACCAGCTGGCTACGCTGCTCGACCTCGCGTCCAAGGTGGACGACAACGCTTACCTGGCGAAGTTGGCCGTCTACAGCCGCGAACGCGCGTTCATGAAGGACATGCCTGCCGCCCTGCTGCTGGTTTTGGCCGGCCGCGACCGCGAATTGTTCCACCGCGCCTTCGACCGCGTCGTGGACAACGGCCGGGTTCTGCGCACGCTGTTCCAGATGATTCGCTCCGGCCGGTTCGGTCGCAAGAGCCTGTCCTACTCGCTCCAGCGCGCCTTCCAGCGCTGGTTGAACACGGCGAGCGTGGGCAAGCTCCTGGCCGCGTCCATCGGCAACGACCCCAGCCTGCGCGATGTGCTGCGGCTGGCCCGGCCCACGCCCGTCGATGACGCCCGGCGGGCGCTGTTCGGCTGGCTGGCGGACCGTCCGGTTGAGAAGTGGGCACCGGCGTCGTTGGCCGACCTGCCCGTGCAGGTTGCCGACCTGGTCGCGTTCCGCCAGGCGGAGACGGAGGCCGAGCAGGTGCGCATCCTGGAGCGGGCGCACTTCCGGTGGGACCTGTTGGCCGACAGCGCCAAGGGTCCGGTCGTCTGGAAGGCAATCGCCCGGCAGATGGGCACGCAGGCACTGCGCATGAACCTCAACACGCTCCTGCGGCACGACGTATTCAAGGAGGATGTCACGACGGTGGTCGAGGTGGCCAACCGCCTCGCCGACCCGGAGGAGATCGGCCGCGCCCGGCAGTTCCCGTACCAGTACCTGGCGGCCTACCTGAACGCCGACGGCCTCGTGCCGGAGCGGATCAAGGAGGCGCTGGGCCGGGCGGCGGAGGTTGCTTGCGGCAACGTACCGACGTTGTCCGGCCCCGCGGTCATCGGCGTGGACGTGTCCGGGTCGATGGGTTGCGCGGTGACGGGCCGGCGCGGCCGGGGTGCGACGAGCAAGGTGCGCTGCGTGGACGTGGCGGCCCTGTTCGCGGCGGCGGTCCTGCGCCGCAACCCCGACAGCATGGTTATTCCGTTCGATACCAGCGCGTATCGGGTGGAAGTGTCGGCAGACGAGCCGATTCTGGACCTGGCGGCACGGTTGGCACGCTACGGCGGCGGCGGCACGAACTGTGCGCTGCCGTTGGCGGAGGCCAACACGACCTTCCGCAACCGGGCGTTCGCCGGCTGCGTGCTGGTCAGCGACAACGAGAGTTGGGTTGGCACCGGCCGGCACGGCTCGACGGCGGTGCTGACGGAGTGGCAGGCGTTCGTTGCCAACCAGGTGCGGCTGCACGGCAAGGAGTTCGCCGGTCCGAAGCTCGTGTGCATCGACGTGCAGGCGTCCACGACGACGCAGGCGCCGGAGCGTTCCGACGTACTGAACATCGGCGGCTTCAGTGACGCGGTGTTCAACGTGGTGTCGGCCTTCTTCGACGACGAGCCGAACCGCTTCGTCACGGAGGTCGAGGCAATCGTGCTGTGACGAAGAG
>JBBRLG010000741.1:0-2494 GCA_038231495.1 Gemmatales bacterium | reverse complement strand
GGGGGGCAGGGGGGGTTAAGAACGATTAGAAGAACTTGGTCATGGCCCTCTCTCCACCCCCCCTACCCCCCCTTCGTAAGGGGGGAGTGAACGGTTACAAAATTCATTCTGCGCGAGTCCTTGCTTCGACCGCCTTTCGCCGCAAAGCTTCCCCCGGCCGCGAAAAATATCCTATCCTTGAGCAGCACCAGCCGCGCACTATCCCGAAAACGCGAACGCGGTGACACGTCCCCCAATGGCGTGTGCCTATCCCTTTGATGAAAGACCCCCCCGATGAAGCCGCAGGTTTCCTACTTCACGGGCCAACTAGGAGCCGGTCGCTCGTCGCTGCCCAGCGGCCTACAGCCCTTTCCGGGGTGCCGATTGCAGCGCCTGCGCGGTCGCGGCGCTTTCGGCGAAGTCTGGGAAGCCGAGGTCGCCGGCGGCGCGTCGGTCGCCCTCAAGTTCATCCCCTGCGACGCCACCAACGCGCCGCGCGAAATTCGCTCGCTGCAACAGGTCCGCCAGGTCACCCACCCTAACCTGATCCGCATCGACAAGGTTTTCTGCTGCGCGGGCCACCTCGTCGTCGGCATGGAACTGGCCGAGGGCAGCCTCCAGGATTTGCACGAATTTCAGTTGAACGAATCGCGGACGCCGCTCGCCGCCCCGGAGGTGTGCCGTTACCTGAGCCAGACGGCCGAGGCGCTTGATTTCCTGAACGCCCGGCAGCACCGGATCGACGGCCAGACGGTCGCCTTCCGGCACTGCGACGTGAAACCCAGCAACATGCTGGTCTTCGGGGACACGGTCAAGCTGGCCGATTTCGGGCTGACGCTGATGACTGCTTCGGGGTCGCAAAACCACCCGCGGTCCGGGACGACCGACTACGCCGCGCCCGAGGTGTTTGCCGGGAAAGTCACCGACCGCACCGACCAGTACGCCCTGGCCGTGAGTTATTATCTGCTACGGGTCGGGCGTTTTCCGTTCGCCGACACGCCGCCGGAATTCCGACGCGATTACGTCCGGCCCGCGCCGGACCTCGCCCCCTTGACGGCCCGCGAGCGGCCGGTTTTGGCTCGTGCCTTTTCCGTCGCCAGCGTGGACCGCTGGCCTTCGTGCCGGGAAATGATGGCCCAACTCACGCGGGCGGTGCAGCAATCCGGTCGCTTCCGCGCCATCATGCTGGGCCGGCGGGCGCTCGGCGACAACCCCACCCTGGCACCGTCGCTGCACGAAACGTTGCCGGGCGTCTGCCGTCCGCAACCGAAGAACGCGGACCGCCGCGCCGACTAATGGGTTTGTAACCTTTTGGCGAGCCGGGAGCGTAAGCGACCGGAGTTCATCTCAGAATGAACTCCGGTCGCTTACGCTCCCGGCTCGCCGTTCAGGCGTGCTTAAACCATTAGCGTGCGGTTATTCCGGGCTGGCCACGACGCGGTTGCGGCCCTCGTGCTTGGCGGCAAAGAGGTTCTCGTCGGCCTGACGGATCAACTCGTTGGGCGTCAGGGCCGTCTCGCCCTTGGTGGTGGCGACACCGACGCTCACCGTGACCGGGTACGCCTTGCCCTCGTAGAGGAAACTGTGCTTTTCCACCTGGCTGCGGATGCGCTCCGCCACGTACAGGGCGCCGTCGCGCGACGTTTCCGGCAGCACGACCGCGAACTCCTCGCCGCCGTAGCGGGCGAACAGCTCCTCCTTGCGGACGTTGCCTTTGACGCATGCCGCCACTTCCCGAAGCGTGAAGTCGCCGCCGAGGTGGCCCAGCTCGTCGTTGACCGCCTTGAATTTATCCAGGTCGAGCATGATGAGGGCCAGCGGCCGGGCGTAACGCGCCGAGCGCGACAGCTCGCGGTCGAGAAACTCCAGCAGGTAGCGCTTGTTGTGGATGTCGGTCAGGGCGTCGATGATCGTCAGCCGGTAAATCTCTTCGTGGTATTCCGCCTCGACGTTGCCGCCCGCCAGGAAACGGTAGATGCAGTTGCCGACGCGCAGGTAGTCGCCGTCTTTGAGTTTGCAGATGGAGGCCGGCACGTCGTTGACGAAGGTGCCGTTGGTGCTCTGCAAATCGACCGCATAGTAGCCATCGGCACCCGGCTGGATGCGGGCGTGGCGGCGCGAGACGGAATGGTCGTTGATGCGGATGTCGCAGTCGTTGCCGCGGCCCAGGACCATGGGCGTGTCGCTCAAAGCGTAACGCGTGCCCATGCCCGGCCCGGTTGGGTAGATGTGGACCACGCAAGCGTCGCGCCGGGTCGCGGATATCAGCCGGTCCGGTGCGGTGACCCACGTCTCGGTCGCTTTTTCCATGAGCGCTTCCCCCTATTATCGCCCTGATCTCTCCTAAGATTTTAGTTCATGAATGCCCGGAACGCCAGAAGGGCGGCCAAATACCGGGGGTGTAGCCAACTTCTCTGGTGGTGATCGCGTTAATTGGGTAAAGGAGGGGGAGGTTGCTTCTTCACCCCTGAACAAGGATGTTCTCTGAACGGCAAGGTCACGATCGAAGTGGACG
>JBBRLG010000740.1:0-2505 GCA_038231495.1 Gemmatales bacterium | reverse complement strand
GCCGCGGGTCTTTTTCCAAACATTTCAGGCAGATTGTTTCCAGGTCGCGGTCGATGGTCCGGTCGCGGGAGCGCGGCGCAGGCGGCTTCTTTTCGCGCAGTTGCAACACGATGGCGAGTGCCGTGTCCCCCTCGAACGGCGGCCGGCCCGTGAGCAATTCGTACAAGATCGCGCCGAGGCTGTACACGTCCGCGGCGGTGGTCAGGCCGCCGGAGCCGAGTGCCTGTTCGGGGGCCATGTAGGCCGGCGTGCCCATGATGACGTTGGAGCCGGTGAGCGCTTCCTTACCCTGGAACCGCTTGGCGAGGCCGAAGTCGGTGACGAGCGGCGCGCCGGTTTCGTTGAGGAGGATGTTCGCCGGCTTGAGATCGCGGTGCAGGATGCCGGACTGGTGGGCGTAGTGGACCGCGCGGGCCGCTGCGACAACGAGCCGTGCCGCCGCCGCGTGCCGCAAGCGGCCGGCCGTCTGCCAACGGCCGTCAGCAAGCGCCTGGGCGAGGTTGCCGCCTTCGATCAGCTGCATGCTGAAATAGTGCAGTCCCTCGTGCTCGCCGACCTCGTAAATGGGGATGAGGCCGGGGTGGTTCATGAGGGCGGCGGCGTCGGTCTCGTTGCGGAACCGCTGCACTTCCGCCGGCGACGCCAGCTGCCCGGCAAGGATACACTTAAGGGCGACGACGCGCTGCGGGTGCCTTTGCCGCGCCCGGTAGACGACGCCCATGCCGCCGCGGCCCAACTCGCTCAGGATGTCGTACCCCGGCACGGTGGGGCCGGTAACGACCGGCCGGTCGGCCGCTCCGAAGACGAACGTCGGCGCGATCGACACGGAGGCCGGCGCGCCGTCACCGGCCGGGGACGGCAGGATGACCGTCTCCGGCGAGTCGGACGGTTCGGGCAGTCGCGGATTATTAACCGACATCGCCGATCTCCACCGGGGAAGAAGCCGTCAGCCCGTGCCGCTTGCGGCTTTGCCATCGCACGAGTCACTTTACCTTTTTCCCCGCCAACGGCAAACCGGCCGGCTCGTTGGGATTTGTCCTCCACGCCCTTACAATACCCCTGCCAAACCGTCCGTCGTCCGTTGTCCGTTGTCCGTTGCAAAACCAATCGTGGGTCTTTGCAACGGGCAACGGACAACGGACAACGGACATCACCCCGCCCGCCGCTGCCAAAATCGCGTTTCTCAAACCCGTGGGCTGTGATGGATCCGACTCCCTACCTGCCGCGCCTGACCGCCCGGCTGAGTGACGCCCTGCTCCGCCTCCCGGCCGAAGTGCGGACCCGTCACGCGGACTATCTGCGGGCGGCGCAAAACCCCGATGGCGGCTTCTCCGGCCGGGAAGGTGGTTCGGACCTTTATTACACGGGGTTCGGCCTGCGTGGCCTGGCCGTCCTCGACGCCTTGACGCCAGACTTGTGCGCGCGTGCCGCTGGTTTCCTGCGTGCCAGCCTGGCCCAACAGGCGAGTGTGATCGATTTCTTCTCGCTCCTGTACGCCGGTCTGCTCGTCCAAACCGGCGGCGGCCCGGACATTTTCGCCAACAGTCCGCCCGACTGGCCCGACCGCGTCGCCGCGACGCTGGAGACGTTTCGCACCACCGACGGCGGCTACGCCAAGACGCCCGACAGCGCGTCCGGCAGCACGTATCACACGTTCCTGGTCGGCCTGTGCTACCAGTTGCTGGGCCGCACCTTGCCCGACCCAGTGGCGGTTGTCCGCTTCGTGGCCTCGCGCCGCCGCGACGACGGCGGCTACGTCGAGATTGCCCCGATGCGCCGCAGCGGCACCAACCCCACCGCCGCCGCCATCGGGCTTTTGCAACTCGTCGAACCCGAAATGGACGGCTTGACACCGGAAGTGCGCGCGGGCGTAACGGCGTGTCTCACGAGCATGGTTTCGGCCGAAGGCGGGTTGCGAGCGAACAGCCGGATTCCCCTCGCCGACTTGCTTTCCACCTTCACGGCGACCTGGACGCTAGACCAACTCGGCACGCTGGACCGCATCGACGCCGGCCAGGCGCTGCGCTACGCCCGTGCCCTGGAGCGACCCGGCGGCGGTTTCCGTGGCGGATTGTGGGACGACGGGTGTGATGTGGAATACACGTTTTACGGGTTGGGGGTACTCGGCTTGCTTTCGTGAAGATGCCCTGCAAGCCATACAAGCCGAGGTGAAGGCTGTGGAAGCACCTGACCGCCCTGAATCTGTTGTGCATCAGCAGCTGCTCGACCACGCCAAGCCCTAGCTGCCCAAGCGCCCTTTGCCCGATCAGCGCGTTGCCGGGTGGCTGATAACCACGCCCCCCCCACCCTGAATGCGTCACCCGCTGGAAAGACCGTGACATCCGCCAAGAGTGTCTTCCTGACGGCGGGAAGAACTGCTCATGATCAGCGGTTTTACCGACAATAAACCGATAGGCGGAGGCAACAATCGCTTCGCCGACAACTGGGAATTATCGGCCCAGCGCGCCTTGACCGTCACCCGCACCCTGATCGACGAAGGCATGC
>JBBRLG010000739.1:0-2544 GCA_038231495.1 Gemmatales bacterium | reverse complement strand
CGAGCGGGGGCCGGTGGCCGGGGGCCGGTGGCCGGTTCAACACAAACTAGGGTTATTTCCACCGCCCCAGGCACCACGGACCACGGACCACGGAGGTCTCTTCATGAGTGCGAGCGACAGCGACACCGAACCCGATTTTACGCCGCTTTTGGACGTGGTGTTGCAACTCTTGATGTTCTTCATCATGTGCGTCCGCTTCGTGCCCAACCAGTCCAGCGAACTGGTCAAGCTACCCAACGCCAAAGAAGGGCACATGGTCGAATTGTCGGACCGGCACGCCATCTTCCTCAATGTGCGGCCCTACGAAGAAAGCTATTTCCAGAAGCGCTACACGCCGGAGGAGTGGGAGAAATTCCCCAAGGACAAGTACAAGTCCGGCGACCCGTGCATCATGCTGTTCAGCAAGGCCGACTATCCGTACCGGCTGGACAACATCAAACGCCGCTTGCAAGAGGCTTACGACGACGAGCAGAAGCTGGCCAACGGCGGCGAGATCCCGACCGTCGTCGTGATCCGGGCCGACCGCGACACCGAGTATGCCACCGTCTATGCGATCCTCAAGGATTGCAAAACGGTCGGGTTTCGCAAGCTGAAATTACGGGCGTTCAAGCAAACCGGGGGGCTGTGAGCCATGACCAAAAAGCGCAAAAAAGGCGAAGACCCGGCACCCAAGCCGGCCGTGCCCGTGACGCCGATGCTCGACATGGCCTTCCAGCTCCTGTCGTTCTTCATTCTCACGTTCCACCCCGATGCACAGTTCGAGGTGGAGATGGACCTGGCACTGCCCGCGCCCCAATCCAGCAAGGCGGACAAGGCGGAGAACGTGGACCCAACCCAGGTCCCGGACAAGGTGCCGGACGACGAGTTGACCGACGTGCCGACGATCACCGCCGTCGCGGCCAACGACGCGGCCAACCGGGGACAGATCAGTTCGCTGGCGATCGAACGCCTCGGCAGCGCCAAGCCGATCGCCAACCTGGAAGAGTTGGCAAAGGTACTCAAGGAAGAGTTCAAGGCGGAGGATTTCAAGGGCGCGATCAAGGTGCGCGGCGACTCGCGGTTGAAATGGTCCGCGATCCTGGAAGTCATGGACGCTTGCCATAAGGCCGGCTTCACGCGCGTCGGTTTCGCCTCGCCGCTCGATTCGGCGGGGAATTGATACACCCCCGTTGCGCGGGAACTTTTCGCGATCCGAGTGCGTCCAACCACCGCCGCCTGTCAGGAAGGCCTTATGCACGAACGGTCTCCCTCCGCACCGCGCAGCCGCCGGGCCGGTCCACGGCTCGTTCCGTGGTACGCACTCGTCGCCGCGGTCCTGGGAGCAACCGTTGGCGTCGGCCAACCAGTACCCGACCCGCAAGACCGCGATCCCTTCTTTCAAGCGCCGTCGGTACAGCCTGCCTATTTTGCCGTCCTGACCCTCGGCGGCGGTGCCAACCCCTCGGTCGGCGCGTTTCAATGCGCGGACATGCTCATTGCCGGTACCCACCCGTGGATCACTGCCTGGGACTTTTACGAACCGACCCTGTCGCCGCGCGAAGTCACTTCGATGGGTGCCACCGCACTGGCCGCGCACGGCACCTGTTTCGGCACGACTCCGCTGGGCGAGGTGGCCTTGATCCTGGCCGGCGAACGGGGCGGCTGTTGGCAGCTGAAGAACCCGGAAGAAGTGCGGCCCATTCCGCCGTATTTGTTGAAAGAAATCCGCGACGGCAAACTCATTTCCAGCCAGACCGACAACGGCAAACCGTTTGAAGCGTTCGTCGAAACCATCCGCCTGGCGCACGAAACCTCGCCGGCCGCCTTTCGACGCGCGGCCCGGCGCGACGTGGCATTCAACCAGCTGTTCCGGTATCCCGACGACTACCGCGGGCAGGTGGTCCACGTCGAGGGCCGGTTGCGCCTGCTGCAAAAGGACGCAGCCCCGGCCACGCTCAAGCTGGCCGGCGTGCAGGACCTCTATTACGCCTGGGTTTTCGATGAAATGGCCGGCGACAACCCGTATTGCGTCGTGCTGACCGAGGCGCCGGCGAACGTCGCGGTCAACCAGAAAGTCAACCAGCGGGTGACATTCGACGGCTATTTTTACATGAAGCGCCGCTACAAGGCGGAGGACAGTAAGAAGGCCAACGAGTACCGCGACGCGCCCGTGCTCATCGGGCACAGCCTGGCCGTCCCGGCGGTCGGGGCTGTGCCGGCGGACGGCTCGGCCGATTGGCCCAAAGGGATGCTGTGGGGCTTTCTCGCCCTCGCAGCGGGTGTTATGCTGTTGGTGGGCGGCCTCGCCTACTGGTTCCGCTGGAACGACGCGCAGGTTCGTCGTCGGCTGACGGCATCGCGGCAGTTCGTGGACCCCGCGACGACCGACGAGGAGCCGCCCGCCTGGTCGCTCACGTCGGGGCCGGCATTTTCGGAAGACGGCGGGGAACCGGAACCGCCGCGTGAGTGGTAACCGTTCACCCCCCCCTGCCCCCCTTTGTAAGGGGGGGAGTCTGCGGTCTCCCCCCCTTACAACGGGGGGGCCGGGGGGGTAGGGCGGGTAGG
>JBBRLG010000738.1:0-2545 GCA_038231495.1 Gemmatales bacterium | reverse complement strand
CGCGTTGGCCGTAGGCGGCACAAGCGGGATTTGGACAGGCACACAGGGACCAGTCGAGCTCAAGCATGGCCCTTCCCTCCGGGTACTCCTGTCACAATAGCAGGCAGGAAACGACGCTGGAAGGCCGGCGGAGTCACCACCGAAAATCGTGGTGCCCATTACAGAATGGAAACCGAGGTACGCGAGCTATCATTGGTTCGTGTACCTCAACCCAATACCCGCCAACGGTCTGACGAAGGATTCCGGGGCGGATGCCTTTCAGGTTAAGTCCGTGTCGGAAACGCGCTTCCTCGACCGGCTGGGGGAACTGACGCCTGGCCCACTCGATGACATCGCCAATGCCATCGCTATTTGTGTTGGCGCGCCCTGACCTGCGGGGCGGGAACAAAGGAATCGGTTGCTATACTCACCGCGGTTGGGAATGACACACGCCCGAAGCGCCAGCGAGGGACCGTCCCTCGCTGGCGCTTCGGGCTTGTGCCAAAGTGCCCGCGCACAGTATAATTCTGTTCAAAGAACGCCTCGCGGCCCTTTGCCACCTCATTACGTCAGAACGCCGTCTGTTAAAATGTTGCAGCCCAATCCCAGGAAGACACCGATGAACGCAGTCCGTGTCGAAACGACGGTCGCGGCCGACGGCGCGTTGCAGCTGACGCCATTGCCCTGTCGGCGCAGTGGCCCATCCGCAGAAAACTCGCCTGGACACGCGGCATCAATTCTGGCATAGGCCTCCCCCTCTCAGCAGTAAATAGCGAAAGACATGGACCGGCCGCCAGGGGACGGGTCGGTTGCGGAGTTTAGCGGGGGAGGTCGAGCATGCGCAAATTGGGGGTTCGGGCGCTGGCCGCGCTGTTCTGCGCGGGACTGGCCGTGTCCGTCGCCGTCGCCGACGACACCGAAGCCGGCACGTCGTCGGCCGCCAAAGGCAGCTGGTGGCCCGGCAGCTGGTTCACCGGCCAGGCCAAGCCGGACGAGAAAAAGCCTACCGCGAAAGCCGAGCCTGTCGACGAAGGACCGTCGCTCGCGGACCGGGCCGCCGACGTGCGCCAGCGCGAACAGAAGGCGTACTTGCGGCGGGTGGAAGCCTGTGACCGGTTGCAAGAGATCGCCCTGGAAACCAACGACGCGGCCCTGCAACGCCAGGTCGAGCAGCTGACGCAACAGGTGTTCGAGGTGTACAAGCAGCGGACGGCCAGCCCGTTCGGCGGCGGCCGCTTCGAGGCCGCAGACGGCTTCACCGAAATGCCCGCGCCGAAGAAGAAGGCGGAGAAGGTCAAACCGGCCAAGACGGCGGAGGACAAGCCATGAAGTACGCGGGATTCGTGTTGTTGCTGCTGACGCTCGCGGCCCCCGGCTGCCTGCCGCTGCCCGTCTTGCCGGACCAACCGCCTCCGGCCGCGGCGATGGTCGAGAAGGAAAAAGAAGTCGCGCCGCGTGCCGCGCCGGTTAAGGCGGAAGACATCGACGAGAAGAACGCGCACGACAAGGCCAACGCCTTGCAGGCGGAACTCGACCGGGCCGCCGGCGATTCGCGCGTGGAAGGGAAGCCGCTCAAGGTTCGGCAGTGATCGCCATTTGAATTGGGTATTGCCGCTTGCGGCTTTGCGGGGTTTACCGCAACGCCGCAAGCGGCCATCTCGTCTGTTCGTGTTCGCCGATCACTTTGGTGCGACCGTTCGCAGACTGTCAAGCAGCGCCTGGAAGTCCCAAATGCGCACGAGACCATCCATGCCGGCGGTTACGACGTGCGTTCCGTCGGACTTGAATGCCACGGCCAGAATCTGATCGTGATGGCACCGAATCTTGTGAACGAGCGTTGCTTCACCGACTTCCCAAACGACCAGGTTGCCAGTTTCCGTGCCGCCGATGACGTACTTTGAATCCGGAGAAACCCCGAGGCACGTCACGACATCTTTGTCTTCTAGTGTTGCTTGTTTAGTGCCGGTGTCGGAATCAAATAGGTAGATTTCTTGTTCATCTGCTTCCTCATAATATTCAAGTTGCAATCGCGGCGGCCAATGACGATTGACCGATTTACCTGGCCCCCCAACATCCACCATTTTGGGGTTTTTTGCCCGCGGAATACCTAAAGCGAGAAATGTGTCGGCAGCGCTAAAGGAGAAAGAACTGGGGCGGTAATTATTCCCCTTCGCCAGCGCTAGCAGCTTCTCTCCCTTCAAAAGATCCCATACTTCGTGCTCCCATGTCGGTGCCTGCCCACCCCAGATAGGTGCGGAAACCCAACGAGGTGGTATCTTGGAGTCATCCCAAATCCGAGCAACCCTAGACACAAACCCGATCGCCAGACGTGATCCATCTTGGTTTAGCGTGCAAAACGAAATCTTGTCTAGCTCCGTTCCTTCAGCCACCAACCGAAATGCATTCGTCTCTTTCCCAGTTGAAAGATCGATGGAGCGAACCGAACCAGTAACCGTTCACCGGCACAAAGTGGCGCAGCTGTAGCTGCCGCGTTTTCGTAAGCTGTCGGCATGGCTGTGCCGACTTGTGAAGGCTGTTGCGAACGGGATGCGCGGATTGCCGTGCT
>JBBRLG010000737.1:0-2563 GCA_038231495.1 Gemmatales bacterium | reverse complement strand
CGAGGGGGTCATCCTCTCCCCCGGCGGCAACTTCGGCGGCTGGTCGCTTTTCGTCAAGGAAGGCAAGCTTCGCTTTGCCTACAACTGGCTAGGTATTGAAAGGTACGACCTCGCTTCCGATATCGACCTGCCCAAGGGCAAGGTGACAGTCGCCTACCAGTTCCAGAAGACCGGCAAGGAGAAATTCGGCGCCGGCGGGAACGCGACCCTCTTCATCGACGGTAAGGTGGTCGCCACCAAGGCCTTGCCCAAGACCACTCCAATCGTGTACTGGCCGCACAACGAAGGCCTGACCTGCGGCTACGACTCCCTCACCCCGGTGACGCCGGCGTATCAAACGCCGTTCACCTTCACCGGCACGATCCAACGTGTGGTGGTGGACGTCGGTCCGCTCACGGGACCGATGCCGAAGGTGAAGTTCCGCGATTGAGGTGTGATGGTTGACGTTGGGGAGCCCGCACCTGTCGGGCTCCCTTTTTTGCCTGCGTAACTTAGAACGGAGTCCGGATGCCGAACTCGATGCCCCAGTCGCGGGCGAATGCGTTTCTCAGAAGGCCCAAGCCCGGCTTGACGTAGAAAACCGTTCCGCCCTTGAAGACGTTGCCGATCTCGGGAGCCAGGTACATGTCAACCCGGTTGTGATTGTTAAAGTCGGTGACGACCTGGAATTCCGGCTTCATGTACCAGCCTTGCGGATTTTGGTATTGCACGAACAAGCGGAACTTGCCCTGGTTAATGCTGTCGAAAGTCCGGTCCCCGGCAATCGACATGTCTTGAATGTAGACGGGGATCACCAGCCAGTCCTTGGCGGGGGACCACACGAACCCTGCGAGTGGGGCGAGGCGGTACTTCGCTGTTCCGAGCGTGAGCGTTTCAATCCGCGCTCCATTTGGATCCCGCGCAAGCGTGCTGGCGGCGGTCGGAAAATAGATCTCCGTGCCAAAGATGGGAGTAACTTTGGGAAATGGCCAGTCGCAATGTTGCTTGAAGATATCCCACTTGGTCGGCATTAAGATCAAACGCCCGTAAACGTCTCCGATACCGAAGGGGTTAGCCCCGGGAAGTTCGGCATAGGTGAACGGGGCATGGAACGTGAAGGAACCACCGCCGGCAAAGATCGGCAGAGTCACTGCTGCCGTGGTCGTGTTGAAGTTGAAGCCATTTTGAATGCGATAGTACTCGTGGTAAAGATTAAACCGGTTCTTGGCCTTCGAGGGATCGTTGCCGGAATCGGGCTCACTCGAACTTCCCCCCGCCGCTGGCGCCGGAGCGGTCCCTCCTGCCGGACTCGCCTCCTGCAAAAGATTGGAAACGGGCCGGATTTCTTCGGCAAGGCGAAAGACTTTGCCGTCAGAAAGAGTCACATACCCCGGTGTCACTGCGTTACCCGGAAGTGAGCGAGCGGGATCAGCAATCGGCGAAGCAGCGGTCGGCACACCCAACCTGCCGCCCTGTGCGCGGGCAATAGTTGGCGTGCTAAACAGAATGATTGAGCCCAGCAGGAGCAGGATGGACAACGACCTAATTGTTCTTTTTGGCATTGGTCACCCAGAAAACACAATTTTCGCACCCTTGGAGCGCTAAGACGGCGTTATCATTACAATCGTCAAAATCGGCCCCAATTCTCGATCATATCTTAGGAACAAAACTGACCCAGCATCATCGGCAACAAAAGGACATTTGCCGCGCCACACGCCCAAGTGCCGCAGAATGCCGGCCCGACTTCCCCTTCCAAAACGCCATCGGCTATCCAAACGCGACCTGGGCTGGTATTCCTCGCGCAAGGCTGTATACGTGGGCCGAGAATTCCGCTTACTCTATCACGTCGTTCGTACCCATACCCATGAAACGGTGCAAGAATTTTGCCCTTATCGGAGTAGTGTTGTTTGCTTTGCTTGTTCAGGGGCGCGCGACCGCCCAGAATCCCGCCGCGGGGCTGGGTGCTTCGTTCGGCGTTCCGCAAGTCCTGGATCGACCGGTGTCGAACGTCGCAAACCCTGCCTTCACCCTTGGGGTTCCTTCCTTTCCGATGCAAGAGACAACTCCGCCGTGCGTCACGCCAACGAGACAGATCGACAGCCGGCGCACTCCCCTTGCCGTCTTCTGGGACAATGGCCTGCGATTCGAGTCGGAAAACGAGCAGTTTCACCTGCACCTGGGCGGCAGCGCCCAAATTGACTCGACCTGGCTCATCGGACCGCAAAGCGTTTTCTTGCTGCCCAATGGCAGCTCCAACGGCGTCGGAAATGCCGCGGCAACGTTCTTGCGCCGCGCCCGGCTCCGCGCCGTCGGCAGCGCGGCCTGATCCGGCCGTGCGGCGCCATTCCGCCTTCACACGTTCAAGGGCCGCCGGCGAGGTCTTGAGCCGTTCGTCGGCGTCCTGGTGCGCATCGACGTATTGTTCGGGGTCGGATTGCTGGTAGAGGCGGATTAGCACATCAAAGGACACGGAGCGGGCGCCGCGCTGGGCTGACGAAAACCATTGAGGATTCTATCATTTTGGCCTTGTGCGTTTCGCGCGAATTTGTTGCGCTGTAAGACGGGAGGTTTTGGATAAACACTG
>JBBRLG010000736.1:0-2576 GCA_038231495.1 Gemmatales bacterium | reverse complement strand
TTGCTCGATGTTGAACACGACTTCGCCTTCGAGGTAATCGGTGCGCGTGTAGCGGTAGCCGCGGATGCCAAAGGCGTGGTACAGAAGGCTGGTGGACATGCGGGACTCCGTTGGGGATTAGTTTTGAAGCCTAACCTCCAGAGTGGCCTGCATGTCCGCTTTTTTCAAGGCTAAGGACGCAATTGCCGGAAGAACCTTTGTTCTTGGTTTCCACGAAAACCAGCCAGCGGGTTTCATCGGCTTGGGTGTAGACCGACTGCCGGTTGCGTTGGATCACGGCCTCCACGAGCGCTTGGAACAGGGGCTCCAACCGCCGCAAGCCGTCCGTCACCGTGCCGGCTGACAGGTCGAAGTCCAGCAGTCGCCATTGCTCCAGCAGACGCTCCGTCGGCCGCTGGCTGGCGAACTTGTCGAGCAAGAGGTCCGCCCACACGGACACGCCCAAGAGGCTTTTGGGAATCAGCTTCGGCTCCTGCGGCGCCGTGAAGGTCCGTTGCCCAGGGCAGGCACACGCCCGCTGATACCGCCGCCGCTGCACGACACGCCGATAGACCGTGGTTTCGATCTCGATTTGTTCCGACGCTTCGCTGCCGCAGGCGCTCAGCGGCCGACCGCACTCCGGACAGACTCGTTCGGCTTCCGGCAACTCGGCGACTTGCTCGCGGATGGGCAGGTGGCTATAGTCCCGACGCTGCGGCCCCGGCCGGCCCCGCTGTTGGCCTCGCGGCCGTGGCGATGGGGTCTCACTCGGATCGTCCAGATCGTTCGACCGATCGCGCCCGCTTTGCTTTTCCGATTTGCGTGCGAAGAGTTGATCCTGGAGCTTGCGGTTCTCGCCGCGAAATTGTGCGTTTTCCTGCTCCAAGGCTGCGATGCGCCGCACGGCGTCCGCGTGCCGGCTCTGCCAATAACCCGCCTGCTGCCGCAACTCAAGATTCTCCCGACGCAGACGGCTCACCTCGGTCCGCAACTCGGCCAACTCGTGGCGCAGTCGCTCCAGCAACTCCACCACGAACGGCAAACATGCCGTACTCAGCTCCGGTTCCAGTAGCAGGTCTTCCATGACCGCTGTGTTTTACCCGAACAGCTCGGTTAGGTGAAAGATCAGCTGGAAATTGACGGCTTGGACGAAGGTTTACCGGGGACCGAACCAACGTTAAAGACCCCAGCGAGGATCGGTTGAAGTACAATAGCAACTACCAACAAACCGGCGGTTACGGCGGCAGTCGAGACGTGGACTTGAAGACGGTCGGCTACAAAATGACGGGCGCGGTGACGGCCCACTACAACGAGGATGGCAAGGTTCTGGCGAACGAATACGACGTGACGGACGCCTATCACCGGGCGACCAAGAACGCGGTGACCGACGGCACCTTGCACCTAAACATCGGGGACGACGGCAAACCCGCGACGTATGCCTACGAAGAGACCGACGCCAAGGTCTACGGCGACACGGGTGCCTTGACGAAAAACCAGTTGACGTACCATCAAGAAGCGAGCATGGACACGAAGGTGAGTACCACCGACCGAGCCGGGTTCAGCGTCGCGCAGATGTCGGCCAAGGGCGTGCGCGTGGGCCAAACCACCGGGAACCGCTTCGACTGGGCCAGCGACAAGGGTCACGCCGAGGGGGTGTGGGCCGGGACGATCAACCGCCTGGACAACACCACATCGTTTGATACCACGACGAGCGACGACGGTTCCAGTTCCTCCGTAGCTTTGTACTCCATCCGCTCAACCGCCACTGACGGCTCGCAGCAGACGCGGACCATCGCCTCCGAGTTGGGTTCGGGCCGCTACGCCGATAACACCACGGTGAACGGCACGCTCAACGCCGACGGCAAGCAAGTGGTGGGCGATTCCTTCGATCACTCGGAAAGCGGCGGGTCCAACGTTGGGTTCGTGTGGACGCAACGTTCGGCGACAGACTTCCCGGTCGAGACGACCCTAGACGCGTATGCCGGCAGTGGGTCCGCCGACGGGACCGGGAAGCTTTCCTATAGGACGAACGGAACGGTTGACGGCGATATCAATAATTCGGTTAATTCGTCCAACAAAGAAGATGTGACAGTAACAACGGTGGGGACATTGCGGCGTGACGACGGCTCGGTAACCTACGACGACCTCGACCACCGCATTTATCTGGTTAAGAATGTCGCTCGGGCAAACCTCTCCTTAAATGCGGGGCTGCCCACCGGGACACTGTCCGACCGGACAGACCGCACGGTAGGGGATGGCTACGCCATTCACCACCTAATTGACCTGACCAAGAAAAGGACCAAAAAAAGGGGACACTATTGGGACAGCGTACATTTCCCTTGCCCTCTGCCAGCCGCGGAGCGATAATCGAGGACAAGAAAAGGGGACAGCGAGTTCAGAAAAGGGGACAGCGTAGAATGGCATTAACTTAAGAGGCCGACTCCGGCAATCAAATCTTCGTAACCGTTCACTCCCCCCCTTATTACCTCGGCAAATAAGATTCTCACATATTATAGCGCGGCCGCGTAATGGATGCGAGGGTGTTTGAAGTAGTTCCGGACGTGTTGGGGCAGGTGGGCCAGGTGGCGCATGAACGT
>JBBRLG010000735.1:0-2603 GCA_038231495.1 Gemmatales bacterium | reverse complement strand
CCCCCTTCGTAAGGGGGGGAGACCGTTCACTCCCCCCTTCGTAAGGGTGGAGACCGTTCACTCCCCCCTTCGTAAGGGGGGAGACCGTTCACTCCCCCCCTTACGAAGGGGGGGCGGGGGGGGTGGAGTGGACGCCAGGACTGTTAAACGCAACCGTTCTTACCCCCCCGCCCCCCCTTCGTAAGGGGGGAGAAGTTGCCGGTGAACGGTTACACCCGTGAATGACATCGCCATTACCGACGCCTGCGTCGTCTTCGCCCTGCGGCGGGAGTCGTTGTTCTTTTTCCACGAGTTTCCGCGGCAGCAGCGGTTCGCGGGGGCACCGTGCCCGGCCTGGTTCTGTGGGCCGACCTGGTTGACCGTGTTGGCGGTCGAAACCGGCGTCGGCAACGACGCGGCCGACAAGGCGGTGCAGTGGCTCCTGGGCAATCCCCCCTTCGGCAACGTCCCTTACCGACCCAAATTCATCCTGTCCGCGGGTTTCTCCGGCGCGCTCCGGGCGGACCAGCGCGTCGGCGACCTGGTGCTGGCCACGGAAGTGATCGACGCGGTCGGCAACGTGTGGCCGGCAACGTGGCCCGGCGACTTGCCCGCCGGCGACTGGCGGCCGCCCCTGACGCGCGGCCGCCTTTTGGCCGTGCCGACGCTCGTCGGCGATCCGGACGAAAAACGACGCCTGGGTGAACAGCACGACGCGGTCGCCGTGGACATGGAAACCGCCGTCCTGGCACGGGCGTGCCAAAAAAAGGGCGTACCGTTTGGGGCGCTCCGGGTCATTTCCGACGCGCTGACCACGCCGCTTTCGCCGCAGCTGGTGGACGTGTTGAAGACGGGGCGGGTCGCACCCTTGCGCCTGGCCGCGGCGGTGCTACGGTCGCCGCAGCTCGTCGGCGCGTTGTGGCGCTTGAGTCGAGACACCCGGCACGCGGCCCGGCAGTTGGCGCTGGGATTGAGCGAATTGTTGACGCTGGGTCCGCCGCTTGCGGCTTAGCGTTCCGCCGCTTGCGGCTTAGCGGTCTTGCGGCGGTCGGACGCAGCGGATGACACAGCGATTGCGGCCGCCGGTCTTGGCCCGCTGCAGCGCCGCCGCGGCCAACTCGATCATCTCCAAGTACGTCGCCGGCACCCCCGCGTCGGCCACCGCGAAACCGATGCTTACCGTTAGGGGAATCGTCTGACCGTGGTAGTCGAGCGGCGCACGCTCCACCGTGCCGCGAATGCGTTCCGCCAGCGCGATCGCCCCTTCCTCGTCCGTCTCGCGCGCGATTACCAGGAACTCTTCGCCGCCGATCCGGCCGATCGAGTCTACCACCTCGCGCACCGAACCCGTCAGGACCCGCGCGAGGCCGCGCAACACCGCGTCGCCGCCGGTCAGCAGGTGTTCCGTGTTGATGACCTTGAAGTGGTCCACGTCGATCACCCCCAGCGCCAGGGGGTTGTTGTAACGGGCGTGCCGTTTTACCTCCGCCAGCGCCAGGCTGTCCATCGCCCGCCGGTTGAACAGGCCGGTCAGCGGGTCGGTCAGGGCGAGCCGTTCCAACTCGCGCGTCCGCTGCTGCAACTGGGTGTTGGCCTCCTCCAGCTCGTGCGTGCGCCCGGCGACGCGCAGCTCCAGCACCTGATTGAGTTCTTTCAACTCGGCCATGAGCCGGTCGTTGTTCCGCTCCAGTTCAAAGCGCTGGGCGGCGTTGCGCAGGATCTGCAACAGGTCCTCCGTCCGCCACGGCTTGAGCAGGTAGTAGAAGGCCTGGCCGCGGTTGATGGCCGCCACCGCGTCGTCCAACTCGGCGTAGCCGGTCATCAGCAGGCGGATCGTGTTCGGCGAGTGCGTGCGGACCCATTCCAGCAGCTCGACGCCGGTGCGGCGCGGCATGTTCTGGTCGGTCAGGATGATGTCGATGGTGTGGTCGGCGATGACCTGCTCGGCGGCGTCGGCGCCGTTGGCGGTGTGGATGACGTAGTCGTTGCGCAACAGCGCCACGAGGGCCGGCAGGATGTACGGTTCGTCATCGACGAGCAGGAGGGAGCGAGCAGATTGCTGCACAACAAACCTCCCTGGCCGCCGCCGGTGGGCGAAAAAGGTCGTCGCTGCGGTCGTTCGCGACTAACTCTATTGTGCTTCATTTCTCGTGCCAGGTCAAAACGGAAAACGTAATTACTCGGGCAGACATGCAACGAAAATCCGTTAATAGGAACGAGTTACAAGCATTGCGCGTTTGCCGGCGGATACAAAAGTACACGTCTGTTTGCGGAAAACCGCTGCCAATCGAGAGTTTTCGATAATAAATCTTGATATCTGCACCGCGAGCCTTTACAATGGACCGGCATAAATGGAAAAGAGGGAGAAAACCTACCACGGACGGTTTGGCTAGAGAACCTCACCCCCCGGCGGCCTCAACGGAGGTCGCACCGCGTGGGTGTCGTCGCGAAGGACGCACGTCTCCCCGAACGGGTCGCCCTCCTACCGGAACACCGTACTGAACCAGGCCGATGGCCTCGGCAGCTGGCTGTTGGGGCTATTGATGGGCATTGGCTCAGGGGCGGTTTTGTTTTGTAACCGTTCACCGACAACTTATCCCCCCCTTACGAAGGGGGGGCGGGGG
>JBBRLG010000734.1:0-2639 GCA_038231495.1 Gemmatales bacterium | reverse complement strand
TTGGTTGTACCACCTGGTCATTGGCGGCAGCGTATTCTACACGCTCTTTTTGGAGATCGGCTTTCCGTTCCTGGTGTGGAATCGGCGGACGCGCTGGGTGATGATATGCCTGTCGGTGCTGCTGCACACGGGCATCGGCTTCCTGATGGGTTTGGGCGGATTCAGCCTGTTCATGATGGTGCTGCTGCTGTCGTTCGTGCCGCCGGAAAACGCGGTGGCGTTCCTGGAGACGCTCAAGGGGCACTGGCGGAGCGTCGCGCGGGGCCGACTCGGCGCTCCAATACCATCGGCCGCCGGCAAGCCGCAGGAGTTGGCCCTACACCGGTGATTTCGGCCGCTTGCGGCGTTGCGGGCCTGGATGCCACAGTTAAACGCGCCTTCCCGGAAAGCTCGGATTTGTCGTCAGGATAACTTCGCGATCCTGGCCACGAAACTCGGCGTTGAAGAATTGCAGAAAACCCGCGTGGCCGAGGAGCGCGTTCCGAAAAGGAACGGGTACAAAACCCACCGTTGCGTTCCAGTCATACGTTTCGCCCGCGCCGTCGGAAAGCCACAACTTGACAGAGGCATAACGGCACACCACAGCCCCACGACCCGCCAAACCAATCATTCGTTGGGGTGCCTGGCTCAGATCGATGCCAATTATTGGGGCAAAGGTTGTCGGGAAAACCACGTCGTCGGCCCCGGTGTCGAGAAGGCAGTCGTGCAGGACAAATTGGCTCGGCCCAGTGATGCGAATGGGGATGACGGGCCGGTAACGCACGCGGCTTCCCCCACGGGAAGGCAGCGGACCGGAGGCCGTGCCTGAAAAATAACGGAATCTCACGACGCGTTCTCCTCGTCGGGTCCGAACGCGCCTCCCATCATTACCTCATCCGGCAACGGGATGTAAGTAAAAACGACCTGTTCGGTGTTATAGCCCGCCCGCTTGAGTGCCTGAAACACCTCAAAGTCGTCCTCGCCGCTGGCGACGATTTGGGTGCCGTCCATGTTCCAGGCCACGTGCTTGCCGTAGTAGCGTTCGCGTTCCGCCAACGGCAATTCGCCCCGGTTTTTGAAGTGTTCATCCCAGGTCATGGTATTTCTCTGGCGCAAGAGGGAGAAGATTTCCGACCTTGATAATAACCCCGTCCCAGGCCGGGATCAACGGGGCTGCTCCTCATTCCCTTCCCGCAACGCAACCGCATACTCCTCCGGCGTGTTGAGATTGCGCAGCGTCTGAAACGTCGGATCGACCTCGGCCAGTTCCGCCGCCTCGACCACGCGCGTCGATACCAGATCGAAGAGGAAAACCGGGCGCAAGCGGTCCTCGGCGAGCAATCGCTCCACGGCGGCGGCCACTTCCAGGCGATACACCGCCGCGAGCGGGTGGTGATACCCGCCGACGTACGGCACGCAGATTTGCTTGTCGCCGAGCAGTTCGATCATCCTGCGCACGAAGTGCGGATTGAGAAACGGCACGTCACACGAAGAAGCGAATGCGGCGTCCGCCCGGCCTTGCAAGCCCTTCAGCCCGGCGGCCAGTCCTTGCAACGGGCCGCGGCCTTTTGCCTCGTCGCGCACCACGTCCACGCCGGGCGGCAACGGCGGCAACTCCTGGTCCGGGGCGGCGACGACGACGCAGGGGCCGACGGCTTCGCCGAGCCGGCGCAGGACGCGCGGCAACATCAGTTCCCCGGCGAACGGCAGCCACGCCTTGGGCCGGCCCATGCGCTTGCTCTGCCCGCCACAGACCACGATGCCGCCGACGTTCATGGGTTGTCATTCCGAACAGGGAAGTGGAAGGCTTGCCGCTTGCGGCTTTGCGGGAATCACCGCAAAGCCGCAAGCGGCAAGACAACTCGATGCCGCCTACTTCTTCTCCTCCTTCAACCCCTGAATCGCCTTGTCGTCCGGGAACGCCTCCTTGGCGAGCTTGATAAGCGCACCCTCGCTCGCGGTGCCGCCGAAGCCGCCGTGGGTCTCGGCGATCTCCTTGCCTTTGCCGTCGAAGATCGCCAGGTTGGTACACGTGAAGCAGACGACCACGTCCACCCACTCCTTGTCGCACCAGATGCGAAACGCCACGCCCGGCTCGAAGCACTTGGCCGTAGCGCCGAAATAGGTCGCCTCCGAATACAGCACGTTCGTCAGCCGCACGGCGTAATCCTTACCCTCTTCCTTGCCGTGGCCGACGATCTTGTAGCCGCAGATGTACTCCTTGCCGCGCTCCGTGCTCACCACCGGATCGATGCGGAACGTTTCGACCTTGGTGCAGCCGCCCAACAGCTTGACCACGGGCGCGCCGAGGACTTTTTCTACCTTCTTGGGCGGTTCGACCAGCTTCTCTTCGGCACGGGCCGTTCCTACCGACAGAACGACCGCCGCCGTCAACGCCACGAACCAGGAGCGAGACAAAATGGACATTCGAGTTCTCCTTTGCGTTAGAGGATCATCAAGAGTAACCGTTTACCGGCGTCAACTCCCCCCCTTGGGGCGGGGGGGGGGGGGGGGGGGGGAAGGGGATTGTTGGTGGGGGGGGGGGGGGGCGCCGCCCCCCCCCCCCCCCCCGCGGGGGGGGGGTGTGGGGGGGGGGGCGGCCCGGGACTCATGTGGAAGGGGGCGCCGAGGGAGACCTGGCTTACGGCGTCCCCGCGCCA
>JBBRLG010000733.1:0-2659 GCA_038231495.1 Gemmatales bacterium | reverse complement strand
GGCGACCGGTTGCGCGAGTTTCCGACGCCGCCGCCGGCGAACAAACCGCCGGCCGACAAGCCGCCGCTGGACAAGCCGCCGCTGGACAAGCCGCCGGAGAAGGACAAGAACCCCGGTTAGGAACCGTGCAACATCGAGGGTAAAGAACCCGTTGGCGAGCGTCGAGGCGTAAGCCCGACGTGGAACATTCTGGGGAGCGTTCCACGTCGGGCTTACGCCTCGACGCTCGCCTTTTGATAACGGCTCAGAAAACGGACCGCGGAACCAAGGGACGCAAAATGGCGCTGACGCTCCCCGACTTTATCGACCGGTGCCGGGTCGCGCCGGGGACGAAGGTCCGCCTGAAAGACTACGATCCGGCCTGGGAATGCGACAAAAAGCTGCCCAGGGCGGAGCGGAAAGCGCAGGCCGTCGCCGCCCTTTCGGACGACGTGACCGCGCTCACCGCCACCCAGGAGCTGCTCTACGCGGCCAACACCTGGTCCGTCTTGCTGATCTTTCAGGCCATGGACGCCGCCGGCAAGGACGGCACAATCAAGCACGTCCTGTCCGGCGTCAACCCCCAGGGCTGCCAGGTCTACAGCTTCAAACACCCGTCGGACGAGGAACTGGAACACGACTTCCTGTGGCGGTGTGCGCGCGTGCTGCCCGAACGCGGCCGCATCGGCATCTTCAACCGCTCCTACTACGAGGAAGTGCTCGTGGTGAAGGTCCACCCGGAACTGCTCCGCGCGCAGCGCCTGCCCGCCGGCGACCCGGACAAGAAAAAGTTTTGGAAAGGCCGCTACGAGGACATCACCCACTTCGAGCACCACCTGACGCGCAGCGGCACGTTGATCCTCAAGTTTTTCCTGCACCTCTCCAAAGATGAACAAGCCCGGCGGCTGCTCGCCCGAATCAACGACCCGAGTAAGAACTGGAAGTTCGCCGCGTCGGACCTGGCCGAGCGTGAGCGCTGGGACGATTACCAGCGGGCCTACGAGCAGATGTTGACCGCGACGAGCACGAAATGGGCGCCGTGGTACGTCATCCCGGCGGACCACAAATGGCTGACGCGGGCACTTGTAGCCAACGTCGTCGTCGCCGCCGTCCAGCAATTGGATTTGCACTACCCCGAGCCGACGCCGGCCCAGCTCGAACAAATCGAGATCGCCCGGCGGACGTTGCAAGCGGAGGAGGCGGCGCGGGAGTCGTAGGCGAGCCGCTCGCCTTGGGTTTTGAAACTACTTCTTAGCCGTAATCCGGAGAATTGTTGGGAAAGTAGTTGCTTGCGCGGCTGGACGCCATTACCATTCAAACAGTATTTCCGTCGAAATAGCAAAAACGCTTTGCGGCCGGCAAAGGAGTGGACCGATGCCCAAACTTCGCCCCCTTACGATCGTTGCTTGCATCCAGGACGACGAGCTAAAAAGACGGTGTTTGGAATCCGTGGACGCTCTGAAGCGGTCGGGCCAATTGGCCAAGGTGGTTCCCTGGTTTGATTGCGCGACCGGCCCTACTCCCAATTTCGACGCGGACCAAACGCGCGATTATCTCCACCATTTATCGAGCGCGAGTGACAAGCAAGCCACCATCGTGCTCTCGGACGCACTCGCCAAACCAACGTCCGACGGCCCGAACCCGGGATACGAGCCTTCCCAATGGGCCAAAGAAATAATTGATCCGTTCGAGGACTGGTTGCTGGGGACGATCGCAATTCTGGAACGGTACCAACGCGTTCCGGAAATCGATCGGGTTCTCGTGCGAAACTTCGACGCCGCCGGGTTGCTGGACGAGGTGCGGCTGACGGCGGAACGCCTGATCTACGTCGCCCCCCCAGAACCCCAGGTGCCCCGCTACCCCTTCGTGGTCCGCCAGATCGAAACAAAAACCGAACTCCAGAGCTACTTTAAACTCCGTCACCAAGTCTACCGGATTATGGGTTACCTCGATCAGAAGGTGGAATTCGCCGAAACGCGCATGGAAATCGATTGGTGCGACACCACGGCAATTCCCATCGGCCTCTTCGAGTTGAACGGCCAGCGGGAGACCCTCGTGGGAACCGCACGCGTCGCCCGCATGGCGTCCTCAGATGTCAAGATTGCGCGGATGACCAAAGAATTAGCGGAGACGGATCCGCGGTTAAGGACGAAGCTTGAAACAAGCCCGCTCCTGTTCGGCCTCCCCATCTTCCAATCGATGCCGATCAACGGTATGTTTCGGCTCGTCATGACGACGGAGCCGATGTGTGGGGAACTCGGACGAGTCATCGTTGACAAGAATTACCGGGGCATGGGTCTTTCCGGGGTCCTGACGAATTATGCCATGCTCAAAGCGATGGAAAAAGGCATTGACAGGCTGCTCCTCGAATGCCTGCCCCTCCACGAACCCGTGTACCGTAAACTCGGCTTCGCACGCATTGCGGGAGTCGCCGGGCGTGTGATCGGCGTCAACAAGACGATGATCGCAATGGAGCTAACGCCGTCGGCGATTGAGGCGATGCGACTGGAAGGCCGCACTCGACGCGGGATTGAAATCATGCAAAACCAGGGCTTCCTGTGCGCCTGCCGTGCCAATGATTGTCACCGCGGCCTGTATCACCTCTACCGAAACAATGAATGCCCGATCGTTAAACGGGAGTAACCGTTCACTCCCCCCTTACGAAGGGGGGGTAGGGGGG
>JBBRLG010000732.1:0-2667 GCA_038231495.1 Gemmatales bacterium | reverse complement strand
CCGCGGCGGTACAGGCTGCCGCCCTCGTGCAGGAAGAAGATTTGGCCGGACTCGCCCCGCATGACCCAGCCCTTCATCAGCGCCGGCTTTTCGGAGACCGGGGTGCCTTCCGCCAGGCACCAACGGCGGTCGCGCTCGTCGGAAAAGCACCGCCCGCACTGCCAATCACTCGCGCACAGCGTCACCATCGCCGGTCCGACGCCGCGCGCTTCCACACGGTCAATCTTTTCGTCGCCGTCGTCCTCGATGCGCGGGGCGACGACATTGTTAACGGGTGTCAACTTTTCAATAATGGTGATTTTACCCTTACCGACTTTTTGGTCCTGGATGTGAACCTTCATCGGTTGGGCTTGGGCTACCTGGGTCGCGAGGAACAGCACCGCGACGGCGAAAACAAGCCTTTTCATGAGATCCCCCTTTAACCTGAGTTGTCCGTCCTACGCCCTTAACTGAGACAGCGTACCGTCACTGCAATTGTTATACCAGGTACGTTGTGCATTTTCACTATAACCCGCACCTTAACTCTTTCGGGGGTCGATTGCAAGGGTTAATTCGAGAATAGGGAATAGAGGGTGTGGCGAATCTTCCGGAGAGTTCCTTCCCCGGGTTGCGCCGCGGCTCCCCCGGATGGAGCGCAGCGCAATCCGGGGGAGCCGCTGAGGGACGGCGCGTTGAGCGCGCCGCGAGATCACCTCTCTTCATGACAAGCAATCTTGATTCGGACCTGAGTTTTGGCGTCGGGCTGCGGGCAGGACCGGCTGGCACGGCTATCGGGGTCGTGCCGGGAGAATTCGGGTTTTGGAATGTAGCAGAGGCGGCCACGCCTTTCAGGCGAGAATGTAGAGGTGGGCAGCTGCAAGCCGGCGGAACCGAGGCATAATTGCGGCACAGCTACCAACCAGCTGTGCTTCAACCGCGGCCCGCCGCCTGCCAGAACGGTTCGTGTGTTGCGAACCAGCACGGCGCTCCCTGTACGGTTGACTTCGCGGAACCAATGGAATGACCATGGCTCAACTCATGCGCAAACTGTGGCAGGACGATTGTGGGGCGTTGATCTCCGCCGAGTTCCTGTTCGTCGCCACCATTCTTGTGATCGGCGTCATCATCGGCCTCACCGCCGTGCGTACCGCCATTAACGTCGAACTGACCGAACTGGGCAACGCCTTCCTGGCGCTCAGTCAGGGCTTTGCGATTTCCGGCCAGTCGAATAACAGCGCCAACGTGGATGGCTCCCAGGCCATCGACACCCCCGGCCTGCTGACCGGCCCCGTTCTCATCCCGCCCGCCTTCCCGTCGGTGATCGACGTGCCCGTCCAGTAAGCAGGCGCCGCCTTGGGTGGGCCTGTCTTTTCCGGTTCAGAGGCCGGTTCGCTCGGGCGGACCGGCCTCTTTTGTTGGTCAGGACCGCAACGCCGCAAGCGGCAATAAGTCCTGGAGCTTGGACGCGCCCTGGCGCTGGCAGTAGTCGCCGAACGTTTCGCCCGGCTGCCGGGTTTCCTTGAAATGTTCCAGCAGCGGCCGCAGCGTCGGCACAATCTCGGCCCGCGGCGTCAGGTCGCGCAACTCGAAATTCAGCCGGTGGCCGCGGACGTGGCCGCCGACGTACAGCGTATACTTGTCACCGCTCCGGCCCACGATGCCGACATCGCTCTGGTAGGGCCGCACGCAGCCGTTCGGGCAGCCGGTCATGCGCACGCTCACGGCCTCCGCTTCCAGCCCCAACTCGCGCAGCAGCGCTTCCAATTCGTCGATGAGCGCGGGCAGCGACCGCTCCGATTCGCTCAGGGCCAGGCCGCAGGTCGGGATCGCGGGACACGCCAGGCTGTAACGCTGCACGTTGGACACCTGCTCCGGCCGCGGGATGCCGTGGTCGTCCAGCAGCTGCTCCAGGACGGGCAGGTCGCTACTGGCCAGGCCGCAAAACAGCACGTCTTGCATGGGCGTCAAGCGCAGCTCCGGCCGGAAGCGCTCGACGATCGCACGCAGGCCGGTGCGCAAGCGTAGCGTGCCCTCGTCCTTGACGCGACCGTTCTCGACGCTCAGGCCGTAAAACCATTTGCCGTCGCCTTGCGGGTGCGCGCCCAGGTGCAGGTCGAATCCGCTCACCTCGACCGGCCGCGGCAACTCCGGCGCCGCGCCCAGGTAGCCGGCCAGGACTTCGCGGAAGCGCTCGACGCCCCAGTCGTGGACGAGGTACTTGATGCGCGCGTGCTTGCGGTCGGCCCGGTTGCCGTGGTCGCGGAACAACTTGATGACGGACTCGGCCGCGTGGACCACGTCCACGGCCGGGACGTAGCAGATCGGCCGGGCCAGGAACGGAAACGTGTTGGCGTTGCCGTGGCTCATGCCCATGCCGCCGCCGACCAGGACGTTGTAACCGACGATCGCGCCGTGCGCGACGATGGCGAGCAACCCCAAATCCTGGGCGTACACGTCCACGCAATTGTCCTCCGGCAGCGCCAGGCCGGTCTTGAACTTGCGCGGCAGGTACGTCTTGCCGTAGAGCGGTTCCTCGGAGGATCGGGTGTCGGGTGTCGGGTGTCGGGTGTGGGGGGTTAGCCGAGCCCCCAACCGCCCGGGGGTGGGGGGGGGGCCAACAACAAACACCGCCCGCGGGGGGTAGGGGAACCCCCCCACCCCCAGAACAAAAATAAACCATTGGGTTAT
>JBBRLG010000731.1:0-2687 GCA_038231495.1 Gemmatales bacterium | reverse complement strand
GGCTTCTGCGCGGGTTCAGCCAGCAAGCGAGCCGCTTGCGGCTACGGGCGTTGGTGCCACTTTCCCCCGCGCCCGGTATAGCACGGAAACGCACTCCGGTCGCTTACGCTCCCGGCTCGCCAACAAGAGGCGGTGAGCGCCTCTGACAACCTCACGGCATCTGACTGCGGACGACGCCCTTGCCGTCCGGCGGTCGGGACGCCTGGTCGCGGACCTCGAACAACCGCTCCTGCGCCAGCTGGGCCGCGTGCGTGCCCGGACACGACCGCAACGTCTTCTCCAAATACGCCAACGCCTGCTGCGTCTGCCCCTTCCGCAGTAAACTTTCCGCCAACTCCAAATACGTGCTACCCAGGGCGTCCGCGAGCTTTTCGCACGCCTGGGCCAGCCGCTCCGGGTCGTTCTTGATCCGCGACGCCAGCCGCTCCGCTTCCGCGGCTTCCGGCAGGTCGGCGTAACCCGTCGTCAACGCCTTGCAGTGTTCCAGACAGCCCGCGTCGTTTTGGCCCTTGTACGCCTCCTGTGCCCGTGCCAGCAGGTCCTTCGCACGGCGGCCGCGGTCGGCGGGCGGAACGCTCGTCTCGTTCGACGCCACCGCGGGCTTTGCCAGGCGGGCGGAGTCGGCCAGGAGGCGTTCCAGCTGTTGGCCGAACTTGGCCGCCTCGACGTAGCCGTCTTGCTGGCCGAGAATTTTGCCGTTGGGCGCGGCGTAAACCAGCGTCGGATAACTACTAATGCCGAGGTCATTGGCCAGGCCGGCTTCCTTCTCGCCGTCGATCTTCACGGGGATAAAGCGCTCGGTCAACGCCTTGACGACGGCGGGGTCGCGAAAGGTGGTCAGGTCCAACTTTTTGCACCAGTGGCAATCCGCGGTGCCGAAGTCGAGGACGAGCGGCTTGTTCTTCTCCTTGGCTTCCTTGCGGGCGGCGAGGTAGTCGTAACGCCAGGGCACCTCCTGAGCCGCGAGCGGGGCGGCGGTGCCGACGAAGGCAATCGTGCTGAACAAAATGATCCTGGGTAGACGGACCTTGGCCATGAATCGGAACCTCCTGTTCCGTAGGGGAATCCTTCCACGACGGGCACGAACGGGGTCGGACGAACGAGCAGAGATGAGGATCGAAGGGGGAGAGCGAAAGGTCCGGGTGCCGGAGCGTTACCGGACCTAAGTCGGCGGGGAACGTAATGAACGGACACCGGCCTGTCAAGATTAAGGCACCAATCGCGTGTAAAATGGCGAAGTTGCGCACTCTGCAACAGAGGGGAACTATACTCGCCGCGGGACAATGTTGGCATGGTTCAAACTCGGGTGGCAAAGGAAGTAGCCTGGGTTCCAGGACGTGGCGCGGCGGCACCTCCGGGGATGAATGCTTTAAGTCTTTGCCCGGCCAGAAGTTGCACCTTGGGAAATTCGTTCGGGGGGGTGTGTGGGTGGGCGAATGAAACGAATTCCACTGGTTGCCTCGCGCGGGCCGCTTTTGAACCAGGTCACAATGTTGCACAAGCCTGAAGCGCAAGCGAAGGACTGTCCTTCGCTTGCGCTTCAGGCTTGTGTCATTCCAAGTCGCGGGGAGTATACTTGCCCGTGACAAACGGCCGGCGGCGAATTACACTGGAACGATCCGGACACGTTCCGGTCCAAGGGTTTGAGGGAGGTCGAGACGTGAGCATCATTCGCGTGGGGCTGGCCGAAACGAAGGACTTCGCGGAAGGCTACGACGCCATCTTCGGCAAGAAGAAGGAAGCGCCGGCCAAGAAGGAGCCGGCCGCCAAGGCCGAATCGGGCAAGAAGAAAAAGAAGGCCAAGAAGAAGTAGGGCGAAATAATCCAGCGCCGCGACCGTTAGGGAGCGGTGGGGGTTCACCGCTCCCTAACGGTCGCGGCTCTGACGGTCGCGGCTCTGATAGACGTACCAGTCCCACCCGCCGAACTTCGCCGCGCGAAACACCTCCGCCCGTTCGTACTCATTGTCGTCCACGTCGGTGATGATCTCTTCCGGTGGTTCGCCGGCGTCGGGCCGGTGGACCAACAACCACCGTACGCCATCGGGTGGCGCGTGTTTGTAAACGAACGGCCGGTTCGCACCACTATACCGCTCGTAAAACGCCACGAACTTGGCAACCCGCAAATCGTGGTCGCCCGCCACGACGATCCGCGGCTCGGACACGGGCGATTCGCGGTCCATGTAAATTAGCGCTTCCCGAAATTGGCCGCGGCCGCCCTGGGCGACGAACTCCACCACCCGCCAGACGTTGCCCGCGCAGACGAGGAGCAATAGGGCCGCCACGCCCAGCCGGCCCGCGACGGAACGCCGCGCGACCAACGCCAGGACGTGCGCGAGCAACAGCAGAAAAAACGCGAACGGGATGAAGAAGTAGCGCTCGTACAGGAACATCGGCTGACCGAACAGCGCACCGGCGAACGCCTTGCCCACCAAAACGAGCGGCGCACCGACGATCGCCATGCCGTAAAATACCCACTCGTCGGACCCTTCCCGCCGCAACAGCCACAGTCCGAAGGCGGTCACGCCCAGGCCCAGGAGCAGGACGGGCCACGAAATCCAGGCTGTTTCTTGCGAAACCGGCATCCCCAGGCCGCGCGCCAGCAGGCTGCCGACCACCTCCCACGGCGGCAAGATCGGACCGCCGCCCAGCTCCATGCCCTGAATGTCGGTCGCGTACAGCAGCACG
>JBBRLG010000730.1:0-2725 GCA_038231495.1 Gemmatales bacterium | reverse complement strand
TCATGTCCGTCGTGTCGTCGATGTTGAACGAGTCGATGCCGACCAGTGCCGCCCCCGCCGTGGCCAGGTACTCGGCGGCGTCGCGCGTCAAATAGGGATGGCCTTCAAAATACTGGTCGGTGCGGAAATGCCGGTCCCAGCCGGTACGCACCAGGACCGCCTGGCCGCGCACGTCCACGCCGGCCAGCGACCGGCGTGTGATCGCGCGACCGGCCGCGGCGTCAATCCGGACGACGACGGCGGGCAGGTTCGCCAGGCGTGCGAGAGGCAGTTCCGCCACGTCGATGCCGTCGGCGTAGCGGTGAAACGGCGCATCGACGTAGGTGCCGGTGTTCGCGATCATCTCGATCTTGCCGATGTGAAACTCGGTGCCGGGCGCGTACACCTTGCGGGACGCTTCGCGACTGAGGTAGTCGCAAACCAGCGGAGCCGGCAGCCCCTTGTAGGTAATCATGCCGCTTTCAACGACGTGGCTCACGTCGACAAAACGCCCGTCACGCATCTGCTTTTCCTCGTGCATTGGTGTCGTGGGGAATGCCGGTCGCGCGGCCGGCGAGCAATCGTTCCAAAATGCGCTCGGACCGCCCCCGCAAGTCATCGGCACGATCGGGGCCGTAACGCTCGCGGACCAGGGCGTAGCCCGCCGACAGGCCGGAACAGCGGCCCGACGTGTTGTGAGCGTCGGTCGCCAGAATCACGTCGGCGTAGGTGCGCAACAGTCGATCCGCCTCACCCGCCGCGATGGGGCCGAAGTTGCCGAGGAAAGAATCGACCGTCAGCTGGATCAACGCCCCGGCATCGACGAGCGCCTGCAACCGGCCCGGCACGTCGCGGAAATAACTTTGCCGTTCGGGGTGGGCGACGATGGGCGTCATGCCGCGGCCGCGCAGCCAGGCGACGACCTTGTCCGCGTCGGCGGGATACTTGCGCTGATCCCAGGGCAGTTCCAGCAAGGTATAGTCGGGGCCGTCGCCGAGATGGCAATACAACCCCGCCGCACATTCCCGGCGGTAGGCCGCGGCGTCGGTGAGCTGGATTTCCGACCCCGGCAGCACGGTCAACGGCACGTCCGCGCGCCGCAGCTCCTCGTTAAACCGCGCAACCTCCGGCAAAATACGTTTGCGGAGGGTGCGCAGGTAGGGGTGGCAGTGGGGCGTGGCGGTGACGTGGGTGATGCCGTCGCGAACGCAAAAGCGGGCCAGGTCCAGGGCCTCGTCGAGGGTTTCGGGGCCGTCGTCGATGCCGGGCAAAATATGGCAATGAAGATCGAGCATGTCGGTATCCGCGCTCCTTCGGCACAAACCGTTCGGGGACGCTCCCCAAAAGGTATTGTAGCGCGGCATGGGAAGAAACAAGGTGGCGCAGACGCGGTCGTCGCAAAAACGTTTAACTCGCCTGCGAATAGCTTTCACGTTCGCAGGCGAGGCGGTAGCATAGCGGTGGTTGCAAGGACAAGGCTGCTGGTAAGCCGCGCCGTGTCGGAAGGAATCGATGCCGTCGAATTCATACCGCGAATGGGCCACGACGAGGGGCAACGCCCTGGACGAAATTGCACAAGCTCATGCCGCGGTCGGCGGAACTTCCCGGGGGCGACGGTATGCCACCCAGCAAATTAACCGGGCCTATGCGGTCTTGCTGGCGTCTCAGTTCCAGGGTTTTTGTCGCGATCTTCATTCCGAGTGTGTCGATTACTTGGTGAACACCATTACGCCGGTTCCGCTGCAGTCAGTGATCCGGCAAGAGTTCACCCAAAACCGTCAGCTCGATCGGGGCAACGCACGGCCGGGGAGTATCGGGGCGGATTTTGGACGTCTGGGGATTGATTTTTGGCCGGAGGTAGAAAATCATCACCCCGACAACCCTGCACGAAAGAAGACCCTTGAGGATCTGAACGGGTGGAGGAACGCGATTGTCCATCAGGATTTCGATCCGACCAAATTGGGCGGCACTACCACGCTGCAACTCCAGCGCGTGCGGCAATGGCGCGTCGCCTGTTGCTTGCTCGCCCAATCCTTCGATGAGGTCATGCGGCACTACTTGCAGCCGCTAACCGGGGTGTCGCCTTGGTAAGGAGGAGGTATCATGGCCACCATGCAACGACCCGCTCCGCGCTTCAGACTTGGGGATTGGGTCTCGTTTCGGTACGGCACCCAACAAGTTTGTGCGCAGGTTATCGAAGACCGGGGCCCCCTGGGGGTGAACCGACGCCGGCTTTATCGAATCCGGCTCGACCGGGATGCCGACGAGTCGATCGCCTTTGAAATGCCGGAAGACGATCTCGCCAAAGCGTCGCCGAACAAGGTCGCCGTGCTAGCGTACTTCAAGCAAGGCGGCCTGAGTACGATCTTACAATCAAACCTGGTCGGTGGGCAAAACCAGCCGCGCGTGTGGCTGACCTTGGACTCGCGCGGCAAAGTGATGCCTACGTTCACGGCTGACCGGGGAATGATCGGCGGGGAACCGGTTCCTGTTCAGGCACTGAATGGCGACCGGATTTTCGCAGCCAAGGAGGCGGAGGTCGTCACTTTTCTCCAAACCTTCGGATTGACGCGAACCGAAGCCGTTGAAGTGATCCGTTCGGTCGGTACAGTGCCTTAGAGCGTTCGGAAAAAATGAGATCGAGAAGGCGGCGCGTCCGCAGCGCGAAGCAAGGACGAGCGCGAGATGCCGGGAACCGTGCCGCTCGTCCTTGCTTCGCGCTGCGGACGCGCAGGCCCGACTGAAG
>JBBRLG010000729.1:0-2756 GCA_038231495.1 Gemmatales bacterium | reverse complement strand
CCGCGCCGCGCTCGTCGAGTACATTGAGGTGTTCTACAACAACCAACGCCGACACTCGTCGCTGGGGTACGTCTCCCCAGCGGAGTATGAACAGTCCGAATAACCCTTAACCTCGTGTCCACTTTTCATGGGGAACTCCAGAGTGGCATCGGGTTCGCACCGATCAAGGCGTTGAAGGATGGCTCTTGGGGATGGGTTGGACCGAGACTGTGTTCATGGAACGTGACCCATGAGCAGTTCCTACCCCAGCTTGCCGAATTCATGCGACAAAACGGGGTCTTGTGCCCAGGAGGAACGCGGAAAAGACCCGGAAAGGCGGGCGCAATTCATCTAGCGACCGACCCGGCGCGACTGCCGGTGGGCCTGGGTTTGTAGCCGACGCCGCGCGAACACTCTTCCTAACCACTTCATCAGCATCCTGCCGAAGAAAAACAGCCTCCTCGCGGAAATGGCTGTAAGGCTTCGGCCCGCGCCAACGGGTAGTCCTGGGAAGGCGTCTGGCCGCCAGATGTCTGAACCGCAACGACCACTACCACGCAGAAAGGGTACAACGATGTTTTCCTTCTCACGTCGGACTCTCACGACCGCCAAGAACCACAAAAAGCGACCATTCGTCAAGCTAAACTTGGAGCGACTCGACGACCGCATCGTGTTATCGACTGATATCGCCCTAAACCCATCAGGAGTTGGATTCCCCAGCCCTTTGGAGTCAGACCACGGCTGGGGTGGTGGCTCCAATCAATGGGAAATCGTTGACGGCCACAGGTCTTATAACTATTGGACACACGGTTTGGCATTCACGGGGGGGCAGGCGGGCTGGGCAGGCAAACCGGGTGGACCTCGCCAGGCAACCATAAACTTTGGCGCCATGAAATCCTTCGACAAGGTTGAGATTTGGTGGCACGGCCTTGCCCACATGCCCGCCAAATCAGGTCTTCAGTATTTTGATGGCGTGAACTGGGACAACATCAGTATCGTTTCCCGTCTGACCGGTAGGTTTCATGAGGAAGGGTCCGGGTCCGGGTCCTCTGATTCTGATGAGTACACCTTCACTGCCGTCGCAGGAAGCAAGGTGCGAGTAACGTTCAACAACCTGGAAAATAGCGTTCAGGGAACGCCAATTGAGCACGGTTGGATTTATGAGTTTGAAGTGTACGCAGATGCACAATTGCAAGTCGCCCCGACCACTCCGACCTGGAACACTGCCGTGGGTGGCGTGGATTTCGGCTACAAGGTCAACAGCGGTGTCGTGACGCAGGCCACGACGGAGGCTCTTTACTGGTCGTCGAGCGACAAGTTCGCGGACCGCATCGGCGGCCCGATTGCAGGTACGGCGCAAACCATCGCGGCCGGAACCGTGGCGGGAACCTACGGGCCGTTGCACGTCGATGCCGCCACGCTCGGAGTGCCGCCGCACGGCACCAACCACCTGCTTGCCGTCACCGATCCCAATAATGTGTTGGGTAACTTCGACCCCAACACCAGCGTTGCCTCCGTTGCGTACGACCCCAAGGTGACCGTGACCGCCAAGTACGACGGCGACCCCAGCGCCGCGGTCATGGGCCGGTACTTCGCGGGGACCGATGCGTTGAAAGACAACGTCTACACCGTCAAACTGTCGGATTCCCTCGACGCCTTGCGCCCGCAGGTCGAGGTGAAGGTGGGCGGCCACGTCCTCGACGCCGCCGCGGTGCCGGGCACTGCCGACACCTTCGTCACGGGCGCGTTCGACCCCGGCTCGCTGCCGGCGGGTAAGCTCCCCCTGCTTGCCGAGGCGCTGATCGGCGGCCAGGACGCGGCCGATGTTTCGGCCACCCTACAGGTCGAGGCCTTGCCCGCCTGTGCCAAGGCGTTGGGCAACTTCAAGGTAACCTACGATGCCAACGGAAATGGTCCGGGTGCCGGTGCCTACGTCCTCGACGGCTCGCTGCCCGGCCTGGCCCTCGACGGCAAGGTGTTTACGATCCCCACCGACGTGCCGCTAATCGGCGGGGCGGCCCTCCGCTATCACGCGAGCTTCGAGGTGAACACGATCGCGCCGCTTGCCGTCACTTCGCCCCCGGTTTTGCGAGCCGGCCTACGTGCCGACTTGACGTTGGGCAACTCGATCGCGTTGCCCGTCGTTCAGGTGGGACCGACGGTCGGCCTAAACGACAACAAATCGTCCTTCACGGTCAGTCCCGCGGCCAAGTTGGACCCCGCCACGCTCAACATGCCGAATGGATTTGCCCTGGCCTTGGCTTTCGACACCAAGACCCCCCAAGCCCTGAATGGGACGCCCTTCAAAGTCCACACGGTCGTCTTCCCGTTCGGCGTACCGGTCCCGATCGACTTGAACGTAACGGCCAACCTGAACGCCATGCTGCATGCCCACGCAAAGGTCGCGTATGACGCCGTAAAAGGGTTGGTGTATTTGCCGGGCGGCAGTTACCTCGACGTGGGGCTTCAAGGCAGCCTAACGGCAACCGGACAAGTTGGTTGGTTCGGCTCTTCTTCGGGCCAAAACCCCGCGGCCGCAACGTCCGACACCGGTGTCATGGTTCCGTCGATTATCCTGAAAGACAAGGCAACCGTCACGTTGAATGCGGATGCGCAAGCCCATTTTGGCGGTGCCGCTGGAGCCGTTAAATCCACGGACCCGCGCTTCACGGGCAGCGCGACGTTCTCGGACCGGCTCGACCTGGTATTTATGATCGGCGACAACACGCTCTTCGACTTGCTCGTCGCCGACCTCCCGAAAACGCGCCGCAATCACT
>JBBRLG010000728.1:0-2773 GCA_038231495.1 Gemmatales bacterium | reverse complement strand
CGGCGCTTTTCCGCCGCTTTTTGTCTTTGGTTTTTCCGCGGTAAAAAAATGAAAACAAAGCGGCGGAAAAGCGCCCCACTCCAAAAAAATCCAAAGCCGGCCCGCGTAAGCCGTTTGCCTTGGAGGACGGGGGAGTACCAAACAACCGTCCGGTCCGGTAGTCACGCTTGGCGCTTCTTGTACCTTGCCGCGGCCCGTTTGAAGACCTCATTTGCCGGTGGCGGGTTGTCGAGCAACGCCAAGAAAAGATCGCGGTCGCGATCCGAGAGGGGTGAAACCAACTCTTCGTAAAACGGAGCCTCCCCGTCGGACTTATCTTTCACCTTGTAGATGCGGACTTCCATTTCGCTGATTTGCTCGACCGTGACCGTGCAATTCGCGAAGTTCGACGGGAGGCTTATCCGGGCGTTCTCGTCGGCGGTGTGGGTTTCGGCAGTCATCTGACACATTCCTAACGGGTCGGCGAAGTTCTACCCCATTCTTGGTGCCAGTGAGGATGCGGTCAAGGGGATTGGCAAGCTGTGGTTAATCCTACCGCCCCACAAAAATGCACCCCGCCAGCCGGACGCCCTTGTCGGGGATCACCTGGAACAACTCGTCCACCCGCGGCGAGTCGGCTTCGTGTTCCGGCAACACCAGGTACGCCGCGTCGCAGGCGGTCGCGGCTTGCAACGCCTCGGTCTTGCCGTCCCAAGGCGGGCCGTCCACGAACACCAGGTCATAGCGTTGCCGCAATTGCCGCACCACCGAACGCATCGTCTCCGCCACGAACCGCAACGTGCCGCCCAGGTTTTCGACGCCGGCGGTCAGGGCGAACAGGTTGTCCTGCTCCGTCTTTTGCAACGCCTCATCCAGCGCGACCGCGCCCGCCAGTACCTGGCGCAAACCCGTCACGTCGGACAGGCCGAACCGCTGCGCGACGCCCGCTTTCTTCAGGTTGGCGTCCAGCACGACGATGCGGCGGCGGCCCAGGCGGGCGGCGGTGATCGCGACGTTGAGCAGCACGTCCGTGGCCGGGGCTGCCGCCAGCGCGGACGTAAACAGCAACGCCTGGGATCGGCCCGCCGGCAGCGCCGCGGCCAGCGTCGTGAACAGGTCGAGGTACTGGCCGCTGACCGCGTGGTCGGGTTCGTGAAAGGCGATCAATTCGGTAGCGAATTGGGAATTGCGGCGGCGGCGCAGCACCTCCGTCGGCACCGGGCGAAAGACGACGGACGGCGGCACAACGGCTTCCGCGACCGGGGCGGGGGGCGTCACGCCGAGGTCCACCTTCGGCAGGTTCGTCGGCGGCGGGGCGGTGGCCAGGACGCTCGCCGACGCCTGCATGCTCCGGCGCGGGCCGACCTCGATGTAGGGCACTTCGTCGTCGTCCCCGCCGTCGTCGTTATCGTCGTCGTCGTCCGGGCCGGGGTCCGGGATCGGGTCGCGCTGGGCCGGCGACACGACGCGCGGAGCCAGCGCCGGCTCGTTGAACGGGATCGTTGGTGGCGCGGCCGGGCCGTCGCTTTCGGTTTGCTTCAGGATTTCAAACATGCGTCCCATGGAGCCGGTCCTCGCTCGGATTTGCAAAGCCGCAAGCGGCGAATCGGGAAAGAAGTCTCAAGCTTCCTGGGCGGCGATCCGCAAGAGGCCGCCCCGGTCGGCGTCGGCTTCCGCGCCGTCCGCCTCGTCCGCCACTTCCAGACCCAACATCGCCAGCGCCTCCAGCGCCGCCTCGGCGTCTACCTGGCTTACGCCGGCCGCCGCCGCCAGCGTGAACGCCTGGTTCGCCGCCTGGTTCAGCAGCCGTGGCACGCCGCGCGTACCCCGCGCCAACATTTCTAACGCCTCGTCGCTGATGACCGCCTCCGGCTTGCCGCCCGCCGCGCGGATGTGGTGCAGCAGGTAGTCCGCCGCCTCTTGCACCGGCATCGTTTCCAACTCCAGGCGCACGACCAACCGTTGGCGCAACGCCAGTAGTTCCGGCGCTTGGAGACGGTCGGCGAGGTTGGGCTGGCCGAGCAGGATCACTTGCAACGCCTTGACGGTCCGCGCCTCGACGTTGCCCAGAAGCCGCAGTTCCTCTAACAGGTCCGCCGACAAGTGCTGGGCCTCATCGACGAGGAGAATCGTCGCTCGGTTGTGCGACAGGTTCGCGAGCAAATGGTCGGTCAGGGCCAGGCGCATCTCTTGCTCGCCGCGGCCCTCGTAGGGCAACGACAGGTCGAAGAGGATGGCCTGCAACAGCCCGGCGCGGTCGCGGATGTGGCTGTTGGTCAGGAAGGCGGTGTTGGACCCTGCAACCAGGCGTTCGAGTAGACAATGGCACAAGAGCGTCTTGCCGGTGCCGGCCTGGCCGGTGACGAGCAACACGCCCTCGCCGTCCGCGAGGCCGCCGAGCAGGCGCGCCAGGGCCGTCTCGTGGCTGGTGGCCGGGTAATAACAGCCGACATCCGGCGTGGCCGGGAAAGGCCGCCGGCGCAGCCCAAAGTGCGCGACATCCATAGCCGAACGTCCCCCGTGGGCCACGAATTGGGTCGCATGGCCTATCGGAGAGATCGGCCCGTTTCGGTGCAGACTTTAGCGGTTGTGGCGGTGGGCTGCCGATTCGGGCATGGCGTGGTTCCCAAGCTCTCCGGTCGCGATTGATTGCCGTCAACTGTCGGAAGCAGAGGGTGCGGAGAAGAACAAAGGAGTCGGGGGTCGAATCGCAATTCGACCCCCGACTCCTTTTCGGCCCGACCCCTGGGCGGTCGCCGTTTCGGGTCTTCGGCTCAGCCGTAGCCGCAAGCGG
>JBBRLG010000727.1:0-2779 GCA_038231495.1 Gemmatales bacterium | reverse complement strand
TGCGCACTTCCGCGGACGGCAAACTCGCCCTGGTGGCTTCATTATGGGCGCGTCAACTCGCAGTGGTCGATCTCATGCCGCCAGGACGGGGCGACCGGAAACCGGTCGTGAGCAAGACCATCTCGTTGCCGTTCGCACCGCGCCTATTGTTATTGGTGCCGGAAACGGACAAGCTGATTGTCGCCGACGCCTTCGGCGGCAAACTTGCCGTGGTAGACGTGGTCAAAGGAATGGTGGATTCCGTCCGCACGTTGCCCGCACATCAGATGCGCGGCCTCGCGTGGAGTATCGACGGCAAACAACTTCTACTCACCCACCAGATTTTGCACGCCGACGCCCACACGACGCCGGACGACATTCACTGGGGCAACCTCGTCGTCAATTACCTGCGGACTCTGTCGCGCGTGGACCTGTTAGACCCGGACGCCGACTTGCTCAAGAACAGCGGGCTGTTGCCGCTCGGCGACGTGGGCCACGGCACCGGTGACCCGGCGGGCCTCGGCGTTTGCCCGGACGGCACGCGCATCGTCGCCCTGGCCGGGGTCGATGAAATCGCACTTGGTTCGGAAAAGAAAGGGGATTGGACGTACCTCGGCGTCGGTAGCCGACCGACCGCCGTGGCCGTGGACGCGGACGGCCGGCGGGCGTACGTGGCCAACACCTTCGCCGACAGTGTGACGGTAGTTGACGTTGAGGGCCGAAAAAAGGTCGCGGAAATCGTCCTCGGCACCCAACCCGAACTGAGCCGGGCGGAGCGCGGCGAACGGCTGTTTTACGACGCCAAACGGTCGCACGAGGGCTGGTTGAGTTGCAACAGTTGCCACGTCGATGGCCACACCAACGGCCTGTTGAACGACAACCTGAGCGACGGTTCATTCGGAACGCCGAAGCGCGTGCTATCGCTGCTGGGCGTCAAAGACACGCCGCCGTGGGCCTGGAACGGCGGCGTCGCCGAACTCAAGGACCAGGTGCGCACGTCGATTCGGGTCACGATGGGCGGGGCGAAACCGACCGAAGAGGAAGTTGAAGATTTGGAAGCGTTCCTGCGCACCCTGCCGCCGCCGCCGCCGCTTGCGGCTGAGCGCTCAGCCGCAAGCGTCAAACGCGGCAAGGAAATCTTCGCGCAGCAGGGTTGCGCCGCGTGTCACGCGCCGCCGGTTTACACGACGCGCAAAACTTACGACGTGGGCCTGGCCGACGAGGCCGGTAACAAATCCTTTAACCCGCCGAGCTTGCGTGGGGTAGGGCAGGGGGGGCCGTATTTTCACGACAATCGCAGTGCCAGTCTCGAACAGGTTTTTGCCGTGCACCGGCACCAGCTGAAGCAGGGGTTGGGCAAAGACGAACTCGCGGATTTATTGACATTTTTGCGATCCCTGTAGAGATTTATTAACATTCGTCGCGGTGAAATCATCCATCCAGGTCCTTCGTATCGAGCCGACCTTCTGCGTGCAGTTGCTTGAAGTGTGCCAGCGTCAGGCGGACGCCTTCGACCAGCGGCGTCCGCGGTATCGGGCCGAGGTCGCGCTGCACCGCCGCGTCGTCGAGGTTGTACGCAATCGCGATCTGCCGGTCGCCGAACGTGATGAGTCGCGCCGCCGCCGGATCGGCCGCACACAGGGCGCGGTGAAACGTCGTCATGTCCACAACGTGACCGCGTAGGTTGTACGACTTCGCGCCGCGGTAATCGGCTGCCAGGCAGCGCACGAACACCTTCGCCACGTCATCGACGTACTGCAAATCCTGCCAGCCGCCGTAAGTGATGTGGTACGGTCGGCCCAGCGCCAGCGACTTGATCGCCTTGGTCGGCTCGCTCGTCATGCCGAAATCCCGGCCGACGCCGTAAACCGTCCAGGGCCGTAAGCCGATACTCGACACGCCGTGGTCCTGAAAATAAATCCGCGCGTTGCCCTCGTTGCAGCACTTGAAGAAGCCGTAGTGCGTTGTCGGTGACAACGACACGTCATCGCCCAGCGGCTCCGGGCCGTAGTTTTCAGGCGGGCCAAAGACGGCGGCGGAGCTGGCATAGACGAGACGCTGCACCCGGCTTCCGGCTTCGCGCACCGCCTCGAAAACGGCCAGGGTGCCGAGGACGTTGACCTTGGCGCCGAGGATCGGGTTGGCCCGACAAGTGGGCACTTGCAGGCCGGCGAGATGAACGACGTGCGTGACCTCGTGCTTGCCGATGGCGGCTTTCAAGGCAGCAAGGTCGGTCACGTCGCCTTGAAGAAAGGGCACCTGGCGAATTTGCTCCTCGCCCATGACGAGGCGCAGGCGTTGCGGGTCTTCTTTCAAGTCATAGACCCATGCACGGTCGCCGCGTTCGAGGAGGTTGCGTACGATCCAGCTGCCAATGCAACCGTAGCCGCCGGTGAGAAGTACACGCACGTTGGACTCCGAGAAAGGCGGTAAGGAAGTGCTGTAAACAACCCCTCGAATGGAACTGAATTCCCATGACCGCTAATTCCGCCACTCGCATTGCAGCGAACGCCCGCCATCCTCGCCACACCCCTTCACGGTAGACGCACCCGTAGAAACCGGCAACCCTACCGACCTTTCTGAAACGGCACCCCTAGCTCTTTTCAAGACGGCCAACTATTCTTCCCTTGCGCTTTGGCACGCAGGGTGCCGCCGACCGCGGGGGTGTACGACATGCTTTGTATCAAGCGGGGTGCGAGTAACAGCGCTGCCCGGATGCCGTAGCTTGCCGACGTTGCCAGAAGGCGACGAGTGGTTCCGTTTCGCTCAGCGTATCGGCTCGAAGTTGCAGGATGGCTTC
>JBBRLG010000726.1:0-2793 GCA_038231495.1 Gemmatales bacterium | reverse complement strand
GCCCGAACCGACTCCTCGGGGCGCTGACGCGACCCCGCTCGCCCGGTGTGACATTTTCCATGCGGGGCTCAGTAATAACCCGGACGAGGCATTGAAGCACGACAAGGCGTTAGTCGCGTGGCCGGTCTGCTGGTGCATTTGGTTCGGTAATTTGAATAGCTGCCGCTGACCTCCTTGATGTATCCGCAAGTTACATCAACTCGATCATGTGTTCGCCGCCGTGAGCCGGATTGCCAGTAAGCTGTCGGCGACCCGGGTCGATCACGAGGTCCATCAATTCAAGCGGCACCTGTCCGATCAGCACCGGACACGCATCATCCACCTCAGTAACATCGCAGATACAGTCCCGCTCTTGGACCGTTAACTTAACCGCTCCGTAAGTCGGCACGTCTCGAATACCCGCCGTGGTCACCGCACGCCGAGTACGGATCGGAAGGAGGCCAAGTTGCCCGACCAAGCGGCGCGGTAGCGAAAGTCCGGTCGCGCCGGTATTCGCCAAAGCTTCCACAACCTCGACCCGGCGGACCTGCGCTGTGGCCAACTCCCCGCGATGGACTCGGTACAGATCCTCAAGGCTCTCAATCACAGCTGACACGACGACCCGTCCCATGCGCCACCTCCCCTGGTTCACCGTAGGCGAACGAACTGAGGAAATTGTATCGCATGGACCCCCCGACTGCGACCACGGACTCCGTGAAAGAGCTTTCTGCCGAGAGACCCCGCTCCGCCGCCCGGGGGGAATCAACAAATAAATCAGCAAAAAGGGGTCTGGTTCGAATGGCATGGACTTAAGCTCAAGTCTTTTCGCCCAAACAGGGTCCCTTTTCTGGGTAGGGGCGCGGGGAAGGTGTAGCATGACTCAGGGATGGCCTCCTGGGAGCTGCGTGGGTGATACTCTCAGTCTATCAGGTAGGCCATCCAACGTTACTCCTTTACCCGGAAGTACTTGGGCTTAAGTCCATGCCATTCGGGTCTGGTTCATTTATCGAAGGGAACACAAAGGGAACACAAAGAGCGGTCAGGTTCATTTATCACGCTCAATAAATGAACCTGACCCCTTTGGGTCCTCTCAACCGGCACCGCAAAAGCCGCCGAGGCCCGCCATTGAAGAACGCCGCTGTTTACCTGCTCTACATTTCCGTTGGCACGTTGGCCGGGGTCGCGTTCGCGGGCGTATCGTGCGGCATCTTCGTGTCCAGCAGCGACAACATACCGCGACTGGCACTGGCCGTGTGCGCCACGGCGGAATTGCTCGTTCTCATCGCAGGGCCGGTTGCCGGCCTCGTCTTGGCCCTACGACATACCCGATCACAGAATCGCCGCCGGACGAAGCTGAAGGCGGACCCCGACAACCCCTATCCGCCCGCGTAGTTCGCCCTGACACCGGGTGTCATGACACCCTCTCCCCGCTTTTTTTGAACATTTTTGGCAGAATTTGGCTGCCAACCGTCTTGCCGAAAATACAATAAAACAAGGCGTTTAAGCGTTTTCGGTGGGTTCGGGGGACGGGTTCGATCCCCCTCGGCTCCACTGGCAGGGCTTGCGTCCGTAGCGATGCAGGCCCTTTTTCTTTTGGCGATTGCCGGCCCGGCGTGCATACCCCCTAATTGTTCAAGGACCACGGACCGTGAAAAAACTTGCGGCGGAACTGTTCGGGACGTTCGCCCTGGTCTTTGCCGGGACCGGCGCGATCGTCGTTAACGAGACGGTCGGCGGCACCGTATCCCACGTCGGCGTTGCACTCACCTTCGGCCTGGTTGTCCTGGCCCTCGTCTACGCGCTGGGCGACGTGTCGGGAGCGCACTTGAACCCGGCGGTTACGCTCGGCTTCTTTGCCGCCCGGCGGTTTCCGGGGCGGTCGGTCCTGCCCTACCTCGGCAGTCAGTTTGCCGGGGCCGTCCTCGCAAGCCTCTGCCTTCGCCTCCTCTTTCCCGAAAACGGCAACCTCGGGGCAACCCTTCCCCGCGGCGAGGTTTTCCAGTCCTTCGTGCTGGAAATCTTTCTGAGTTGTCTCCTGATGTTCGTGATCCTGTCCGTTTCGACGGGGGCCAAGGAGAAGGGCCTCACAGCGGGGATTGCGGTCGGGTCGATCATCGCGGTGGAAGCCCTGTTTGCCGGCCCGATTTCCGGGGCGTCCATGAACCCGGCCCGTTCCCTCGCGCCGGCCCTCGTGTCGTGGCAACTCGGCAGTCTGTGGGTTTACCTGACGGCCCCCGTGCTCGGAGCCGTCGCAGCCGTGGCGGTCTGCCGGTGCGTCCACGAGAAGCCTTGTTGCTGCGCGACGGTCGGAGGAGGCTGCGCATGAAAAGGGTCGTCTTCGTCTGTGTCGAAAACTCCAACCGCAGCCAGATGGCCGAAGCGTTCGCCCGCAGCCACGGGGCGGGCATGGTGGAAGTCTTCAGTGCCGGCTCCCGCCCCTCGGGCAAGGTCAATCCGAAGGCCGTCGAGGCGATGCAGGAAATCGGCTACGACCTGACCGCGCACCACTCCAAGTCGCTCGCCGACCTGGCCGGTCTGGAATTTGATGTCGCGGTGACGATGGGTTGCGGCGACGAATGCCCAAACCTGCGGGCGCGGCAACGGGAGGACTGGAACATTCCCGACCCGAAAACCCTGCCGCCGGAGCAATTTCGGGTGGTACGCGATACGATTGAGGCGAAGGTCAAGACGCTTTTGGAAAGTTTGTAAGGGGCCCTGCCTTTAAGGCGAGCCGGGGGGGGAATCCACCCGGGTTTTTTAGTTAATACCCGAGCGTTGTCACCCCGCGGGCCCCCCACGTGCCCCCGCGGCGGG
>JBBRLG010000725.1:0-2796 GCA_038231495.1 Gemmatales bacterium | reverse complement strand
TCCCCCGTGTCCACCTGCTTGCCGGCCTTCACCAGCACCTCCGCGACGACGCCGGCCTTCTCCGCGTACAGCGTCGTCTCCATCTTCATCGCCTCCAGCGTGAACAGCTTCTTGCCGGCCTCGACCTCGTCGCCGTCTTCCACGTTTACGCGCACCACCAGGCCGGGCATCGGCTCGCCGACTTGCAGCGGGTCGCCTGCCACAGCCTTCGGGTGGCCTGTAATCGCGCCCGTAAGCGATTTGTCCAACACCTGGACTTCGCGCGGCTGGCCGTTTAGCTCGAAGAACACCGTCCGGCTGCCGTCCGCGTGCGGGTCGCCCACCGTCAGGAATTTCAAGATCAGCGTCTTACCGCGCTCGATGTCGAAGCTCACTTCCTCGCCCGGTTCCATGCCGTGGAAGAACACCGGCGTCGGCAACACGCTCGTGTCCGAGGACGAGCGGCTGGACGCAGTGTAACGCCAAGCGGGAAAAGAAAAAGCTCCGGCCACCATTGCTGTTTCACCCTTGCCACGCCCTTGGCAAGGGTAGGTGAGCGCCACTGCTTGCCCCGGCCTTGCACAAAAATGTCATTTTGGCAGCTTGGCGAGTCCGCCAAAGACCCTACAGTCCGCCAAAGTTGGCGGGCCTGGTTCCAAAGCCGCCACGAGGCAACCGGTGGAATTCGTTTCATTCGCCCACCCACACACCCCCCCGAACGAATTTCCGAAGGTGGAACTCCTGGCCGGGCAAAGACTTCAAGCATTCGTTTCCGGTGGCCCCCCAGCGCCACGTCTGGGAACAAGGGTTGCTTCCTTTGCCACCCCCGTTTGAACTATGCCCGTCCGCCGCTCTGCCACCATCTTGCGCCAGAGGCGGAAAGCGCTATCGCAAACCCTTTTTTGTGCAAAGCCGCTTGCCCCTGAGCGTTGCGGCGTGCCAAAATCGCACCCTTGCCAATGTCCCGCGCTTTGGCAAGAGTGGTTCGGTCGTCCGAGGTTACGCGGTCAAAGGGGACGCAAACGGCAATCCGGGTGGGACAGTATCGTGCTATCCAAACAGCACGATTGGCAAAAGCGGCGGGTTTGGATAGTGCCTGCCGAGATAATATCTCAGGAACCCCGGCGACCATAAGAGACACGGGTACTTGACGCCGGAGGGAGGGCGTGATTTACTTGGAGGAGCGAAAAGCGAATGCGGCTTGGGGCGAGCGGTACCGGTTCGGCAGCCGGTGCTTAGCGACAAGTTGCCCGTGCCTAGCGACAAGTTGCCGGTGCTTTGCTATACCGGCGCGAGCCCTACCTGTTGGGTGCCGGTATGGATAATCAGTAGTTCGCCGGCTTGGAGGTTCCGATGGCTCGGCGGTTTCTGCCCAAACCGAAGGAACGCCGCAAGGTGCCGATCCCTGCCGAACTGCGGGATTCACTGCATGAGGTTTTTGAACTGATCCAGCAGGCCAAACACGAACCCGACATCGTTCTCGATTATGATGACGCGATTCAGGTCGGGGCCGTTTGCGGGGGCCGCTGCGGCAAGAAGCCTCGCCCATACGTCCTCACCTATTTCCCCGAAGCGGAAGGAAAGCGCGGGCGTTGGTATTTGACGCTCCACCGAACCGAAATTGAGGATATTGGCGACGGGCGCATGACAGAAATCACGATGTTCTGCTGCACGTCACCCGAGTGCCACTGCAAGTTCCGCGAAGAGAAGGAGAGCTGTTTCTTCTGCGACTATCAAGACGATGAGGAGACGCGGAATTTCCAGGGGCGGCTGGAAGCACTTGCGAAGACTGTCAACACCAAGGAAGAGTGGATCGCCGGCTACCTCCGCGAGAAGCCCGATGCGACCGCTGCTTCGGTCATCGCAGACTACAACCCCATTGAGGGTCTTGGCGAACGGCTCGGTTGGTTTTCCTTTCCCGAGGCGGAAGCCCTGATACAAAAGGTGCGCAGTCAGCCGTAGCGCCGGCGAACCAAGCGTTGCACTTGACCGGGCCGGCATCACGGTTTTTCGGGCCGAAAAAGGGGAGAGCGTGAATTAGCGAGCCCAACGAGACGCTGCAACCCGACGGCGGCCGCAACTCGGCTCAACGAGGCTTTTTGTCTCACCCGCGACCGCCGCGGGTGAGCTTGGCGTTCGGCGAGGCAAACCGGAGGTCGCGTGAACTTCCATCGCCACCGCCAGAAGATCAAGGACTGGCGCGAGTGGGTACGTCGGCACGGCCCGGTGCTGGCGGAGCATGGCCTCCCGCCCGACACCGTCCGTACTGAACTCGACTGGTTCCTGTTCCTCGACCACGGGTATATCCAGTCAACGAAGTTGTCGCTGGCCGATTGGTGGACGATCAGCCTGCTGTCACCCAACCACGCCAGATGGCTCGCTGATTTCATCCAAAAGCGGTATCCCAATCAGTATCCGGAGTTGGTGGTCGCACTTCGGCGTGAAGTTCTATAGGCACCTAGTCGCCGAACCACTGCACCTGTGCGGGACTGCAAATTGTCAGCTGCGGCCCGGAATATCATGCCGAGAGATCGACCAAGGAGTTTGCGATGCAAGCCATCACATTGAAAGACGCCAAGCGCAACCTTTCGCGCCTCATCGAACAGGTCCTGGCCGATGCGGAGCCGCGTATCGTCGTGACCGATCGGGGCGACCAGGTCGTGGTCATGCCGCTAGACGAATTCAACTCGTGGAAAGAGACGCTGTACCTGCTTGGCAATCCCGCCAATGCCGCGCATTTGCGGCGTTCGATGGCCGAGGCGGAGACGGGCAAGGCAGAAAAACGTGAATTGAGTCCTGCATGAACCTGACTTTCAC
>JBBRLG010000724.1:0-2855 GCA_038231495.1 Gemmatales bacterium | reverse complement strand
TACGCGGCGTGGCCAATCGTTGTCCCACCGCGACCCCTTTGGATGACGACCGGGCCTGTCCGACCCGAGCCACGCCAATCCACATTTGGCGAGGGTCGAACCGCTTTGGCGCAAACGCTCAGCGCAAGGCAGCCGTAAACCCTTTTTTAGTAGGCTCTTACGCATCACCACCGACGCCGGATCGACCCTCGCCAATCTCGACCCTCGCCACGAATTTAACATTGGCGAGGGTCGGCCTTTCCGGGTGTCGTTCGCGTGCGCCAGCGGACCCATGCGCACGCGCAAAAGCTGCCGTGGTCGCTGAATGGCTCTCCGCACACCACGGGGGCGAGGGCAGGAAGCGTTTCGCTCCCCGAAAGATTTGCCACACCCTTTTCGGCGCTCTGCCGCTCTGCCTTGGTCCGCTTTTTTGCTGGCAACGCACTCCGCCCGCGAATACTTTGGAAGCACGGGCGAATAGTCAGATGGGTAATTTGGAACCCGTGGCGAGGGCGTTGCCGTGTTGTACTACCGTTGTCCGAGCTGTCGCATCCCCCTGGAGTCGAAGAACCACGAGGCCGGCCGGAAGGTCGCCTGCCCGACCTGCGGGCAGCGGATGCAAGTCCCCGGCGAGTTGAAGAAAAAGACCGTCGTCGCCGACCACGACGACGAGGACGACCACCCGCGCCGCCGGGACTATGACGACGACCTGCCGTTGGTGCGCTACCGCGACGACGAGGACGACGACCGTCCCCTGCCGGTCCGGCGGTTGCGCCGCCGCGGGCGCGTCTGCGAGTGTCCCAACTGCGGCGCGGAGGACGTGCCGGTCGAGCGCAAGGAGATGGCCCAGGAGGGTTTGATCGTCTTGATCGTCCTCCTTTTCGTGTTCTGGCCGCTGTTTTGGATCGGACTGTTGATGAAGCAGACGTTCCTGATTTGCCGGGAGTGCGGCTTCAAGATCCGCAAAGAAGGCGGCATGACGTTCGGCTGAGAGGCCGGCGCGGCGCTGTTACACGCCATGTTCTTGTGTCCCCCAAGCCGCCTCCGTAGAGTAAGGGAGTGCCGCAAGGCCTAACCCCCCGCTCTCCATCAGGAAAAGGGACTTCTCATGGTTCGTGCAATCGCTGTTTTGCTCGCCGGTGCGTTGGTGGCGCTGACCGGCCTGGTCGGGGCGGCGGACAAGCCGGCCGACGCGGAGAAAGCCAAACCGGAAGCGGCCGCCGTCGTCGGCAACTGGAAGGTGGTCATCCCGGTGTTCGCCGGCGACCGCCCCCTCTGGCTCCTCAAACTCACCGAGAAGGACGGCAAGTTCACCGGCGAAGTTAGCCCGAACGAGAAGGTGCCGCCGGCCACGATCGAGAAACTCGCAGTCGCCGGGGGGACGATGACGTTCACCTTCAAGGTCGGGGCGGCGAACCCCGAGGTTTTCTCCTTCGAGATCGCGGTGCCCAAAGCGGCCGCCGAGAAACTCCTCGGTGCCGTGACGGTGCCGGACAAGTCGATGGAAACGGTCACGCTCGAAAAGACGCCCCTGAAGAAGCTGGACGCCTTCGAGTTGAACAAGGAAATTCTTGCCAAGAACCCCGACGGGCCGGAGGCCGTGCGGGCGGGCCTCGACCTGTTGCAGGCGGCCAAGGCGAAGAAGGCGAAGAAGGAAGAAATCGCCGCCTGGGCCGACAAGACCGTCAAAGGCGCGGAGAAGTTTGGACTGTCGTACCAGCGGTACGCGATTTCGTCCGTGGCGAAACTGCTCGGAACCGAGGAAGAGTTTGCAGACCTGGGCGTCGAGTATGGCCGCAAGGCCGAGAAGCTGCTGACGGCCAAGGACAAGCCGCTCGTCCACAAGCGGACCCTGGAACAGCTGGCGGCGGCGTTGGAAACGGCCGGCAAGAAGGACGAGGCCAAGGCCGTCAACGAGAAGATCAAGAAACTCGACATGAGTCTGAAGCCGGAAATGTTCGCCGGCCGTAAGGCCAAGAGCGACCGCGTGGTACTGGTCGAACTGTTCACCGGCGCCCAGTGTCCGCCGTGCGTCGCCGCCGACCTGGCCTTCGACGCCCTGGCCAAGTCGTACAAGCGCAGCGAGGTCGTCCTGCTCGAATACCACCTGCACGTGCCGGGGCCGGACCCGCTGGCCAACGAGGAGACCGACGAGCGCGCGAACTACTACGGCAAGCTGATTAACGGCACCCCGACGATCCTGTTCAACGGCACGCCAGGCGCGGAGGGCGGCGGCGGCAGCGACGACGCGCCCGAAAAGTACGACGAGTACACCGCACTGATCGACCCGCAGTTGGAAATGCCGGCCGAACTAAAGGTCACCGCGACCGCCACGCAGAAGGGCGGCAAGATTGACGTCCAGGCGGAAGTGACCGCCCCGCAAAAGCCCGAGGACCGGTTGCGCCTGCGCCTGGTGTTGATTGAGGACAAGGTCGATTACACCGGCGGCAACAAGATCAGCGAGCACCGCAATGTCGTCCGCGCGTTCCCCGGCGGCACGGAAGGCTTCGCCATGAAGGAAAAGACGCTGAAAACCTCTGCCTCTATCGACGTGGAGGAGCTGAAAAAGGACCTGAAGAAGTATTTGGATAAATACGGCAAGAAGGATCCGTTCCCCACGAAGGACCAGCCGCTGGAGTTGAAAAAGCTCAAGGTGGTGGCGTTCGTGCAGAACCAGGAGACGCGCGAAATCGTGCAGGCCGTGCAGATCGACGTGAAAACGGCGGAGTAAACGGGCGAAATCTTGGCGAGCCGGGAGCGTAAGCCACCGGAGGGTAATCCAGCGCTAGACTCCGGTCGCGTACGCGTACGGCGCGCCCAATAACGGCCCGGGGGGGGGGGCCGATTTGGGGTTGTGCCAAACGCGAAACCCCGCG
>JBBRLG010000723.1:0-2864 GCA_038231495.1 Gemmatales bacterium | reverse complement strand
GTTGGTGTGTTTCATGATCGTTTCACCCCCAAAGACCCAATCCCCCCATCTTAATTTCGTCGATGGTCGGCCCCCCTTAACATTGTTTACTTTGGGCCGTTTTGGCGTCTGGGGTTTAAAACGCTTCTTGTTTTCGACTTACTCGCCCGCTACAGTTAGGTCTATCGCTGGAGTGGCGGAATCGGCAGACGCATCGGACTTGAAGCAATTGAGCACCAGGGCGGGAAACCTCCTGCGTGAATTCAGTCGAACTCGGGGAAACCTCAGCACGTCGAGGTGGTGGCAATCCCGAGCCAAGCTTCTTCCGGGTGGCACGCACGGACCGGAAGAAGAAGGTGTAGAGACTTAGCGGCTGAGGCCTACGGCGGGGACCGCTACGGCCAAGAGAAAGTCCAGACCACAAACCGCAAGGGTGGCGAAAGCCATAGTGGTACGAAAATCCGAAGAAGGGTAACCTTCGTGAGGGTTCAAGTCCCTCCTCCAGCACTCGGCTTCGGGGAACCTGCAATGGGGCGGACGTCGCGAATCGTCCTGGCCGTCGCGGCCGTCGATTGCCTGGCGTCCGGCCTTTGCGCGATCGCGTTTGTGAACGTGTTCCTCGCCTGGCTGCAACTTCCCCCTTTGCACATCCCCGAACCGCAGCAACCAGCCTTGGACGACCGCGGCTTTCTCTTGCAAACCCTCGGCTACTTGAACTTGGCCAACGCGGGCTGCTTGATTGTGGCAGCGGTCCGACCGGACCGTTACCGCGGCCTCGCCCTCGTCGCCGGGGTGGGCCGTTTGCTATGCTGTGGGCTGTGGGCGTGGCTTTTGGCTACGGACCACATCAAGCCGGCCCACGAACCGCTTTATTGGCTGCTGGCCCACGACGCCTTTTGGCTGGTCGCCCTGACCGTAGTTCTCGTCGTGCCTTTTACGTCGCGCAGGAGGTGAGCATGTCGCGGTTTTCGCTCGTAGTGGGGCTGCTGGTTCTCACGCCGCTGTCCGCGCTCGCCGACGCGCCGCCGGCACAATGGGTCGTTGTCGTCGCGCCGGCGTTTCGCAAGGCCGTCGAGCCGTTGTGCGAACATCGCAAAGCCCAGGGCTTGAAGGTCGTCGTCGTCGCAACCACCGACGTGCTCGACGCCAAGCAAATCCGCGCCGGCGAGGCGACGAAGCTGCGCGAACACGTCAATAATATCTGCCGCGATCACAAGGGGACCAGCTTCGTCCTGCTCGTCGGCGCGACTGGCACAACCAAGCCGGAGGATGCCGACAAGAAGGCGTTGCCGCCGTTGAAAGGGACGGCCGGCCGCATGAAGGGCGAGCCGACCGACAACGGCTATGGCTGTCTCGACGACGGCCGGTTGCCGACCGTCGCGGTGGGCCGCTTCCCGGCACGCAACGTGGAGGAGGCGCAGGCAATGGTGGCCAAAACGATCGCCTTCGAGAAGGATCAAACACCCGGCGAATGGCGGCGACGGCTTACCGTCCTGGCCGGGATTCCCGCGTACAATCCAATCGTCGATCGTCTCGTCGAAGGCCTGGCCCTGGCGCGTTTCGACCACATCGACGGCAGTTGGACTGGCCGGGCGCTTTACCACAACCCGCAGTCGCGCTTCTGCGTGCCGGACGCGAACCTGCAAAAACAGGCGCTCCAATTCGTGCAAGACGGCCAGGCGTTCACCCTGTACCTGGGCCATTCCAGCGCGGAGGGTTTGTACGGCGGCCGCGCCCACTACCTCGACCGCGACGACTGGGCCGCGCTCAAGATCGGTCGCGGTGCCGGCGTGTTCGTGACGTTCGGCTGCAACGGCTGCCAGTTGCGCGGCGAGGACGGCGAAGGCTACGGCGTGGCGGCGATGCGCAACCCGAACGGCCCGGTGGCGGTGACGGGTTCGCACGGCATCTGTTTTGCGGCCATCGTGCAGTTGGCTGCCGACGGCCTCTTTGAAAGCACGTTCACCGGCCAGCCGCCGGAACGTTTGGGCACGGCCTGGCTGGCGGTCAAGCAGGGCGTCGCGGCCGGCAAAATGGACGACGTGACCTTTGCCATGCTCGACGCGGTGGACGGCGACGCCAAGATACCGCAGGCGACGCAGCGCCAGGAGCATTTGGAAATGTTCCTCCTGCTGGGCGACCCGGCGCTCAAGTTGCCCGTCATCGCTTCCGACTTGGATCTGAAGGTTGGGGGCGACGCGAAGGCCGGGGAAACGCTCACGGTAGCCGGCACGGTGCCGGCACGGCTGGCCGGTGCGAAGGTGCGCGTGACGCTGGAACGCCCGGTGAGCAGCACGCCGCCCGACGCCGAACCCCTGCCAAAGGACGGTGCCCAGCGCGACAAGGTGATGCTGGCCAACCACGAACGCGCCAACCACTTCGCGGTGGCGACGGCGGAAGCCGAGGTGCGCGACGGCCGTTTCGAGGTGAAGCTGGAGTTGCCAAAGAAGCTGCCCTATCGGCGGCTGATCCTGCGGGCGTACGCCGTGACGGAGCGGGAGGAAGGGCTGGGCGTGCAAACCCTCGAAGTGAAATAGGAAAGGACAATGAACGAATTTCACGAAGACGGCCTGACGTTTCGCTACCCGGCGAACTGGACGCGGGACCGCGAAGAGATGGACGGTGGCTGGACGGTGTTGGTGCAGGGACCGGGCACGGCGTTCGTCGTGGTCAGTTTCGATCCGAACCTGCCGACGACGGAAGAAATGGTGGAGGTAGCGCTGGAGGCGCTGCGTGCGGACTACCCGGACCTGGAGTCGGAGCCGCGGGTCGAGACGCTGGCGGGCCAGATGGCGGTCGGCCACGACGTGCGCTTTTTCAGCCTGGACCTGACGAACACGGCCTGGCTGCGGTGCTTCTACACCGACGCCGGCACCGTGCTGGTG
>JBBRLG010000722.1:0-2865 GCA_038231495.1 Gemmatales bacterium | reverse complement strand
TATCGACGGGGCCGTTGGAGGGCACGAACAACAAGATCAAGACGATGCAGCGCCAAGCCTACGGCTTCCGAGATCAAGAGTTCTTCAAACTCAAAATCTATGCCCTGCATCGAACGAAGTACGAATTAGTCGGATGAACCATTTCTTTGCTCGACGCGGACGGTCTGCCGGATCGGAAGACCGCGTCAGACCACCTTCCGGTGGTGTTCCGCTGGAACCTTTGATGGGGAGTGCTTTTCGATGCCAAACAGTTTATGGCCGGATTTCTCCACGCTGACGCCTCCGCGCGGGCTGCGGGAAATGCTGTACGAGGCGGCGGGCGACATTGACGCCCAGACGAAGGGGGCGATTCAGTTCTATGTGGACACGCTGGGCGTTTCCGCAGCCGTCGCGAAGGTTCGGCACAACGGTTACCTTCGCGTTCGGAAGACGGAGTATACGCACCTTTTGTTTCAGGTCACTACGGCGGTCCCTGGCCCGTGGCCGGCTACCGCCGCGACACCAGAAGGCGAAACCTTTGCGGACATTCAGGACGAGACGCGATTGCGTGACGCGATTCAACAGATTCTTCAACGTGAGCGCACGAAGGAGATTGTTCTTTACCTGCTTTGCACCGTCCGATGAACCAGAAGATGGCGGGCCGGAAGAACTATCCCGCGAAGCGCTGCGCGTGGCCGTGCGCCGGCTTGCTTGACGAGCCGGACAAGCCTGCCGACCCCAACTCGCTGCGGCATTCCTCTAATCTCCTGATTGACACGGCGCGCCAGGCGCTTATGATGAGAGCCGCAAACAATTTTCGGCCGGCTCGGGTTGCCCCGCTTCCCCAGACCCCGACGCTTGAGCCGCCCCCCAGTGTCCTCCCGCTTGCGTGGACTCCTTGAGTATTACCGGCGTGCGTGCTATCATTCGTACTATCCGGGAAGGGAATCCCTGATGTCTGCTTTCGATCCAGCCAAAGACATCCGCATCTTGCGCGAACCGACCGTATACCTCACCGGCCGGCAGACCGTGGACGGCAGCGAGATCGACCGCTTCCTGGCAGACCACGGCGTTACCTGGCAGACCGACACCGAGATCGCCGGCGAGTACCTGGCCGAGGTCGCCGGGCGACTGTGCTACCTGTCGTTCGCCAAGCCGCGGCCCGGCGGCAACAAGGCCTACATCGGCCACATTCTGGAGGTCGGCCACGGCTCGGTGCTGGAACACGCCGTCTGGAATTTTGTCTTCACCGGCGTGTCGCGGAGCCTGACCCACGAGCTGGTGCGCCATAGAAGCGGATTTGGATACTCTCAATTATCTCAAAGGTACGTGGACGAGTCGGTTGCGGAGTACGTCGAGCCGGACGCGATCGCCGACGACCCGGAAACCCACGCCCTTTGGCTCGAAGCCGTCGGCCACGCCCACCAGTCGTATATGAAGCTGGTCGAGAAACTGGCGGACCGCTTCAAGGACGAACCGGACCGCACGCAACGCCGGAAGCTCGCCCGCCAGGCGGCGCGGAGCGTGCTGCCCAACGCCACCGAGACGAAGATTTTCGTCACGGCCAACGCCCGGGCACTGCGGCACTTCATCGAAATGCGGGCCAGCCGCCACGCCGAGGTCGAAATTCGTAAGCTCGCCGTCGCGGTGCTGGGCGTTATGCAAGCCGAGGCGCCCAACCTGTTCGGCGACTACCAGCTGACGCCGTTGCCCGACGGCACCTTCGAGGCGACGACGCCGCACCGGAAGGTTTGATGCTTTCCCTCTTTCTCCGATCACCATTGACGTAAAAGGCGCGGCACGCGCACTTTTCCCGATGCCCTCGCGGTGCATCTTCCGAGGAACTTCATGGCACACGACGATTCGGTTCAGGGCGTACTGGAACTCCACCCGAAAGGGTACGGTTTCCTACGCAACGCCTCCCGCAACTACACCGCCCAGCAGGCCGACCCCTACGTCCCCACCCCCCTCATCAAGAAAATGGGTTTGCGCGAAGGCTTACTGCTTGCCGGCCCCGTCGAGCCGGCCAAGAAGGGCAGCGGCCCGCGGCTGGCGCGTATCCTGCAGATCGAGTCGGAGGCGCCCGAAAAATACCGCCCGCGCAAGTTCGACGACCTGACGCCCATCGACCCGCACGAGCAGATCCGGCTCGAAACCGGCCGGGAACCGCTGACGACGCGGGTCATGGACTTGCTCTGCCCGATCGGCAAAGGGCAGCGCGGCCTGATCGTCGCGCCGCCGCGCACCGGCAAGACCATCTTGCTGCAACACATCGCCCAGGCCGTGGTGCAAAACCACCCCGAAATGCACCTCATCATGCTGCTGATCGACGAGCGTCCCGAAGAGGTAACGGAGATGCGCCGCACGATTCGCGGCGAGGTCATCGCCAGCAGTTCGGACCGCGACTCCAGCAGCCACGCGCGCACGGCGGAGTTGGTCATCGAGCGAGCCAAGCGCCTGGCGGAGCAGGGCAAGCAGGCGTTCGTGTTGCTCGACAGCCTGACGCGGCTGGCGCGGGCCTACAACAAGAACACCGGCAACGGCGGCCGGACGATGAGCGGCGGCGTGGATTCGCGGGCGCTGGAGACGCCGAAACGGCTCTTCGGCTCGGCCCGCGTCTTCGAGGAGGGCGGTTCATTGACGGTTATGGGTACGGCCCTGATCGAGACCGGCAGCCGCATGGACGACGTGATTTTCCAGGAGTTCAAGGGCACCGGCAACATGGAGTTGGTCCTCGACCGCAAGTTAGCCGACCGCCGGGTCTATCCGGCGATGGACATTCTCCAGTCGGGGACGCGCAAGGAGGAACTCCTGCTGGCGCCCGACGTGCTCCAGCGCGTCACGGTGCTGCGAAGGGCGCTGGCCCAGATGCGGCCCATCGAGGCG
>JBBRLG010000721.1:0-2875 GCA_038231495.1 Gemmatales bacterium | reverse complement strand
TGCAACCCTACTTGACACACTTCCCGCCCCGCTCCCGTACGGGCGCGGTTTTCCCCCCGCCCCCATCCGGCCGCGGCTCTGAAGGGTTGCGGTTCAAGGAATTGCGTCCTGCGCGCCGCGATGCTAAGATCGGAGAGGTCGTCTGGCAACGCTGGCACCCGAGTGGTGAGTAGCCGCAATGCGTGATCCGTTATCCTGGTCGCTGCCGATCGGCCCCCGCCTGTTCGGCATCACGGTCCGCGTCCACTTGCTCTTCCCGTTCGTCGCGGGCGGCCTCATCCTCCGCGCGGCCTGGCAGACCAAGCCGGAGTCGGTCGAGGGTGCCTGGCTCGACGCCGCCGTCGTGATGGCATTGCTCTTCGTATCCGTGGTGCTGCACGAGTTCGGCCACTGCTTCGGGGCACGGCTGGTGGGTGGCGATGCCCAGGAAATTCTCATCTGGCCACTAGGCGGGCTGGCCAACGTGGAGGTGCCGCAGAACCCGCGGGCCAACCTCATCACCGCCGCCGCCGGCCCCTTCGTTAACCTTGTCCTGTGCATCGCCTGCGGCCTTACCCTCTATTTCGCCACCAACACCCAGCCGATCTGGAACCCCCTGGAAGGGTATCACGCGCGCACGAGTCCCGTCAGTGCCGAAAGGCCCGACGTGCTGCCGGTCCGGCACGTCAACGGTACCGACCTGTACGTTGCACCCTACAGCCCGACGGCGCTCTTGACGCACCTGTTCTATGTGAACTGGCTCTTGCTGTTCATCAACACCGTTCTGATCGGCTTCCCCCTCGATGGCGGCCGCATTTTTCAGAGCATTTTGTGGTTCTTCGTTGGCTACCGCCAGGCCACGTTCGCCGCGGTCATCGCCGGCATCGTCGTGACCGTGGTGGTCGGCCTTTACGCCATCGTTTACCAGGAAGTGCTGGCCCTCGGCCTCACGTTTTTCATCTGGGTCTCGTGCATGCACCAGTGGCACGTCCTGGAACTGGGGGCGGACGATTCGCTGTTCGGCTACGACTTCTCGCAGGGCTACACGAGCCTGGAGCGCGAGCACGGCACGACCGCCGCGCCGGCCCCGGCCAAGCCGGGCTGGTGGAAGCGCTGGAAGGAACAGCGGGCCATGAAAAAGGCCCTGCTCGAACAGGAACGGCGCGAGTCGGAAGAACGTCGGATGGACGAACTGCTCGAAAAGATTTCGGCGCAGGGCATGGCGGCGTTGACCGACGAGGAGCGCCGTTTCATGAAACAGTTCAGCAACCGGTATCGGAATCGGCATTAGGATCGGGTGTCGGGTGTCGGACGTCGGGCGTCGGAATTGGCTGACAGCTAATAGCTGACAGCTAACAGCTATTTTGTTTCCCTCTTCTTCCGGCCCCCGACCCCCGACCCCCGACGCAGAGGATTGAGGATGTCCAGCCTGATCGAACCGCGGCTTCTCAAAGGATTCCGGGATTATTCGCCGGCGTTGATGATCCCGCGCGAACAGATGTTGGACAAGGCCCGGCAAGTCTACCGCTCTTACGGCTACGCGCCCATCGACACGCCGGCTCTGGAATACCTCGACATCCTGCGCGGCAAGGGCGGCGAGGAATCCGACAAGCTCATTTACAGCTTCCGCGACCACGGCGACCGCGAGGTGGCGCTGCGTTTCGACCTGACGGTGCCGTTCGCGCGCTTCGCGGCCATGAACATCGGCAAGCTCGGCACGCCGTTCAAGCGCTACCACATGGGCCCCGTCTGGCGCGGCGAAAACACCGGGCACGGTCGCTATCGCGAGTTCTGGCAGTGCGACTTCGACACCATTGGCACCGAGTCGAACGCCAGCGACGTGGAAGTCATCCTCGTCATCCACGACCTGATGCGGGCGCTGGGCTTTGAGCGTTTTGAAATCCGCGTCAACAACCGCCTCGTGCTGAACGGGCTGCTCGAAGAGATCGGCCTGGCCGGCAAGACCAAGGCCATCCTGATCGCGCTCGACAAGCTGCCCAAGATCGGCAAGGACAAGGTCTACGAGGAGATGGCGGAAAAGGGCCAGGTCAGCCGTGCCCAGGCGGATCGTTTGCTGGCAATGGTTGAGATGCAGGGCGGCAACCGCGAAATCCTCGACCGCCTGCACCGCGAGTATGGCACCAACGCCCGCGCCGCCGACGGCATCAAGCGCCTGACCGAGTTGCTCGACGTGGCCACAGCTGCCGGCGTTGCGGAGGAACGGATCAAGCTGGATCTGTCGATCGCGCGTGGCCTGGACTACTACACTGGCACGATCTACGAGACGTTTCTGCTCGACAAACCCGGCATCGGCAGCGTCTGTTCCGGCGGCCGCTACGACAATCTTGCCGGCGTCTATACGAAGCAACGGCTGCCCGGCGTCGGTGCGTCGCTCGGCCTGGACCGCCTGCTGGCCGCGATGGAAGAGATGGACTTATTACCAAAAGTTGCGACGGCGGCCCCGGTGCTGATCGTGCAATTCAGCCCGGAGCACTTGGGCGCGTATCAGAAGATGGGCCGCGCGTTGCGGGCCGAGGGCATCGGCGCGGAGGTGTACGCGGAGGCGAAGAAGATCGGCAACCAGCTGAAGTACGCGGAGCAGCGCGGCTTCAAGGTGGCGCTGATCGCGGGCGGTGACGAGTTCGCCCAAAACGTGTGGAAGCTGAAGGACCTCGCCCAGCGCACGGAGACGACCGTTCCCACCGCGGAGGTGCCGGCTGCTGTCCGCCGCGTGTTGGCGGAGGAGAAGTAAACCACGGAATACACGGAAAACACGGAAAAAAGACAGGGAAAATGCTAATTAAATTGGTAACCGTTCACTGCCCTGCGAGTAGTGCCGGGGCTTGAAGGCCGCCACGATGAGCCACCAACGAATGATACAGGAACTCCAACGCCG
>JBBRLG010000720.1:0-2910 GCA_038231495.1 Gemmatales bacterium | reverse complement strand
GCAACCCCTTCGGGACGATCTTGACGGGCTGAGTGTCGGATGCGGGTGGAGTCGTCGGCGTGGGTACGGGCCTCGCAACGTCCGCCTCGTCCCGCCGCTGCCCCGTGATCGTGGACTTGCCGGACGGAGGCGAGTCGGCCAGGAAGTGCCGCAGGTCCTCGGCCATGTCCCTCGCCGTCGAAAAACGCTCCGACGCCCGCTTGGAGAGGGCTTTGAGGCAGATGCGATCCAGTTCTTTGGGGGTGTGGTCGTCAATTTGGCGGGGTGGACGAGCTTCGACACTCGTGATCTGTTCGAGCAGTTCCGTTTGCGAATCGGCCTTGAAAGGTCGGCGTCCGGTGAGCAATTCGTAGAAGACGACGCCCAGGCTGAAAATATCACTGCGGCCATCAACACGGTGCCCTTCGCCTCTTGCTTGTTCGGGACTCATGTAGGCGGGCGTCCCGGCGAAGCGTGGTCCCTTGCCCACGTCCTGCTCCCGCAGAGCCAGTCCGAAGTCCCCCACGAAAGGCTTGCCGCTGCGGTCGAGCAGAATGTTGCCGGGCTTGATGTCCCGATGCACCAGCCCTTGCTTGTGGGCGTGGTGCAACGCCTCGGCCACCGACGCCGTCAATTCCACGGCTTCGTGAAGCGACAACCGCGATTGCTTGAGCCTCGTAGCGAGGTCGGTGCCGTCGATGTACTTCGAGACGACAAAACAGGGGAATTGCCCGGTGCTGCCAACGTCATGCACGGGAACGATGTGCGGATGGTCAAGGCTGGCGACCGTGCGGGCTTCGGTCAGGTACGCTTCGGCGTCGGTGTTCTGAGCGACGAGCCGGGCGTGCGGCACCTTGATGGCAACGAGTCGCTGCAACTGGTCGTCGTGGGCCAGATAGACGAGGCCGAAGCCGCCTTGACCGAGGATTTTCTCGACCCGGTAGCGACCGATGTGCTGGGGCTGCTCGACGGCAACTTCGTCGATGGTTGCCGACTGGTACGGGCCTGTGTGGTTGGCGTCGTTCATGGACAGTTTCCGTCACGTCAGGTGCTTCGACTTCACGGCGGATTATACCCGCGCGGCAGGTACTTCGCATCCGGTTCTCCGAGTGTCCTCCAATACGAACGTCCGAACGACCGTCCGGTGGCCGACCGCCGTCCTTTTTCAAGACTGCTGGCACGGAATTTGATAGATTACCCGTTGGCAACGATCGGCGTCTGACCGACAACCAACGTAAGCTCGAATACCGCACCTGGATTGTTGAGATTGCCAAGCATGATGCTCTACCCGGCACTGATTGCTCTCGGCATGGCCCTGATTTTCCTCGGCGTTCAGGTCCTCTGGGCCTGGCGGCTGGCGGCGTGTTACCCGCCGCCCAACACGCCCGCCCCGCCCGACGAGGACTTGCCCCGCGCCGCGGTCGTGCTGTCCGTTCGCGGTGCCGACCCGTCGCTGGTCGATTGCCTGCACGGGCTGTTGCAGCAGGACTACCCCGATTACAAGGTCCACATCGTCATCGATAGCGAACACGACCCGGCCTGGGAACTGTTGCGGCCGCTCCTCGACGATGAGGCCGCGGCCCGCGTCCACGTCCGGGTGCTGGAAACGAAATACGCAACGTGCAGCCTCAAGGTCAGCGGGACGGTGCAGGCCATCGGCGACCTGGACGCTGAGGTCCGCGTCGTGGTGTTGATCGACGCCGACGTGATCCCCTACGCGCACTGGCTCCGCGACCTCGTGCGGCCCCTGCGCGACCCCGGCGTCGGCGCGACGAGTGGGGTGCGCTGGTTCCTCCCAGAAACCGACGACTGGGGTTCGCTCGTCCGTGGCTTGTGGAACGCGGCGGCCTGCTCGCAAATGTTCGCGTTTCGCATCCCTTGGGCGGGCTCCCTGGCGTTCCGCGCCGAGTTGTTTCGCGACTCGGACCTGCTCGACCAGTGGAAGCGCTGCTTCTGCGAGGACACGATGTCCTACGGCGCCCTGCGGCGACTGGGCCTGCGCGTGTGCTTCGTGCCGGCCGCAACCATGGTCAACCCCGAGCGCATCGCGCTTAAATCCTGTTATTCCTTCATCCGCCGGCAACTGCTCACCGTCCGGTTGCACCACCCCTGCTGGCCGCTGGTGCGGGTCACGGGCGTCGGTGCCGGGCTCACGCTCTTGTTGCTGTTGGCCGTGTCGGTGACCAGTCTTGGCGTGGGGGACTTCTTGTCAGCCGGGTTGACGGCCGGCGCGCTGGCCGCGTTCGTGGCAGGTATGGCGTCGGCCTTGCTGTGGATCGACACTTCCCTACGTCGCATGGCTCGCAAGCGCGGCGTGCGCCTGCCCGCCTCTTTGTGGTGGAAGCTGGCGCTGGCCGGGCCGTTGACGCAAGGTATTTACGTTGCCGCCCTCGTGTCCGTGAGTTTTTTGCGCAAAGTCGATTGGCGGGGGATCACCTACGAGTTGTACGACCCCACGCCGGTGCGCCTGACCGCCTACCATCCTTACCGAGCCGAAGTCGGCCACGCGGACGGCCCCGTTTCCGTCGTTTGAACCTCCCATGGCCGTTACCCCCACCGAGGTGTCGATTAGCCGTATGTCCAAACATCTGCTGTTGACCGGTTGCACGGGCCTCCTGGGGCAATACCTGTTACGCGATCTGTTATTGGAGGGAATGCCGCTGGCGGTGTTAATCCGCTCGCGCAAGGACGAACCGGCGGCCGAGCGCCTGGACCAGGTTCTGGGCTACTGGAAGGGCGAACTGGGCCGTCCGCTGCCACGGCCGGTCTGCCTCGAAGGCGACATCACGTTGCCCAACCTCGGCCTGTCCGCCACCGATCGCGCCTGGGTGGGCCGGCACTGCGGTTCGGTGTTGCATAATGCGGCCAGCCTGACCTTTGTCGGCAAGGACCGCACCCAGGACCCGTGGCTGTCGAACCTGACGGGGACGG
>JBBRLG010000719.1:0-2912 GCA_038231495.1 Gemmatales bacterium | reverse complement strand
GGCTACGGCCGACTGGCGGTCAACTTACGAAATGGACATCTAGTAAAGGCTGTCAAGCCCTGCTAGGCTCTGCGGAGGAGTGTCATGAAGCGCACAATGATCTTCGGCGGCCTTACGCTCCTGTTGCTTGCTGGGGGCGGCTACGCCTGGTCCAAGGATGCACGCCCGCGGGTATAGCTGACTGAAGCAGATCGGGCTGTTGGTGGCCGACAGCCCAGGCGGCGGGGTTCCCGCTGCTTCGAGTGGACCGATGACGGAACCCATGAATGCAGGGCAGGCGCAGCCCATTGAATGAGGAGGCCCGTCTTGCAAACGGATCCAAAGGAAATCCACATCCCATGTCTAAATTTGCCATCGGCGTGTGCCTCGTCATATCCTCCGCTACCATCGCCGCCGACGTGGAGAGCCGCCAACTCACGCACTACGTCCCGCAAGACTTCCTCGAAACCGCCGTCCGCAAAGAGGACTGGAGCGAGGTTGTATTGAACCTCAAGGGCGGCGTCCGCAAGGGCGACGTGGTGCGCATTTGGGCCGGCGGCAGCATCGACCGCGGCAACGGCGACCAACCCGGCGAGAATGTCAACGGCCCCGATGGGTTGACTGCCGGCCAGCCCGCCAAGGACGCGCCGCCGTTCGCCCTTTCTACAGAACCGAACCACGCCTTTGCCCTGCTATTCAAGACCGAATCGACGGGGCCGACGAAGTGCCTGCCTCCAGGCAAGCCGCTGGAAATCAAACTGACCAGGGACAACGAAAAGCTGTGGGTCGGCTTCAACGACGAGAAGGGCCGCTACCAGGACAACCACCTCGGCAAAGGCAAGCGGCACGAACTCGACCCGCTGTGGGTCCGCGTCGAAGTGGTGCGGATCACCGTGGATTGACGCCAAACGCCATAATGCAATTAAAACGATCTTATTTATCCCCAACACCCGCCGGCCGGTGCCGCGGAATCTCGGCCTTGAAGTCGCCGAGGCTCGCCCACTTCGTGCGCCGGTCCAGGTCCACTTCCGTCACCGCCACTGTGCCCCAGTCCTTGCCTTGCGCGACAATTTCGCCCGTGTGGTCGAAGACGGCCGACACCATCCAGTTGCGGGCCACGTCCTCGTAGGTGCTACTGACCAGGTAGACGTGATTCTCACACGCCCGGGCGCGGGCCAGCTGCGGGTTGCAGCCCCATACCGGCCAGGCGATTACCTCCGCGCCGCCGTTCGTCAGTTCGCGCGCGACTTCCGGGAAAAAGCCGTCGTAGCAGACCATCAGGCCCACCTTGCCGAAGCGCGTCGGAAAGACCGGGTACTCCGAACCCGGCGCGATGCCGCCTTCAACCTCGCCGCGCGGCAAGCACGTCTTGCGGTACTTGCCGACCACCTTGCCGTCGGGACCGATCAGAACGGCGACGTTGTAAACCAGGTGCCCGTCGCGCTCCAGCAGGCCGGGCACGAGGTAAAGGTTGTGCTTCTTCGCCAGCTTGCCGAAATAGTCCGTGGACGGCCCGGGGATCGGCTCCGCCACTTCGTCGTACTTCTTGCCCAGGCCGACGTAGGTGAGCGTTTCGCCGAGCACCACCAGGTCGGCTTTCTGCCGTGCGGCCTCGGCAATCAGCGGCTCGTATTGCCGGCAATTGTCCAGGGGCGTCTTGCCGCCGGAGGGCTTGAAGTGGACCGTCGCCAGCCGCACCGTGCGCGGCGCCGGCGGTTCGGTCTCGGCCAGCGCCACGCTGCCCCAGCGCACTTCGCCGCCGGGAGATGGCCAACGCAGGTGCAGCTCGACGACAGCCTGCGTCGCCTTGGCCGGGGCCTGGTAGGTGTCCGCCACCTCGGTCCAGCCCTGGCGGTCGGTGTCGCGGGTGGTGGGAAACTCCGTCTCGGCCTGGGCGGTGTAGCCGCGCAGGTACTCGGTAACCGGCTGCTTGTCGAGGGGAACCTTCGCACCTTGGCCGTCCTGCCAGTGCAGCTCGGCGACGACGCTGCGCCGCGGCAACGCTACGCCCCTGGCCTGGAAACGGGCCGCGAAGTGGTAGTACTTGCCGCCGGTCACGGCAAAGGTTTTCTTCCAGCAGCCGTCCAGACCTTCACGGCGGTCGGCCTCGATCGCGAAGCAACCCTTGCCGTCCGCGCCGCCCTTGGGATCGTAAGCGAATTCCGGCCGAATCTCCTCGCGCGGGGCGGCCGTCGTCCAACTGGCGGGCGCTGTCGCGGGCGTGATCGCCGCAGCCGGTGGGGCGTCGGCGGCAATTCCCAGCCAACCCCCGGTCAGGCACGCCAGGCAGGCCAGCGCGGTCGCCAGGAAACAGACGGCGCGTTTGTGCCGCTGCCTGCCGTCGCACAGCCAGGTACCGCAATTGCATTGGAACATGGTCACCGCACCTTTCGGAGTGCCGTTTCGCCGCAATTCTGCGAATCGCGTACGGGGGCATCGTTATCCTACGGCAACCGAAGCAAATCGCCCGCCGGACGCGATTTCTCACTTTGTGAAAATTTTTTAATGTTTTCTGTTGTCGTGGCGGATGTTAGCGGGTATGGTGTAGAACGAGTGGAATTCGAGTTGTTCCGAATTTCCGGCCGCAAGGCTGAAATGAAGGCAAAACGGTGGCCCCTCCGCGGCCGACGCCCGTGGTCCTCGAAATAATTCGCTCCTTTGCGCCAACGACTGGCCGATGCGGACGGTTTTGATTAAGAAATAATGAGGAATCAGCGCCCTGGTTTTTTGATCTTTTTTGTCCCTCATGTTCCCTTGTTCACGTGGAGGTCTTATGGGAAAGATCCGTTCGTTGCGCCGGTCGGCGTTTACGCTGATCGAGTTGCTGGTGGTCATCGCGATCATCGGCATCCTTATCGGACTGCTGTTGCCCGCCGTGCAGAAGGTCCGCGAAGCCGCCGCCCGCATGTCGTGCTCGAACAACCTCAAGCAGC
>JBBRLG010000718.1:0-2916 GCA_038231495.1 Gemmatales bacterium | reverse complement strand
GTCAAACGAATGCGCGGTGCCATCCTTGACTTCTCCCATGCGGAGGAGGAAACCTACCCGAAAGAGAGATTATATGAAGCAGCTGCGCGGATAAACCATCATTCTTGGCCGCGCGGAGTATATTCCCGTCATCGACTGTGCCGCTGGCGAACGCAAGCATGACATCGCCGAAGCGAAGTTGCCGACCGATCCGCGGCGAACCGGACTTTTTCTCGTCCTGGTCAATCGAGCGCCGGCGCCGATCTGGGACGCGCATCGCTTCGGCAACGGGGGATCGACCTGCGGCGTAAGCAAGCGTACGCGAACCACTACACGTTCCCCATTCGGGACGCCGAGTGGGGCCACGTGGCGACTTGCGTTCGCAAGACGCTAGAGGGCGCTCGATGCAGGTTGGCGAGCGTTGGCTTTATCGCTGTCCGTGCTTCGCGCTGCACGGCGACGACCAGAAGCGGACCGGGTTTCGCTACGCGGTATCGCTGTTTCAGATGGAGTACAGCCGGAACTTCCTTTTCGAGCGTGGCCGCGACTTGGAGCGCCTGTTCCAGGGTTCGATCGATCGCACGCGGTCCAGGTTGGACCTAAAGACGGTGAAGACGATTGGGCGTAACCGGTCGGCCGCTCTCGTGGCAGAAAATGCTTCGCGGCACGGCGAAAGCCGGCCTCAAAGAGGCCAGCTACAGATGTAGCTGGCCTCTTTGAGGCCGGCTGAGAGGACTCGGCCACGTTGGACGACGGCACGTACGAATCGTTGCCGGGACCGTCGGTCGTGGGCGCCGCGCGGGTGGCGGGCATCAACTGGGCGAGCGCGCGGAGGGCAGCCCTCAGGGACGCGGTGGTTGCGCTTTCGACGCGGCCGGGCGGATTCACCAGCGGCGATTTGGCGATCGAGGTCCAGGAACGCTTGGGAGTCTCGACCGAGGATTACCAACCGCGGCAAGCGGCCTATGACTTGAAGAAACCGCGTGGCAAGAAACTGGCAACCGAGGTCGGCAAGGGCCGTCGGTACGAATCGTCTGCCGAGGGATTGCGGACGTTGGTGGCGCTGGGGACGTTGAGCGAAAAGGTCCTGAAGCCCGTGCTGCGCAATCGCAACCTGCCAGGGCCTCCGCCGCGCGGCAACAACCCGGTAGATCGCCATTACTACAACCTTCGCCCGGAAACGCGGCGCTTGTTCAGGGCCTTGAAAATCGCCGTGTAAGCGCATCGACAACAAATTGTCGATGCGAAATTCATAAGGGCGTAACCGCCCGTCCGCTTGTCTATAACTGACTGGCACCGTAATGGTTACGCCAACCAGCCAATGGACAAAGGGGCCTCCGAGGGCTAGACATTACCCAAGCAGCTGGCATGTTCGCACCATGCAGCTGCGTCTAACCTCATCCACCCGGAGGCCCGCCATGAGTATGACACAGCAACCCCTCACCCTCCAAACCGATTCGCTCCACCAGCAACTCGATCAGGTGGTCGCCTTCGTGCAGACTGCCCTCCAACAGGGCGACGCGCTGCACGTCATTGAACGCGGCATCTGGGACCAACTCCTCCAATTCGGCCAGCAACTCCTTCGCCAGATTTTTGCCCTCTGCGGCACCGGCGACCTAGGCGAAACCGTTACGCTGGCCGACGGGCAAACGCTGCACCGTCTGCCCGAACTGCACCGCCGCCGCTACGTCTCCATCTTCGGTGCCTTCCAACTGCTGCGGGCGGCCTATGGCAGCCGCGAAGGCCAAAAACTCGACTTCGTGCCCCTGGACAACCGTCTGCAATTGCCGGCCGGCGCCTTCTCCTACGTGCTGCAAGACTGGGACCAGGCCCTGTGCGTCGAAGAGGCGTTCGGCCAAGTCCAAACCACTATCGCGCGGATGCTGCACCTGAAGCAACCCGTCGATAGCCTGGAGCACATGAACCAGGAAATGGCCGAGTTGGCCACGCCTTTTCGCTTGGAACGGCCGATGCCGCCCGCGGCGGAAGAAGGGGAAGTGATGGTGGTCAGCGCCGACGGCAAGGGGGTGGTGCTGCGCCGCTCGGCCGACGACCCGGCGCCGGCGGCGCACCGGACCAAGGGCGAGAAGGCGAGCAAAAAGCGGATGGCCACGGTCGGCACGGTCTACTCGGTGGACCGCTACCGGCGCACGCCGGAGGAAGTCGTGGCGGCGTTGTTCCGCGACGGGCCACGCCCGAAGGCCGACCGGCCGCGCCCGCGGCACAAACAGGTGTGGGCCAGCTTGCCGCAAGACGACGTGCCGGTGTCCGGGATGAAGGCGGTCTTCCTCTGGATGATGTGGGAATTGGCGCGGCGCAATTCCGGCAGCGCCAAGGAAACGGTTTATCTGAGCGACGGCCAGGAGGCGTTGTGGGATGCCCAACAGGAATACCTGAACGGGCGCTGCACGGTCGGCATCTTGGACTTGTTGCACGTGACGCCGCGGTTGTGGCAGGCGGCGCATGTGTTTCACCCGGAGAAAAGCGCGGCGGCCGAGGCGTTTGTGCGGCAGCGGCTGTTGCGGGTGTTGCGGGGCGAGGTGGCGTTGGTGGTCCGGGGCCTGCGGGTGATGGGCTCCAAGCGGTCGTTGTCGGCGGCGAAGCGGAAGACGTTGCGGTCGGTCTGCCATTATTACGACCAGAACCGGGAGCGGATGCGTTACGACGAGTATTTGGCGGCGGGCTATCCGATTGCCAGCGGGGCGATTGAAGGGGCATGCCGGCACCTGGTCAAGGACCGCATGGAGCGTGCCGGGATGCACTGGACGCTTGCCGGCGCGGAGGCGATGTTGGAAGTGCGGAGCCTTTTCGTAAGTGGACACTGGGAGGAATACCAGAGCTATCGCATCGCGGAGGAAATGCAACGGTTATACCCTTATCGCCAAGTCGTGGAACAACATTATGCCATGGCCGCGTAGCGGACGGCCGGTTACGCCC
>JBBRLG010000717.1:0-2931 GCA_038231495.1 Gemmatales bacterium | reverse complement strand
CGGTCACAAACGCCCGTAGCCACAAGCGGCCCGCGTGTTGGCTTTCGCCCAGCCAACAAGCGGCCGCTTGTGGCTACGGGAGCCCGCTTGTGGCTACGGGCGTTTGTGGTGCGGTTCGCCAATTGCCGTTGGCGCACCCGCCGCATTCACCGGATAAATGGCAGGACCCTAAACTTCGCCTCCCCTCGCTTGGAACGATCCGGGTTAGCCCGGTCCTCCTTTGAAGTTATTGAAGCCGGCGGGTCGATGACGGTTATTGCCGGTCGTGCAGTCCCGAAGGACGCACGGGACTGGTCAACACCGAGTTACACACCGCTGGAGTGGAAGGAATCCCCATGTCGCGCCGCTGCCGTCATCCGTTCGGGCCCCGGGGACGAACCACCCGGGTGCTTGTGCTTCCCCTTTTGCTGTGCGTCTCCGCCTGTCAGGTTCAGGCTCAGGGGGTTGCCGGCACGGAACCGCCAACCGCACGCGTCAACGCTCCGATGCCCACGCCAGTCGCCACGGCGACGGGGACGCACGACCTCGCCGATTGCCTTCAACTCGCCCAGCAACGACAGCCCCGCATCGCGGCGGCACGGTCGAGCCTGACGGCGGCCGAGGAAGGCAAGCGGGCCGTCGATAATTTGCGGATTCCCGAGGTCATCGATCGCGAAATCCCCTACCGCCGCAAGCAGGCCGCCCTCGGCGTGGCCGCCGCCGCCGCCGGCGTGGATCGGGAGGAGCGCGAAACGACCTACGCCGTGACGCGGGCTTACTTCACGGTTCTTTATGCCCGCGAACAGGAGCGCATCGCGACCGGCGTCGTGGAACGGCTGTCCGCCACCTACGGCGCTGCCAAGCAGAAGCTCGACGACGGCGCTCGCGACCTGACCGCCGCCGACGTCAAGCGGGCGCTCGTCTATGTGCGTCAGGCCCAGACGCGGCAAATTCAGGCGACTCAGGGCGTCAAGCGAGCCTTGGCCTCCCTGAGAGAGGCGGTAGGGGTGGGCTGTGACGCGCCGTTCGACGTGCCGGCCGGTCGTCTGCCCGATTCAGGGGCGCAGCTCACACGCGCGGAAAGCATCGCCCTGGCGCTCGGCCGTCGGGGTGAATTGGTCCAGGCAGGCGTCTTCGCCCAGGTCGCGTGCCTGGAAGTCGAGGCCCAGGGGACCAGCTTGTTCAAGCGTAAAGAAACCTTTGCCGCCGGGGCGGACATTCACTCCAAGCCGGTGTCCCCGGAATTGCACGGCACTGAGTACCGACCGGGTGCCGTCGCCCCCGAGATGCCTGCGCTGCTCGTCGGCTCGCGCTCGGAGCGCGTCAAGCGCGCCGAGACGCTGCACGAACGGGCGGAGGCGGCGGTCGCGGTGACTCGGAACCTGATCGCCCTGGAGGCCGAGGATGCTTTCCTGCGCTGGGAGGAGGCGTCGCAACAGGTGCCGCAAGCACGCGAGGCCGCCGACGCCGGCGACCAGGCGGCCGACGACCTGACGCGGGACTACACCGCCAACTTGAAGGTCCGGGCAGAAGACGTGATCAACGCGCGGGTTCTGGGCGCGCAGTCGCGTGCTTTGTACAACCAGTATCTCTACAACAAAATTCTGGCGCTGGCCGACCTGGAACGCATCACGGCGGGCGGTTTCTGCGCCGGCCTGGCCGATGCGGCCGTGGCCAAGACCCCGGCGATTACCGTGGAGGGTTCAGGCGGCAAGTAATGGTTTGGGACAGCCGCCCTCGGCGACAGGCCGGGGGCGGCAGGATCGTCTCGGAGTCGTCGGCCCTTTCTCACGCCTGACCCCCCTTCCTCCTCCCCTCCCTTTTTGGCACTCCATTTGCCCATCCAACGCCGGAAAGTCTGGGTTGATGCGTCTTGGCGTGCATCATTACGAACGAAGCGACTTGCCCCAAGGAGATGCGTTCATGGTTGTTTTGCAAGCGCCAACCGGGCAAGGGCGACGCTTCGCGCTGCGGACTGCGCTCCTGACGGCCCTGGTCGGCGTCCCGTTGGCCCTGGCCGATGCCCGGCAGGCCAAGGTTGACACCCTGCATATCGGTACCAGTGGCAGCCTCACTTCGGAGAAGCAAGGCCAGCGTGAAAAGGGGTCGCTGGAATCGTTGAAAAAGTTTATCAAAGACGAAACCGAGTTTGACAACGACATCATGCGCCAGAAGGATTGGCGGGAGCTGACGGACAAGATGGCGAAGGGGCAAATGCAGGTGGGCGTCTTCCAGGGCTACGAGTTCGCGTGGGCGCAGAAGGACCACCCCGACCTCAAGCCGCTGGCCCTCGCCGTCAACCTCTACCGTTATCCGATCGTTTACGTCGTCACCAACAAGAACGACCCGGCCAAGGATTTTGCCGGCCTGAAAGGGCATTCGATCTCCTTGCCCGACACCGGCCAACCCTTCCTACGGCTGTTCGTCGAACGGGAGAGCAAGGCGCAGGGCAAGGAGTTGAATGATTTCTTTTCCAAAGTCACGACTCCGGAAAGCGTGGAGGATTGCCTCGACGACGTGGTGGACGGCACGATTGAAGCCGCGGTGATCGATCGGGCCGCCCTGGAAGCGTTCAAGCAGCGTAAGCCGGGCCGCTTTAATAAGCTGAAGGAAGTGGCCAAGTCGCCACCTTTTCCCCCTGTCGTGATCGCCTACTACGACAAGGCGCTGGACCCGGCGAGCGTCAAACGCTTCCGGGACGGGCTTCTCAACGCGGGGAAGACCGAAAAGGGCAAGACCATGCTCACGCTCTTCCACCTGACGGGTTTCGACCCGGTACCCGAGGATTTTGGCACGGTGCTCAAGGAAACCCGGAAGGAGTTCGAGCCGCCAGCGATCCCGGAAAAGTGAAACGTCCGCTGCCTCTAATGCTTCGTCAACTGTCGATTGATTGGTTGGTCCGTAGCCGCATTCGCCAGAATGCGGGCGAACCGCACCCGCATTCTGGCGAAT
>JBBRLG010000716.1:0-2951 GCA_038231495.1 Gemmatales bacterium | reverse complement strand
GTCTCCCTATCACGGTAGTCGCCTCGTGTCGTGAAGCACTGCACTTGTCCCGGACTGGCGTTGTCGCGAGTTCGCGAGTAACCCCCCCAGCCCCCCCTTCGTAAGGGGGGGAGTGAACGGTTACGTCCGTTTCCGGTCCGCCGGTAAAGGAAGTGTTCCCCCGGCGATTCCCTCGACCTAATCCCCCTTGTTTCATGAGCTTTCGCATTCTGGGCAACGTCGTTCGCCGGTCCTGGCCGTTCTGGTTGGTGGGCTGGGTCGCCCTGGCCGTTGGCACCTGGCTGGCCGCGCCGTCGTGGACTGCCATTGGCCAGGACAAGGAATTCTCCTTCCTACCGCCGGACGCTCCGAGCCGCCGGGCCGCCGAAGTCTTTGGACGGGCCTTTCCCACGGACAAGGCCGCCAGCAACGTCGTGCTGGTACTGAACCGGACCGACGACGAACGAGCGTCCTTCGAGAGTACCCTCAAGTTAATCGAGACCAGTCTGGAACCCGGCCTGCGCCAGATTGCCGAGGCCGATGGGGGTTTGGCGTACGAAATCCAGCCTTCGGACGACCCCCTGTTCGCCGACGAGACGGCAGCCCCCAAGGTGTCGCCGCAGCGCTCGATCATCGCGCGCATTCGGACCCCCAACGCACCGGGCGCGGGCGCCCTCCTTGTTAGTGCCGACCGCAAGGCGCTGCTGGTCGTGGTCGATTTGACCCCGGAATATAGTTCGCACCTCAATTACCACGTCATTGAACAGACGGAGGCCTTGCTCCGCCGTCTCCGTGAAGAGGCGAAAATTCCTGCCGGGATCGACGTTCTGATGACCGGGAGCGCCGTGCTCGGCCGCGACCATTCGTTGGCCGAACTCGAGAGTGTGCGGGTCACGGGCTTGCTGACCGTACTCTTGGTGGCGGGCTTGCTGATCCTCATCTACCGGGCACCCTTGTTGGCGTTGATCCCGCTGGCCACGGTATACTTGGCGGTGCAAATCGCGGTCAACTTGTTGGGCCTGTTGGCCCAGGCGGGGTACGTCACGGTCTTCGGGGGCCTCCAAATCTACATCACCATCCTCGCCTACGGGGCGGGGGTGGACTACTGCCTGTTCCTGACGGCCCGTTACAAGGAGGAGTTGGACCGCGGACTGCCGCCGTCCGAGGCCGTCGGCCGCGCGGTCGGCGAGGTGGGGGGCGCACTGACGGGCAGTGCGGCCACGGTGATGTGCGGGATCGGCATGATGATGTTCGCCGAATTCGGCAAGTTCCGCGAGGCGGGGTTTGCCATTCCCTTGAGCATTTTGCTCGTGTTGGCAGCCACGCTGACGTTCAGTCCGTCGCTCCTGTGCCTGGCCGGGCGCTGGGCGTTTTGGCCCCACCGGCAACCGGCACCTACGGGCCTGGCACCTGCCGCCACCGAGGCACCGCGTGGTAACGGCTGGCTGGAGCGGGTGTGGGAGCGGGTGGGAGAGTTGTTGCTGCGCCGGGCGGGAGGCGTCTGGGTTCTCACCGTCGCGCTCATGGCACCGTTCGCGATCGGCGCCGGCTTCCTTTACAACCACCTGAGCTATGACATGATCGGCGACCTGCCGGCGGACGCCACCAGTGGGGCGGGGACGCGGCTGCTGCAGGAGAAGTTTCCCGCGGGCATGGTCGGCCCCGTCACGGTACTCGTCGTCGATCCCAAGGTCGATTTCGGCAGCGACCAGGGCCGTGCCCTCGTTGGCAAGATCACCGACCGACTCCGCAACGAGAAGCAGACCCTCGGCCTGGCCGACGTTCGCAGTTTGGCCGCACCGCTGGGCATTACCGCGCAGTCCGAAAACGACTTCTCGGGGATTGCCGTGCCCAAGGAGGAGCGCGAACAGGCCGTGCAACAGGCGGCACGCGCACACTATCTCACCGACCTGGGCGGGCGTGCCAAGGTCGGAACCCGCTTGGAGCTGGTCCTGGACCAAAGCCCCTTCTCTCGCAAAAGCGTCGATACCCTGGACCCGGTGGAACAGGCCTTGCGGGACGCGCTCCCGGACGGCATGCGCACGGACGCCGAGGTCTACTTCATCGGGACGACGCCGAGCATTCGCGACCTGGAACGGGTAATGCAGCGCGACCGCTTCCGGATCGAGCTGCTGGTGCTGGCCAGCGTCCTCGTGATCCTGATTGTCCTCCTGCGCCGCTTCTGGGTGCCGGTGTACCTGCTCCTGAGCGTCCTGTTCAGCTATTACACCACGTTGGGCGTGACGTTCGCCGTCTTCTACCTGCTTGACCCGGCCGGATTCGCCGGCATCGATTGGCGGGTGGCGATCTTCCTGTTCACCATCCTGATCGCGGTGGGCGAGGACTATAACATCTTCTTGATGACGCGGGTCCACGAGGAGCAACGACGGCACGGGGCGGTGCGCGGCATCACCGAGGCGCTCGACCGGACCGGCCCGATCATATCCAGCTGCGGCTTCATCATGGCGGGGACGTTCGCATCGCTGTTGGTGGGGTCGCTGACGGAGATGAAACAACTCGGTTTCGCACTGGCTTTCGGCGTGATGCTGGACACGTTCATCGTGCGGCCCATTCTGGTGCCGTCGTTTCTCATCCTGTTGCACACCGGCCGGCTTTCCCTGAGGGGTCGGAGCAGTCAAGGGTTCCAGCCGAACTGCGAGCCGACGCCGTCCCGGCAAGGAGTCGCGAGAAGGTCGGGAATAAGTCCGTAGTGGACTACTGAGTCGCGTAGAAAAAGGCTCCCGTCAGAGCGTACCCTGGTGCGGGATCAAGGAAGGTGTTTTTCCCTTTGGAGTGCGGCGACTCGACGCCGCTTTCTTTCTTTTTCTAAGCGTGCTGCCTCGTCAAAGAAAGAAAGAAAGCGGCGTCGGGCCGCCGCACTCCAAAGAGCGGCTTGCTGGCTGAACCCGCTGTCGTAGCCGCAAGCGGCTCGCTTGCTGGCTGAACCCGCGCAGAAGCCAGCAAGCGAGCCG
>JBBRLG010000715.1:0-2951 GCA_038231495.1 Gemmatales bacterium | reverse complement strand
TTCAAGGCCTTTTTTTCCGAAGAAGGCAACGGTAACGTCTGTCTGTATCTGATGACCGACGCCGAGGCTTACGACTTCGAGTTGAGCGAAAAGCTGGCCGAGTTCGCCGCGCCCTACATCGCGCGGGGGCTACTGGACGGCGTCATGCTCGTACCCGCGTCTTCGCTGGAGGAACTGCGGGCGTTCTTCGACCCGGACTCAGCGGTGCGGATCGAGTTCGGGAATGCCTAGCTCCGCAGAACATAGCGAGAAGCATCAGGCAAACAGGCAGCTGCTCGACACTGGTAACAATGGCACGCCGCTCAGCACCCTTGATGGATGTTGGGCGGCTATCGTCGCTTTCTACGCGGCCCTTCATTGCGTTGACCGTCTGGCTTCCCGACTTAGTTTACACCCCGGCGGCCACAGTGACCGGACAAGGTTCGTTAGCAGCCGACACCGCAGCATTATTGGGGCGTATAACGCTCTCCAATCTGCTTCCCTGACCGCCCGTTACGGTACGCTAAACCAGTTCCATCGCGCCTTTTCCGGCACCACCGTTCAGGATATTCTTGTCGATCAAAAACTGGTTGCCATCGAGACCTACGTCCACAACATCTTTAATCCGCCTTAACCCTGTCAGGAAACAAGCCGGGAAAGGAAAAGGGAAAGGAGTAGAGTCGAGAGGTGGCGCGGTGGTTTAGGTCAGGCCCATCGGTTGCCGGCCCTTTCGGCTGCCGGTGCCTCACTCGCCTGGCCCTGCTCCGTTTCCACCTCCCGCTCATCGAACCGGACAGGCGGATTTCCCGCATCCGGCTCTCGGACAAGGTATCTCATGCCTTCGCCCACAAGACGCGGGGGCGCGGTCGCTCGGGGAGCCACACCAGTCCCAGTTCCTCACGCAGGTAGCGGTCCGAATAGCGTGCTCGCGCCGGACCCTGCACGCGGTGCTTCCGACCCAGCCACTGACGGAGCCTCTGGCAGGTATGCGCCATCACCTGCTGCAAGGCCGGCGCCACGTTCCCCAGACAGAAGTAGTTCGCCCAACCAACCAACTGCCGGTTGATCCGGTTCACCATCACTTCCGGGGCCAGCCACCCCCACGTCCGGCTCGTCTGCTCCCGAATCTCCTGGCAGATCCCGTGGATCTTCTTCCCGGAGGGACGCGGCCCGATGTAGCTGCGGCCCGTCCTCGGCGAGTAGTTGCGGCCGAACGTGTAACCCAGAGATGAAAAGGGGTCGGGAGTCGTTTCACAAACCGCTCAAAAAAACAAGACCGTCGGCTTGACCGATGAGGGGAGAATCAAGGCTGAGGTATTGTCCTGGAGGTTGTTCGGAAAACCGAACTCACAAATAATCCAATGGCCAGGAAGATTCAACAATTGCTCCAGGATCTGAAGGCAGCCAGTTTCGACGAAATTCCGCGAGGCAAGGGGTCGCACCGAAAGCTCGTGCATCCTCGGTATCGTGCCGCCGTTACAATTAGCGGGAAGCTCGGCGATGACGCCAAGCCGTATTAGGAGAAATAGGTACGCCGAGCGATCGAGGATGTTCAAGAATGAAAAAGAGCGACCAATATCACAAGTGGGTCGACTGGAGTGAGGAAGATGGGGCGTACATCGGCAAATGCCCCGATCTTATCACGGGGATTCACGGGGACGATCCGAAGAAAGTCTACGTTGATCTATGCGAGGTGATTGAAGAGGTGATCGCCCACTTCGAGTCCGAAGGTCGCTCGCTGCCCGCTCCCAAGGTTAAGCCCATGCAGGAAGTGCTATAGAGTGGTAAGCCGTAGGGTAATTGGAGGGTAATTGGTGTCAGTTCATTTTTCTTGGTCCTTTCGGGGTCGGCCGCGGGGCCTTGGCGACGGCGGGAGGCCGGGGTAATTGGTGTCAGTTCATTTTTCTTGGTCCTTTCGGGGTCGGCCGCGGGGCCTTGGCGACGGCGGGAGGCCGAGCGCCGCCGCCGTCCCCTCCGCCCACATCGCTGCGCCGTAGGGCCGGCCGCTCACCACCGACCGTCGCACCTCCGCCAGCTCGCGCTCCGCCAGCGGCGTATGCACCCACCGCCGCCACCACGCCTGCCGCTCCCCCGCCTCGCGCCCCAGCGCCTCCCACGCCGGCAGCGCGCCGATCAAAGGGTCGGCGCGCCCCAGCCCGTGGACGCCGTAACTCGACCACGGGTAGTCGGCCAGGTCGGCGACCATGCCCGCCCGCAGCGGGTTCCCCTCGACGTAACGCAGGGCTGCCAGCGCATGGTCGTCGTCCTGGACGACCGGACTCTTGAACCGCCCCTGCCAGACGTGCCCGGTCGTGCCGCGGTCTTTGTGGTAGTGCCAGGTGTGGGCGACGGTGAGCGACTGGAGGACGCGGCTGATCGGCACGCCGGACTCGGGCGCCAGCAGCAGGTGGAAGTGGTTGGTCATCAGGCAATAGCCGTACAGCCGGAACGGGTAGCGGCGCTTGGTCTTGGCCAGGGCGACCAGGAAGGTGCGGTAGTAGTCGGGGGCGAAGAAGACGGCGGCGCGGTTGTTGCCCCGGTTGAGGGCGTGGTAGAGCAGGCCGTCGGCGACGGGACGCAAGGGACGCGGCATGATAGAAGCCTAACCGCCTCGCTCCCGTCCGTCAAGGAAAAATGAACTGACACCAATTTCCAGGGCCCTTCGATTGTCGGAGATGCGTGCCTATCGTTGCCGCTGTTCCGGCTGTCGTGTTGCGTGGCGGGTTGGCGGACATGCGGTCATGGGCAACCCAGGGCAGCGATCCGCGCCATGCGGCGCTGATAGTACGTCCGCCAACGTTGGCGGACCTTGGCGGACCTTGGCGGACATAAGGTGCGCCCCCGCAGCCCGCCGAGAACCGAACAGCCCTGGCATGTCCCCCGGCCGCCTGCTACTTTGAGTTGGTTTCCAGTCCCCGATGGAGGCGGGCGCACATGGCCCTGACGCTCGAACAATACGCCGCCTATCTCGA
>JBBRLG010000714.1:0-2952 GCA_038231495.1 Gemmatales bacterium | reverse complement strand
TTACGCGGCTTTTTTGTAACTGCGGGGAGTACCGACCGGGCCGGCTACGCCAGAACACACCGTTTGGCGTGCGGGGGGTGTCGCTGCCCAAAACCGTTTGGTGGGTGTTGCGCCGGCACCCGCCGGAGCAACTCCGTCAACAACTGTCCGCGCAAGGGGTAGCGGCGTGAGAAAGTCCCCATTCGATTCTCGCCCTTCTTTGCATCGGAGCGAGTTACGCAGGCTTTTCTCTGAGGGAACGGCCCGTTATCATGTCGCCATGGAACACACCCCGCACCAACAGCGCAACCGCCTGTGCGTCGGCATGGTCGGCCTCGGCATGATCTTCGAGGAAACCTATCGGCCGCTATTCGAGCAGCTGCACCGCGAACCACTATTCCGAGCCGATTTCGGCGTCGTCGCGGTCGAAGTGACCGCGGTCGCCAGCCGCACCGGCGTTCGCGGCGAGAAATATCGGCAAGCCGCGGACGCGCGCGTTGGTGCCTTCGCCAATTGCAGCGGCGTCAACGCGGTCGGCGACATGCTCAGTCAACCGATCGACGCGGTTTGCATCGCCACCCCGGACGACCGCCATTTCGACGCCGCCCGGCAAGCGTTGCAAGCCGGCAAACACGTCTTGCTTGAGAAGCCGTCCGTTCTCCGCCTGCAAGAACTGGATGAGTTGGTGGCGCTGGCCCGGCGGCACGGCGTCCTCGCAAAGGTGGTCTATCACAAGCTTGCCGACCCCGACCACAAGAAGCTGCGGACCCACGTTGCCGACGGCGTGTTGCGGCATGTCAACAACGGTTATTGTTCCTTGCTGGAACCGAAATCAATCAGCGGCCTGCAGTTCGCGGAGTGGATCGCGGGCCGAAATCCCGGAACCTACGTTGCCGTCCACTACATCAAGTTGATCGACTTCACGTTCGGCACCCCCCTGCCCTGCTCCGACGTTCCTTGTTGCCGACTGGCGCGCGTCACGGCCACCGGCCAACGCGGCCTTGTCGGAAAGCCGGCCGATAACACCTGGGATTCGGTGCAGCTGCAAATGGTCTACGCGTACCCCGACGGCCGCGAAGCCGCGTTCGACCTGCACACGAGCTGGGTGACGCCCGACAACTTCCCCGGCTACGTCGAGCAGGAAGTCCAATTCCGTTTCGACAACGGCGTCTGGAACGCCCACCAGCGCAAGCGCGGCGTCGAGGTAACGATTGAAGACCGTTCACCGGGTGAGTACAAATACACGCCGAACCATCATTACAACGGCACGTTTTTGGAACCGTGGGATGAACGGTCGCAGCGCGGCTACGGCATCGAAATCCTGCGCCGTTTCTTTGAGGAAGTCGCCCACGTCGAGCACGGCGGGCCGCCGGGTGAAAGAGACCGGCGCTTGCGGTCGATGCAAGCCCTCGGCTACAACGACCTGTCGGCAGATCGACCGACCGTAGCAGCCGTGCAGGCATTGGAAGCAATCCTGACTGAACACGCCCAGGGCCGGCCGGGGGCGGTGGTTCAGGTAAATGGGCCAGAGGGCGGTCTCGTCCTCGTGTCGCCCGGCCGCGCGGTATCGACGATTTTGTATCAGCCAGTTGTGTGATATACTCACCGCGGCGTGGAATGACACAAGCCCGAAGCGCAAGATCGGTATTACGCCTCCCTCGGTCGCCGTCGGGCAACCCTGGAGCGCGTGATCGGCGGTCCCCTGGCCGCACCTACCCACCCTGGAGAACACCGTTTAGGAATCAGAATCCCGAGCGGAGTGCCCACGCGCGAACTCCGCAAAGGCAAGCCAATGAGGTGCGCGCTGGAACGTCGAAGCCGAACGACCCCCGTTCAGCAGCCGGCTTACGCGGGTTGGACGGCGTAGCTCGACTCTTAATTTGACGGACTCGACGCACCGGCCACTTCGAGGATTTTCACCTCACGACGAAGCCGGTCCCCGAGCCGGTCCTTCTCCACTTCCAGGTCGAAGCGTGCCTGGAGGTTCAGCCAGAACCTCTCCGACGTACCGAAGTACCGCGCCAGCCGCAGCGCCGTGTCCGCGCTGACCGACCGCGACCCCCGCACGATCTCGTTGATCCGCCGCGGCGGCACGCTCGTGTCCTTCGCCAGCCGGTACTGGCTGACGCCGAGTGGGGACAGGAACTCCTCTCGTAATATTTCGCCGGGGTGGATTGGCGGCAGCTTGCGGCGCGGCATGACGTCTCCTCAGTGGTAATCGACGACTTCCACGTCGTGCGCCTCGCCGCCCTCCCAGCGGAAGCAGACGCGGTACTGGTCATTGACGCGGATGCTGTGCTGCCCCGCGCGGTCGGCCGCCAGCTTCTGTAGGCGGTTGCCTGGCGGGACGCGAAGATCGTCCAGCGATTCGGCGGCGTCCAAGAGCAGCAACTTCCGCAGCGCCGCGCGTTGGAGAGGGCGCGCGTTTGCATCCCCGTTCGCGCCCGAAGAGCCGCTCCGTCTCCGTGTCGCGGAAGCTGCGGATCATACGCGTCATCGTAACGGGACGCGCTAATAACGTCAAGCGTTATGAGGATGAAAGTCGGGTTGCCGAACGACACAACTCACCTGCCCGGGCCACTCGGTGAACTAAGAACCCCCAAGAATCGAACATGCGGCCCGCGTCATGTGCAGCGCTTGGTTAGCGGAAGCAAGGCTGGATCATGAACCAAAGTTTCACATTCGTGCCCAGTTCCTGCTTCTTCTGCTCGATTGTGGCGAGCTGCTACAGCAGATTCTGGTACTGCTGCAGCAGATTCTGGTACTGCTGTAGCAGATTCTGGCGCTGCTGCTGCAGTTTCGGTGCTGCTGCATCGTGTACTGTTGATAAGTAAGGTTCATCCGACTAATGCGTACTTCGTTCGATGGAGGGCATAGATTTTGAGTTTGAAGAACTCCTGATCGCGGAAGCCGTAGGCTTGACGCTGCATCGTCCGGATCTTGTTGTTGGTGCCCTCCAGCGGACCCGTCGAT
>JBBRLG010000713.1:0-2965 GCA_038231495.1 Gemmatales bacterium | reverse complement strand
GCCGCTTTGTTTTCATTGTTTTTCCGCGGAAAAACCAAAGACAAAAAGCGGCGGAAAAGCGCCGCACTCCAAAAAAGGGCAAAGCTACTTGGTTCTGAAACCAGGTGATGCGTTCCAGGGTTGTTTGCAGTTGCCGATCGTTCGCAATCATGTTCCCTTCGGTACGATTTCGACGATGCCCCGTTGGCCGCCTTCACGGCGCATCTGCCCATATTCTACCAGCGCCTGCTCCCCGCCTAACGCCCCCCTTCGACCGCGATTCGTGCCGCGGCTGGCTCCCCCCAGCGCGGCGCATCATTTGCAGCGAAATGGCGAACCTTCCCGACGCGCTTTGGAACGAGCCGGCCTGCGCCTCGTTCGTGCCGTCGCCGGACGCCAATCGTTCAGTGGAATTTCGTACAGAAGGAGATTGAAAATGCCCGCGGCTTCGGCCTCCTTCCCGCTATTGCCGACTTGCCGGTACTCACCCCGCCCCGCCAGGCCTTTTTCAAAGGGTAAGCTCCCATCGTGAATCCCGAGCCGTTTTTGCAAGTGGCCGACGCGCTGCCGGAAGCCACCCTCTTGCTGTCCGGCGACGGCACTGTCCTGGCCGCCAACCGGGCCGTGTTCCAATGCCTGGCCGTCGCGCCCGACGTGTTGCGCGGCCGCCGCCTGGCCGACCTCGTCGAGGACCCGCCCGAAAAGGTCGCGGTTTACCTCGACGCTTGCGCGCGCAGCCGCGAAGTCGTCCTCGGATCGGTGACGCTCCGGCGGCCGGGTGGGCAGCCGGTTGCCTGCCGGTGTGAGGGCGCTCGCCTGTCGCCCGCCGCCGGGGAGGAAGGGCCCCAAATTCTTCTGCGCTTGGTCCCCGAAGAATCCGCCAGCGGCCCGTTCGTCGCCTTAAACGAGAAGGTGGAAGAACTGGCACGCGAGGTCGGACGGCGGCGGCTCGCGGAGGAAACGTTGCGGGCGCAGGGGGAGCAGCTGCGGATTACGCTCGTCAGCATCGGCGACGCCGTCATCGTCACCGACGCTGCGGGCCGGGTGGTGTCGCTCAACGTGGTGGCGGAGGCGCTTACCGGCTGGGGCACGGAAGAAGCCGTTGGCCAAACGCTGGAAGCCGTTTTCGCCATCGTCAACGAGACGACCCGGCACACGGTGGAAAGCCCGGTCGCGCGGGTGCTGCGCGAAGGCGTGGTCGTGGGCCTGGCCAACCACACCGTGCTGATCGCCCGCAACGGCGTCGAGCGGTCCATCGACGACAGTGCCGCCCCCATCCGGGACGCGGGTGGTGCCATTGCCGGCGTCGTCCTGATCTTCCGCGACGTGACGGAACGCCGGGCGGCGGAGCATGCCCTGCGCGCGGCCGACTGCCGCAAGGACGAACTGCTGGCGTCGCTACGCGCCAGCGAGGAGCAGTTCCGGACCCTCGCCGACTCAATCCCGCAGTTGGCGTGGATAACGCAGTCCGACGGCTTCATCGTGTGGTACAACCGGCGCTGGTACGACTACACCGGCATGACGGCGGAACAGATGCAGGGCTGGGGCTGGCAGTCGGTCCACGACCCGGCCGAGTTGCCGCGCGTCCTGACCACCTGGCGGACGGCCATCGCACGCGGCGAGCCGTGGGAAGACACGTTCCCGCTGCGGCGGCACGACGGGGTGATGCGCTGGTATCTGTCGCGCGCCCGGCCGGTGCGCGACGAGGAGGGTCGCATCGTGCGCTGGTTCGGCACGAACACCGACATCACCGAACACCGGGAGATGGAGGAAGCCCTGCGCACGGCCGACCGCCGCAAGGACGAGTTCCTCGCCACGCTCGCCCACGAACTCCGCAACCCGCTGGCACCGATCCGCAACAGCCTGGAAATCATGCGCCGCGCGGGCAATGACACCGCGATGGCCGAACAGGCGCGGGCCATGATGGAACGGCAGATGCGCCAGATGGTGCGCCTGGTGGACGACCTGTTGGACGTGTCGCGCATCACCCGCGGCCTGATCGAGCTGCGCAAGGAAAAGGTGGAGCTGGCCGCCGTGCTGCAAAACGCGATCGAGACGAGCCGGCCGATGCTCGACGCCGGCCGCCATCAGTTGACGGTCGCTTTGCCGCCGACGCCGGTCTCCCTGGACGCCGACCCGATTCGCCTGGCCCAGGTGGTGGCGAACCTGCTCAACAACAGTGCCAAGTACACGGAGCCGGGCGGCCACGTCCGGCTGACGGCGGCGGCGGAGGGCGGCGAGGCGGTCGTGCGGGTGCAAGACACCGGCGTCGGCATCCCGGCCGACATGCTGCCCCGCGTCTTCGAGATGTTCACCCAGGTGCGCACCGCCGACGCCCGGGCGCAGGGCGGGTTGGGCATCGGCCTGACGATCGTGAAGAGTTTGGTGGAAATGCACGGCGGCACCGTGACGGCCCGCAGCACGGCGCCCGGTCAGGGCAGCGAGTTCATCGTCCGCCTGCCGCTGGCACCCGCGGACCCAAAGCCGCCGGCCGCGCCGGAGCCGGCGGCAGTTGGCGCGTTATCGTTTCCGGCGCGGCGCATCCTGGTGGTCGATGACAGTCACGACGCCGCCGAGAGCCTGGCGCTGCTGTTACGGCTGATGGGCCAGGACGTGCGCGTGGCGCACGACGGCGCGACGGCCCTGGAGTTGGCCCGCTCGTTTCAGCCCGACACGGCGTTTCTGGACATCGGCATGCCGGGGATGGACGGCAACGAGCTGGCCCGGCGGTTGCGTCGCGAGCCGACCCAGCGCGGGCTGCGGCTCATCGCCTTGACCGGCTGGGGCCAGGAAGAGGACCGCAAGCTCACTAAAGCGGCCGGCTTCGACCGACACCTCACCAAGCCGGTGGACATCGCCGTGCTGCAAGAATTGGTGGCTCGCGCGCCGGTACCGAGTTAATCCCAGCCTGGAAATTAAACTGCCCGGACAGGCGAGCGTCGGGGCGTAAGCCCGACGTGGAGCATTCGGTGGTGCGTTCCACGTC
>JBBRLG010000712.1:0-3016 GCA_038231495.1 Gemmatales bacterium | reverse complement strand
GCCGAACCAGCGGAGGCCGCGCCTCCAGCGCGGCCGGGTTTCGTCGATCAACTTTTCCAGCGGGTCAACTTCGTCGCGGAACCAGGAGCGGGTGCCCCAGTAGAGGACCGCGACGGCCAGGAACGAGAACTGACAGCCGGCACCGAATACGTCGGTCGGGTTCAGGATTTCGACGATCAGGAATGCCAGCGCAAAGGTGTTTGCCGGCAAGACGTGGCGGCGCAGCACCAGACTGACGGCGACCGCGACAACGGTGACAGCCGAACGCAGCGCCGGCGGATGGCCGCCCGTGAGCAGGGCGTAGAGCAACAGGAACCCCGCCACCAACACGACGCCTTGCCGCTGGCGTACGCCCAGGAAACGCAACACCCACCAGAGGAACGTGGCCAGGACGACGAGGTGCTGGCCGGAGATGGCCAAGACGTGAATCACGCCGCCGTTGACGTACTTCTCCCAGTCGTCCGTCGTGAGCGGCGAGCCTTCGCCCAGCAAGAGCGCCATCGCCACCCCGCTCGTCTCGTCGGGCAATGCCTCACGCAGTTGCTCTTGGCCCCAGCCGCGCACCGCCATCAAGCAACCGGTGAAAGAAGTGGGCCAGCCGCGCTCCAACCGCGTCACGCCGTCCGGCGTCTTGCGGACCACCAGCATGGCCCGAATGCCCTGGTCGCGCAGATAGCTGGCGTGGTCGAATTCGCCGGGGTTCGCAGGGCCTTCGACTGCGGACAACCGGCCCGCAACTTCCACCGTATCGCCGACGTGCAACGGCGGTACCGGTCCCGCCAGGATGAGTCGGACGCGGCCCGACAGCGGCAGCCATTCCGATCCCTGCCATCCTTCGGTTACGCGCAGCACCGTGGCGCTCGATTCCGGCCGGTCCATCGAGAGCAGCGCCGTCGCGGGTTGGGCCAGGGTTCGTTGCGGCTCCTCGTCAATGACGCCGCGAACCTTCACCGGGTGAGGAATCAGCGGCGCGACGCGCCCCAAATCGTCGGGGGAGAAAACGTCACGTCGGTAGTGATGCCACGCAGCCCCACCCGCCAGGCAAGCCAGCAACAACAGCACATAAGACCAGCGTCGTCCCCCAACAATCGTTCCGACCAGCCAACCAGCCAGCAAAATCGCCATAACCAACAATGACAACCGTATCTGTACGAAAGCGTACCGATCAAAAATGATCCCCGTTGTTACCAGCAGGATAATTGGGACCAGGGGCGCGCGCCAAATCTGGCCGGTATAATCGGAAAAATAGGAACTTTGGGGTTCCTGGACAATGCTAACAGGAGCGTTCGCCATGACTCTAATCCGGCTAAATTTTGCCCAGACCTCACATTTTCTGTGGGTTTACACCTATTGGGAGGACTTTAACAAAAGTACTTGACGCGCCGGCTTCTATACCAGAGAATTCCCCCGACCAGACTCGTGGTCTTGGTTGTTCCCCCTTCAACTGACTGAATCCGATCTTTCGGCAGGGATGCCGTGGACGCAACCTCCCCGCCTCGTAAACGGAAACCTCATCAAATGTCGATCACCCCGACCCGCCACGCTGCGGGTGCGCGCACGCTGCGCCTTTGCCTCGAACCGTTGGAATCGCGCCTCGCCATGTCTGGCATTCAGCCCACCGCGGTGGAACAGCTTTTCCTGGAACAGTTGAACGACATTCGGGCCAATCCGGCGGCGTACGGGCAGGCCATCGGCTTGCCCGCCATCGCAAACGTCGCCCCCGCGGCACCGCTCGCCCTCGACGCGCATTTGATTCAGTCGGCGCAAGGCCATTCGGCGGACATGAACGCGAACAATTACTTCGGGCACTACGACCTTGCGGGCCACGACCCCGGCTGGCGCGAGACCAACGCCGGCTATGCCTGGCACGATTTCGGCGAGAGCATCGCCGCCGGTTACTCTTCGAGCGCGGACACCCTTAAAGCCCTCATCGTCGATGCCGGCGTTTCGGACCTCGGCCACCGTCTGCACCTGCTGGCGATGAACAACGCCGACAAGTCGGCCGGCGTCGGCGTAACGATGAACGGCAGCGGCACGTACGTCAATTATTACACCATCGACACCGGCAGCACCTACGACAATCGCGCGTTCGTGACGGGTGTGGTCTTCAACGACGCCAACGGCAACGGCAAGTACGACGTTGGTGAAGGCCTGTCGGGCGTGACGGTCAGCGTGGCCGGCGTCGGGGCAGTTGCCGCGTTCGACACCGGCGGCTACAGCATTCCCGTCAATCCGGGCGTTTACACGGTCACAGCCAGTGGCGGCGGATTGGCAAGTCCCGTCACCCAGACCGTGGCCATCGGCGCCGCCAACGTCCGGCTCAATTTCACGCCCGGCGGCTCCCAGTCGAACGCCGCGCCCAACAACCTGCTGCAAATTGCCGGCACGATCACCCACAGCACGGAAGGGTTTCAACACTTCGTCAACGCGGCGTACGTGACGTATCTCAAACGGAGTCCGGACGCCGCCGGCTTGAATTACTGGGTCAACCGCATGGCCCAGGGGCTGACGGACGAGCAGATCGAGGCGAGCTTCATTGGGTCGGCCGAATACATCCGCAACCACGGCGGTTCGCCGGCCTGGTTGAACAGCATGTACCAAGACCTTTTGGGGCGCAAGGCCCAGCAGAGCGAGATCGACCACTGGGTGCAGGCGTTGGCGCAGGGCATGTCGGCCAATGACGTGGCCTTCGGTTTCGCGACCAGCGCCGAGCGCGAAGGCCAGCGGGTCGGCAACACCTATCAGACTGTTTTGGGCCGCAAGGCGAGCGCGGATGAAGTCAACTACTGGGTCAACCGCTTTCAAAACGGTGCGACTAGCGAAGACGTGGCCGCCGGTTTCCTGGCCTCGCAGGAGTTTTTCAAAAACCAGACGCAGGGCAACGTCGTCACCTGGCTGCAAGCGCTTTACCAGGACGCGTTGTTCCGCTCCGCCAGTAGCAGCGAGCTGGCGTACTGGGAGACGCAGATGCATTAAGCCTGGCCCGTCCACATTGTCGGAGCCGCGACCGTGAGGG
>JBBRLG010000711.1:0-3032 GCA_038231495.1 Gemmatales bacterium | reverse complement strand
GGCGTTGCGCCGGTGTTGGCGATCCGCACCGGCGCGATGCCGGTGCCACCGAATTCGTGGCGAGGGTCGAGATTGGCGAGGGTCGATCCGGCGCCAGTGGTGATGCGTAAGAGCATACTGAAAAAGGATTTACGGCTGCATTGCGAATAGCGTTTGCGCCAAAGCGGTTCGACCCTCGCCATATGTGGATTGGCGTGGCTCGGGTCGGACAGGCCCGGTCGTCATCCAAAGGGGTCGCGGTGGGACAACGATTGGCCGGGTGCCACTCAACGCCGGGTGCCACGGGCGGACCAGCCGCCCGTGACCCCCGGCGGCAGCCCGACGGGGATTGGGAGTCCTTCACGTCGGGCTTACGCCTCGACGCTCGCCCGGGGGCAACAAAGGGGCAACAAAGGGGAATCCCGCCCTAAGCGAAGCGATAACTTTCCCCGGCCCGCAGCGCCCCGTCGATGGCTCGGCCCAGCGACTCGCCTACGCCCCGCTGGCGAATCAGGTGGACGTTGTCTTTCGCGCGGAGGAACGCCGCGACCACGCGCCGGTCCCACTGCGTGCCCGACCCTTCGCGCAACGTTTCCTCGACGTGTTTGGGCGACCGGGCGTTGCGGTACGCCCGCCGGGTACCCATGGCGTCGAAGGCGTCGGCCACCGCGAGAATGCGGGCCAGCAGCGGGATGTTCTCGCCGGCCAGGCCGTCGGGATAGCCGGTGCCGTCGATGCGCTCGTGGTGGTGCAGCACCGCCGGCAGCAGGTTGCGCAGCGGGTGCAACTCCGCCAGGATGCGGTAGCCAATGACGACGTGCTGCTTGATGTGCTCGTACTCGTCCGCGGTCAGCGCCGCCGGCTTCAGCAGCACGTCGTCGCGGATGCCGATCTTGCCCACGTCGTGCAGCAACCCGGCCAGGTACAGGTCGCTCAACTCGTCCTCTTGCAAGCCCATCTCGCGGCCGATTTCCACGGCGATGCGGGCCACGCGCTCGCTGTGGCCGTAGGTGTGCGTGTCCTTGGCGTCCACCGTCGCCGTCAGGGAACGCGCGAGGCCGACCATCAGGTCTTTCAATTCCTGGAAGCGGCGCGAGCCGCGCAGCTGGAGCTCGAACAGGGCGGCAAACGGCATCAGGATGGCGGTGTCGCTGCGACGGAAGGCCTCGATCGCCGGCGGCCCGTCGGCGGGGTCCGCGCGGCCGCGCTTGTTCAGCGCCATCAGCCAGCTCGCGCCTTGTGGGTCGGCGACGGGGAAAGCGAGCACGTTCTGCACCTGCGGGAAGCGCTGCGACCACTCGCCGGCCTGACCCTGGTTCCACGTCACCGGCTTGCCGCGCTGGGTGTCGGGACTGCGGGCGATGGTCGCGGCCAGCTGGCGGAAGTCGGCGGGCGCCAGGCACGGGTCGCCCTGGACCAGCACGGCGGCCCCGGCCTGCTCCGGCACCCAGGCGAGCGTCTGGACGCCCAAAAAGGCCTGGGCCGTTTTCAAAATGTTCTTGCGGTTCTTGTCGGCGTCCTTGTGGATTTTCAGACCCCGGATCGTGCTATCGACGCCTAAAAGCACCTCCCAGGTCCGCGTCACCTGGGCCGAGCGGTCCTCCTCGGCGCGGCGCTGGCCAGCCAGGTGGTCGTTGAGGCGCAGGCGCTCGCCGGCGGACAAGGCCCAGCGGCGCAGGCGTTCTTGTTCGCGCTGCCGGTCCGGTCCGGCGGCCAGCGCGGGCAGGACGCCGACGCCCACCAGGACCGGCCGGCCGGCCTCGAACAAGACGACGGCCACCTGAAACCGGCCGTCGCCCAGGAGCGTCGCGCCCCCGCAGCCCTCGACCGCCAGGCGCGTCACCGCCTCCGGCGCCAAATCGTCCGGCAGCGCCCGCCGGTCGGATTCGTCCGGGCGCAACACTTCGATGCCGCGCGCCGCTTCGTAAAAGACGAAGGGTACGCCGAACTCCTCGGGCAGGACGACGGCCAGCGCTTTGGCCTTGTGGGCCAGGGGCGTGGTGCGCTCGGCGCTTGCCGGGGAACGTGTCTTACTCATGGTCACTCACTTTGAGGAAGTGATGAAGGATGTACTCGTTTGTCCGTTGTCCGTAGTCCGTTGTCCGTTGCAAATACAGCCGGACCACGACGGACAACGGACAACGGACAAACGAGGACATCCTTCATCATTTTGGAAAATCGGGGTCATCGCGGACGCCGTCCAGGTCCGCGTCACCGGCGGCCTTGTCGCGGCCGTAGCCGCGGTCAAAGGCCTGGCGCAACAGGAGGAGGGCGCGGGAAGTTTGACGGTTATTGGCCTTTGCCGACAGCGCGGCGACGCACGCCGCGGCGTACAGCGTGGCACCGGAGTTCTTCTCGGATTCCAGGCACTGTTGCACTTCGTCGGACGCTTTTTGGTACTGACCGAGCCGGGCGAGGAGCACCGCCCGGTAGCGCCGCGCCTCCGGAAACCCCGGGGCCGCCGCCAACGCCCGGTCGTAATACGGCAGCGCCTCCGCGGATTTGCCTTCCTTTTCCAGAAGCATACCCCAGCCGTAAAGCGCCTGGGGGTGGTTCGCGTCCTCCGCGAGCACCTCCCGAAACGCCGTGCGGGCCGCAGTGGGAAGGCGGGCGGCCACGGCAAACCCGTAGACCCAGCGCAACCGACGGCGGCCGTCGCGCGGGCCGTCCGCGGCGCGGGTCCAAGCGATCGCAAACGCCGCGTCGGCTTCTTCCGGGCGCTTCAGCAGTTCCAGCGCGACGCCGCGCCCGGAATGCAGCGCCGCATCGTCCCGGCCCTTGGCAAGCGCTTGTTGGAAATCCGCCAGCGCCGCGGTCGTGTCGCCCGCTTCCAGGTTCAGCATGCCCCGGTTGAGAAGGGCGGCGTGGAAGTCGGGATCGCACCGCAAGGCGCTCGTGTAATCGGCCACGGCTTCGGCCCGCTTGCCGCACAGTGCCAGGGCGAAGCCGCGGTTGAAGTAGCCCCAGGCAAAATCCGGCTGCAGGCCGAACTTCCCCAGTAGCTCTCCGACCAAGTATCCATTGGCAAACTTCTCCTCAAAATTCTTCTCATC
>JBBRLG010000710.1:0-3042 GCA_038231495.1 Gemmatales bacterium | reverse complement strand
GGGTGCCATGCTTTGGTACTCCAAAGCATGCTTTCGAGTACGAAAGCATGGCACCCTCCTGCGACCGGAGTTCATTCGGAGATATACTCCGGTCGCTTACGCTCCCGGCTCGCCTGCGTTAGCGGTTGCCCGTTGCAGCGGCTGGTACAAATTTTGCAAGGCTTTTGCTACAGGACGCTTCACGGAAACCTTACCCCGGGTGGAGACAAGACATGAAGCTGAAGACGTTAGAAGATTTGTTCGTCGAGCAGATGCGCGACATTTACGACGCCGAGAAACAGTTGGTCAAGGCGCTGCCCAAGATGGCGAAGGCGGCGACCTCGGCCGACCTGAAGACCGCGTTCAAGAATCACCTGGAAGAGACCAAAGGCCACGTCAAGCGGCTGGAGCAGGTCTTCGAGCTGGTCGGTCAGAAGGCGCGCGGCAAATCCTGCGCGGCCATGGAAGGGTTGATCGAGGAAGGCAAGGAGATGATCGAGGCGGACGCCGAACACGCGGTGAAGGACGCGGGCCTGATCGCGGCGGCCCAGCGCGTCGAACACTACGAGATGGCCGGTTACGGTTGTTTGCACACCTGGGCGAAACAGCTGGGCCACGCCGAAGCGGCCGACCTGCTCGAAAAGACCCTCAACGAGGAGAAGAGTGCGGACCAAAAGTTGACGGCGATTGCCGAAAGCGCGGTCAACGTGGCCGCCGAAGGCGGGGAGGAAGATGTCTGAGAGGGCGTAACAACCGGTAAACGTGCGGAAAAACCGCCTGGCAGCCGAGTGGCTGTCGGGCGGTTTCTTGCATTCTGTAGGTCAGCACACGGCAGGCGAGCGGGGCGCTGACGCGGGCGACAACCTCGGTGTTTCAACCCGGGCTGGCCGTGGTAGAATGCAATCGCAATCCGAGCTTAAAGGAGAGCCTGTCATGAGCGCGCAGCGATTGCCGCCGTTGGAAGCGGGCGACCGTCTCGACCAAAAGACGTTTCACGCGCGCTACGAAGCCATGCCGCCGAGTACGCGCGCGGAGTTGATCGGGGGCGTCGTGTTCATGCGGTCGCCAACAAACATTCCTCACGGCCGCGCCTCCCTGTTGCTCAATCATTGGGTCGGCGAATACGAAGAGGTGACGCCAGGGACAGAAGCGTTGGGCCACGTCACGACCATTCTCGACGACGCGGCCGAACCGGAGCCGGACTTGTGTCTGTTAATTACCGCCCCGGCCCACGGTCAGACCCGCGACGTAGACGATTACATCGTCGGCGCGCCGGAGTTCGTCGCCGAGGTCGCGTCGAGTTCGGAGTCCATCGACCTGCACGGCAAGCGCGACGACTACGAGCGCACGGGCGTGCGGGAATACGCCGTCGTGGCCCTCCGGCAGCAGCGGGTGTACTGGTTCGTTCGCCGCGACGGTCGCTTCGCGGAGTTACTGCCAGGCACCGACGGCATACTCCGCTCCGAGGTGTTTCCGGGATTGTGGCTCGATCCCACGGCGGTGTTGCGCGGGGACCGCCGGCGCGTGCTGGAAGTGCTGCGGCAAGGACTGGCGACGCCGGAACACGCCGCGCTGGTGGCGCGATTGGCGACGCCCCAATGAACGTAAATGGGGGAAGGAAGCCGGTGGCCGTCGAAGACTATCTTGCCGGCGAACTGGCGTCAGCCGTCAAGCACGAATATGTAGGCGGCGTGATCTACGCCATGGCCGGGGCACGCAACGCGCACAACCTCATTACGACCAATACGCTCGTCGCCCTCGGCGGCCGCTTGCGTGGCAAGCCTTGCCGGCCTTACAACTCGGACGCCAAAATTCGTCTGCGCCTGCCCACCCAGGTTCGGTTTTATTATCCCGACGTGTCCATTGTTTGTCGGCCCAATCCGCAAACCGACTCGTTTCAGGACGAGCCTGCCGTCCTCGTCGAAGTCGTCTCGGCTCGAACGCGCCGGATCGACGAAGGCGAAAAGAAGGACGCCTATCTGACCATTCCGTCGCTGTGCGTCTACGTCCTCGTCGAACAGGAAACGCCGGCCGTCGTGGTCTTTCGCCGCACGGAAACGGGGTTTGCCCGCGAAGTCTATGAGGGGCTTGCTGCCGTGGTGCCACTCGGCGAAATCGAAATCGACCTGGCCCTGGCGGAAGTGTACGATACGGTCGAGTTCATTCCCGAACGGATCGAGGACGTGGCGTCCTGAGTCCTGGGGCAGCCGGCGATTGGCAGCCTCGGACAACCCCGCGTTTTCGCGTTATTCCCTAGCCACCGAGGACAATTCCCATGCCTCTTCCCGCTCGTCCCCTGCTCGCGCTGGTCGGCCTCGCGGCCATCGGCTTCCTGGTCGTGGCGGCCGAGCCGCCGGCCAAGGACAAAGATCCGCAAGCGACCGTCGAGCCGCGCTCCGGGCCGGGCGCGGGTCAGAAATTCCTCGCGAAGTTCGTCGGCGACTGGGAGGTTGAGAAGACGTTTTATCCGCGGACCGGCGACCCGGTGCGCATGAAGGGCGAGTGCCGGCAAACCATGATCCACGACGGCCGTTTCCTGCAATCGGACTTCGTGTTCGGCGAGGGCGACAAAAAGACGACCGGCCAGGGCACCATCGGCTTTGACGCCGAGTCGGGTAAGTTCACCAGCGTCTGGACCGACGCGCGCTCGACGCGGATGTCGTTCCGCCAGAGTGAGGACAAGTTCAACGGCGAGGAGATCGTGCTGTTCAGCCGGTCGCTTGCCGACGAGAAGGAGGCGCGGCGCTCGCGCACCGTCACCCGGCTCGAAGAGGATGGCAAAAAGCTCGTCCATCGCCAGTACGTCCCAGGCGCGGACGGCAAGGAACGACTTATGATGGAACTGGTGCTGACGCGCAAAGCGGACAAGGTGCCGTCGCGCAAGTGAGCTGACCCGTCCACCTGCCAGCTCGATGCGGCACAAACGCCCGTAGCCACAAGCGGGCGGCCCGTCGTAGCTGCAAGCGGCGCGCTGGCTGGCTGAACCCGCGCAGCAGCCAGCAAGCGCGCCGCTTGCGGCTACGGCGGGCCGCTTGTGGCTACGGGCGCTGGTGCCACTTTCCC
>JBBRLG010000709.1:0-3043 GCA_038231495.1 Gemmatales bacterium | reverse complement strand
GGGATTCTTAACGATTCGGCATTCTCCGCGTCGGGAGTTGAGCAGAATTGTTTGCCGCTTGCGGCTTTGCGCCAGCGGGCGCAAAGCCGCAAGCGGCAAACTTCATTACGGCCACCCTGGGCGCCGCAAGTCCGCGCTTGGAAGCCGTCCGCCGACCGGGTATAAAGTAGACGGTTCCGGTGTGAAACGCGAATCGACTCTGGGTCCCCACTACGGATACACGCATGCGTGCCGAACTGCTGCCGCTGGACGGGGGAGCGCCGATCGAGATAACCAAGGACTTGATCGTCGTCGGCCGCAAGCCGGAGTGTGACCTGCGCCTCGACCACAAGAGCGTCTCGAAGATGCACTGCGTCATCGTCAAGACTGACGGCCTGCTCCTCGTCCGCGACCTCGGCAGCACCAACGGTACGCGCGTCAACGGCCAGCGCGTCCGCCGTGCCGCGCTTTTGCCCAACGACCAGTTAAGCATCGCCAGCTTCAAATTCCGCGTCCACCTCGGCCCGGACATCCCGGAATCCCCAGTCCCCCCTGCCAGCGTAGGTTACGAACAGACCCAGCACCTCGACCCCAAAGAAGTCGCACGGCTCATTAACCAGGCACGCACCAACAAGCAAGATTCCGACGACGACGACGGCGACTCCGCTGAACTGCCGGCCCTCAAGCCTTTTCAGCGAAATCAACTGCCCGATGTTTACCCGGAGGAGCCGGGGAAGGAAAAGTAGGTCCAGTTCTCCGACGCGGCCGTACTTTGGCATGGTTCAAACTCGGGTGGCAAAGGAAGCAACCTTTGTTCAAGGACGTGTCGCTGGGGCGCCACCGGGAACGAATGCTTCAAGTCTTTGCCCGGACAGAAGTTCCACCTTGGGAAATTCGTTCAGGGGGGTGTGCGGGAGGGTGAATGAAACGAATTCCATTTGTTGCATCGTGCTTGCGGCTTTTGAACCATGCCCGTACTTTGGCCTGCGCAACACCGCAACCTATTTGGCCTTAATGGCTTGCCGCACCCAACCCCTACTCGCCCGGCGCTCTGCTTGACACGGCGGGACGTTCTCTTTAGACTACGTTCCTTCTTGATGTGACACCCGGAGTTATTCTCTGGGGTCTTGCGTGCTACCCGGAGGAAACAGCTTCAGATTGGCACCCGCTTCACAGATCGACAACTCGAATGGATTCCAGAGTTCGCTCGGTCGCCGTAGAGTTTGTGTGGTCATACAAGGACTGGAAAGGACCCACTCGTATGAAGCGTTTTCTCCACCTCTTCGCCTGCTCTGCTGTCTTGCTCCTTGCCGGCGCAAGCGCACGCGCGGATTTCGTGCCGTGGACGTACAGCTGGCAGCGCGATCCCGTTTCCATCGCCGCCGACGCGCCCGGCAGCGGCGGCGTCTCGCTGACCAGCGAGTCGTTGCCCAAGCAGGCCGCCGGCAGCTCCGACATCGTCGCAACCAACCTGCGTATCTTTAGCTCCTCGTCCGCCGACGTGCCGGACAAGTTGGCGACCAATGGCTTCTTCAAGCTGACGCTCACCATCACTGACAACACCTCGGGCGACAGCGGCAGCGCGGACTTCTCCGGCAAATTGTCCGGCACGTTTTCCGCCGGCAGCTCGAACCTCACGGCGGTTTTTAGCACGCCGATCACGAAGCTGCTCGACCTGGGCGGCAACGAGTACACGGTTACCATCGGACCCTACTCGCCTCCCGGCCCGCCGTCGGCCAGCAACGCGGGCAGCATCGCCGCCCACGTTGACGTGAAGGCTCTTAACGGTACCATCGGCGTCAACGACGTGCCCGAACCGTCGAGCATCGTGCTCGGCTGCCTGGGTTTTAGCTTCCTCGGCGGCGCCGCCGGCCGCAAGCGCCTGATGGGTTTGCTGCGCAAGTAAGCCTGAAAGACCACGGCCCCGCTCCCCGGGCGGCGGCCGCCTGACTACGACCCGGTTTGAAATCGCAGTGCGGGGGTTCACGGTCGCCTCGGCCGTGAACCCCGCCCGCGACGAGTTGCCCCCGCGATCCACGACCTCGATTGGCACCGACGCGCATGACCCGGTCCTTTGCCACCCTGCCGTTGCAGCGGAACCCCGGCCCCGGAACCCGGCCTCATCGGCACGGGCGCGCCCCGTTTCGCACCCCCCTTTCGACACGAACCAGGCAACCCTTCCCGCCGCCTCACCCTCCGCAAGGACGTTCGGGCGTGCGCGCCGGCGACCGCTTGCCGTCTTCCCCCGTTACCCGGCTGCCGCACCCCCGGCCCGACGTTTGGTGCGGCCCCAACCAATGGAATGACCACCGATGCGTAAATTCAACGTCAAGCTGTTCCTGATCCTCATGGCCGTCGTCATCGTTGGCGTGGGCGGCCTGTTCGGCGCCTCCTACTTGCAAAAGCCGCGCATCGCCCGCGCGCTGCTGTGGCACGCCCGCCGACAGGAGGACCAGGGCGAAAAGCGCAAGATGGCCAAGTACCTCGAGCGCTACCTGGAGTTCGTACCCACCGACCAGGCCGAGAAGGCTCACCTGGGTAAAGTGTGGACGAGCGACGTTTACGAGAAAGAGCCGCGGGTGCGGCTGCGCGGCCTGGCCCTGTTGACGGAGGTCCTGGCGAAGGAACCGAACCAACCGGACCTGCGCCGCATCGCGGTCAAGACGGCGCTTGACCCCTACATCCTCGACACCAAGACTGCGCGCGACCACCTGCAAATCCTGTGGAAAGACATGCAGGACGCGGCGGCCACGACCAACCCGAAAGACATGGGTGAGGTCGAATCGTTGTGGGGCCAGCTACTGGAAGCCGAGAAGAAACCGGTGGAAGCTGTGGCCTGGTACCGCCAGGCTGCGGAACACGCGCCCGCGGAGGAGCAGAGTTTCATTCACCTGGCTTACTTGCTCCGGAGGCTGCCGGATTCCAACCCGGACCAGGCCGCGAAGAATGTCGCCGAGGCCGACGGTCTCATGGACAAGCTCGTCGAGCACAACAGCCTGTCGCACAAGGCGTACGTCGCGCGCTGGCGCTACCGGCGCGATTTCGACCTGGTGAAAGTGCAGGG
>JBBRLG010000708.1:0-3069 GCA_038231495.1 Gemmatales bacterium | reverse complement strand
GATTTTCCTGAACAACGGCTTGGTTCGCGTTAGTTTTGGGGTATGGCACGGCGCACGCGATGCTCCGGCGGTGGGACCGACCAAAGGTCCGCAAACAGAGTGAAAAACTAACCTGACCCCTTTTCTCCTCCCCGCATCGACCGACGCCTCGACCCGCAGCGGCCAACCTGCGGTCGGGTCCGTGGGGAGGTCCGGAGACCGCACTACAACAAGGCATAAATCGCGCGCCAGAAACCTTTCACCGCGCGCCCCCCGATCCCGATTCTCACGATGGCTCCGCGCGCTCGGCGTCCCCCTCCAGGCTCCGGATGAACTCCGCGAAGAAGTTCGCCTGCCATTTCTCGATCATGCCGGGCAGGGAATACTCGTACGGCTCCTTGCGCGTGCCGCTGCCTTCTTGCAGAACGTGGCCCTCGCGGACGGTGCGGGCGAGCCATTTCCACAAGGTCTGCTTGGCCGGGGCGAGCGACGATTCCGGCCAGGCGAGGAAGATCGCCCGGCGGGTCATCGGACCCTCGGCGTTCGCCAAAAGCGCCTGCAAGACCAGCCAGCCGCGCGCGAAATCCGGCTCGGCGGACGGCCCCAGGGACAGGTAGTCGGTGCCGTCGGCGGTCCATTCGATGACCCAACTCGGAGGCGTGGCGGCGTAGCGCGAATAGGCGCGCAGTCGACGGCGGCGGTCCTGCGGGTTGCGCCGGCAGACGGGTTGCATCTCCAGGATGATGTCCACGCACGCCGACAGCGCGCCGCTGCCCCGCGCCGCCTGGCCGGGCACCACCGGCCCCTTCCGCGGTTAGTGACAGATTAGCACGCTCATGCCCCGGCTGGTCAGGCGCTGCAAGGGGGCCATCGCCTTTAGCATCTCGGCCGCGTCGTTCTCCGTCCGCATCGACGCCAGGTTGGCCAGGGGATCGATGGCCAGCAGGTCCAGCGGCTGCCGGTCGTGCATGCGGCCGACCTGGGCGAGCAGGTCGAGCCACTGGTCGGGCGTGGGCTTGCCTTGAAAGGGCTTGCAAAACCACTGCACGTGACCGTCGAGCGTCAGGTGCAAGCCGCGGTCCCACCACAGTTCCGGGGATTCTTCACTTACCACCACCGCGCGGCCGGCCCGCACCGGCAGTCCCCCTAGCACGCCGCCGGTTTTTAGGCGGGACAGCAGCACCGCGAGCAGCGTGGATTTGCCGGACTTCCACAGGCTCGTCAACAAGGTCACGGCGCCGGGTAGGAGGTAGCCCTGCCAGAGCCAGTCCCGTTGCGCCTGCGCGGCCGGCTGCAAATCGGCATACGACAGCGGCACATAGGGGTTGACCGGCGGCGCATGCGTCGGGGTAGCGGAGGAACCGTTTGGGGTTCCGAGCGAATTGACGTGTTGATCCATGACCTGCTCGGGGCTGAGCCGCGTCGTTGACCGCGGCGTGCGTGAAGAAAGGCAGAAGAGTGCGCGCAAAGCCTACATCAGTCAGTCAACAATAAGTATACATCAGTACACGCAAGGTGGGAAGGCCAGAATGGTCGTTTCGTGGCGTCGCGGGGGTGTGCCAGGGGGTGCGGAAACGAACTTCCTCAACGCCTTGACACCGCGACGGTTAGGGAGAAGAAGTTCGTTTCCAGCGCTGTCGTTCTTCCTGATCCCTGCACAAGGAGCGCAACCGTTTGCTCTCGTTCCCAAACTCCTGTTTAGGAACCACGATCGGAGGTTGCGCGAGTTGCGCAGGCACCACTTAGCCGAACAGGTCCAGGAGCGGCTCGCCCGTGGTGATGGGCCGGGTGAAGCCGTCACTGCCCAGGCGCAGGTCGAGCGGCACGCCCAGCGCATGGTAAATCGTGGCGCCGAGGTCCTGGGGCCGCACCGGTTTGTCCTTCACGTACGCCCCGATCTTGTCGGACTCGCCGTAGACCGCGCCGCCGCGAATGCCGGCACCGGCGAGGATGGCCGAATAGCAGTCCGGCCAGTGCAGTCGGCCCGGCTCGCCCTGCGTGCTGATTTTCGGGGAACGTCCGAACTCGCCGACGACCACCACCAGCGTACTCTGTAGCAGGCCGCGGTCGCGCAGATCGACGAACAGTGCGGAGAGTGCTTCATCGAGGCGCGGCAAGCACCAACCCATGCCGTACGAACCGGCACCGAAGGCGTTGCCCATGCCCATGTGGCCGCCGTGCATGTCCCAGCTCGAACTGGGCGCGCCGCCCCCACCCGCCGGAGCCGGCCCCGTCCAGCCGTTGACGGTGACGAAGCCGACGCCCGCCTCGACGAGCCGGCGCGCCAGGAGCAGGTTTTGCCCCAGGGGATGCCGGCCGTAGCGGTCGCGCACGGCCGTCGGCTCCCGTTCCAGGTCGAACGCCTGGCGTCCTCCGGGTCCGTTCGTCAGCTCGAAGGCCCGCTGGTGCAAGTCCTGCCAATCGGCCGTGACTCGATTCCCCGCGCTCGCGCTTTCGGCGGCGTTCAAGCTACTCAGCAACCGCCGGCGTTCCTGTTGTCGCGCCGGCTCCACCGCGGCAAGCAGTTCGTCGGGAGCCTTGAATTCAGGCATGGCTGGGTGGTTATTGGCCGAGCCGACGAAAAGCGGGGCGTGGACCGCACCCAGGTGGCCGCCCGTACCAAGGTTGGGAGCGCAGAAGACGGGATCGCCGACGCACTTGATAAGCCAAACGTACGACGCGACGCTGCGCCGGCTGGGTCGAACCTTGGCCAACACGGAGCCGAGGTACGGGGCGTCGGCCGGCGCACCCGCCTGACCGCTCAGGCAATGGTGCATGGCGTCGAAATGGTTGCTGATGTTGCCGACGTGGGTCATCGACCGGATCAGGCTAAAATGCGGGGTCAAGTCGGCCAGACGCGGGTGCAACTCGCTGAGGCGCATGCCGGGAACCTTCGTGGCAAGCGGCTGGTAAGGCCCACGAATACCGTCCGGCGCGGCAGGCTTCAAGTCCCACGTGTCGAGGTGGCTGGGTCCGCCACACAGCAAGAGGAAAATGCAAGATTTCTCGGCAGCGCCGCCGCCGAGTCCCCGATTGGCGTTGACGCTGGCCGCGACCATCCCCGGAAAGCCCAGCGTCAAGGCTCCGATC
>JBBRLG010000707.1:0-3081 GCA_038231495.1 Gemmatales bacterium | reverse complement strand
TCGCACGCTCGGTCTATCACGCCTGCGCGGAGGGACCGACGGGCTGGAAGCCCGTCCTACGGAAGAAAGCCCTCCCGAAAGTTTTGCCACACCCCTTTGTAACGCCCCGACAAATACAGTCGTCAACGTGGCGTCCTCCAGTTAGAGTAGTGTCGGCCCCCCTTCCCGTCCGTAGGAGAACCACCATGCACCGTCCGCGCCGCCTCCCGCTTGTCCTGGCCCTGGCCCTCCTGGCGTTTTGGTGCGGCACCCTCCGCGCCGATCCCAACGTGCCCCCGGCCAAGGCCTACGAAGGAGCTGCCAAGGCTTTGGAGGCGCTGATCGCGCACGAAATCGAGGACAAGGACCTGCCCGCCGTTTCCATTGCCTTGGTAGACGACCAGACCGTCGTGTGGGCAAAAGGTTTTGGTTTCGCCGACCCCAAGGCAAAGAAGCCCGCCACCGCCGAGACAGTTTACCGCGTCGGCTCGGTGTCAAAACTGTTCACCGACCTGGCCGTCATGCAGCTCGTCGAAAAAGGCACTCTGGACCTCGACGCGCCGATCACCAAGGTGCTGCCGGACTTCAAGCCGCTTAACAAGTTCGACAAGCCGCTCACGCTGCGGCAACTCATGTCGCACCGCTCCGGCCTGGTGCGCGAGCCGCCCGTCGGCAACTACTTCGACCCCGACAGTCCGTCCCTGGCCAAGACCATCCAGAGCCTCAACCGTACCGAGATCGTCTACGCGCCGGAGTCGCGCATCAAGTACAGTAACGCCGCCGTCGCCACGGTCGGTTTCGTCCTGGAGGAAACGCAGAAACAGCCGTTCCCGCGCTACCTGGGGCGTACGCTGCTCGACCCGCTTGGCATGAAGCACAGCACGTTCGAGCCGGACCCGGTGCTGATGAAGGACACGGCCAAGGGCGTCATGTGGACGTACCAGGGCCGTGAATTCCCCGCGCCGACGTTCGAACTGGGCGAGTCGCCGGCGGGCTGCCTGTACACGAACGTCCTCGACTTGGGCCACTTCATGAGCGTCCTGTTCGCGGGCGGCAAGGGGCCGAACGGCGTCATCCTCAAGCCCGAAACGCTCGAAGAGATGTGGAAGCCGCAGTTCGCTAAGGCGGAGGACAAGGGTAAGTTCGGCCTGGGCTTCGTGGTTGGTGAGTTGGAAGGCAAGCGGCGCATGGGTCACGGCGGCGCGGTGTATGGTTTCGCGACCGAGTTGGAGTTTTTGCCCGACGAAAAGCTCGGCGTCGTGGTCGTTACGTCGCGCGACGCGGCCAACGGCGTGACCACCCGCATCGCCGACGTGGCGCTCAAACAGATGCTCGCGGCCAAGGCGGGCAAGCCGCTGCCGAAGATCGAGATACCGACGAAGCTCAAGCCGGCACGGGCGCGCGAGCTAGCGGGCCGTTACCGCGCCGGCGACAAGGCGATCGACCTCACTGAAAGCAACGGCCGCCTGTGGGCGCTGCCGGTCAAGGGCGGCTTGCGGACGGAGGTGCGCTCCCTGGACGACAACACGCTCATCGTGGACGACCGGCTCGATTACGGCACGAAAATCGAGATCAAGGGCGACAAGCTCGTCATCGGCAAGGACGAGTACGAACGCGCGGTGCCGAAGGAACCGCCGCCGGCCCCCGCGAAGTGGCTCGGCCTGATCGGCGAATACGGCTGGGACCACAACACGCTCGTCATCTTCGAGAAGGACGGCAAGTTGCAAGCTTACATCGAATGGGTTTTCATTTACCCGCTGGAAGAGGAGATGCCGAATGTCTTCAAGTTCCCCGATTTCGGCCTGTACCACGGCGAAAAACTGCTCTTCACGCGCGACAAGACCGACCGGGCCACGCAGGTCGAGGCGGCGAGCGTCGTCTTCGAGCGCCGCAAGCTCGACGGCGAAAACGGTGAGACGTTCAAGATCAAGCCGCAACGTCCAATCGAGGAGTTGCGTAAGGAAGCGCTGGCCGCCAAGCCGCCTCTGGAAAAGGGCGACCCGCCCCGCCAGCTGCGCAAACCTGAACTGATGGAACTGGTCAAGCTCGACGACACGATCAAGCTCGACATCCGCTACGCGACCACGAACAATTTCCTGAGCACGCCGTTCTACACCTCGGCAAAGGCGTTCATGCAAAAGCCGGCAGCCGAGGCGTTGGTTCGCGTGAACAAGAAGTTGGAAAAGGACGGTTACGGCCTGCTGGTGTTCGACGGCTACCGGCCGTGGTCGGTGACGAAGATGTTCTGGGACGCGACGCCGGAGAAGCAGCGCGTCTTTGTGGCCGATCCGGCGAAGGGTTCGCGGCACAACCGTGGCTGTGCCGTGGATTTGACCTTATTCGACCGCAAATCGGGTAAAGTGATCGCCATGACGGGCGGCTACGACGAGATGTCGGATCGGTCGTACCCGGAGTACGTCGGCGGCACGTCATTGCAGCGTTGGCACCGCGACCTGTTACGGCGGGCGATGGAAGCGGAGGGCTTCACGGTCTACGAGGCGGAGTGGTGGCACTTCGATTACAAGGATTGGCAGCACTACGGGATTCAGAATTTGACGTTCGAGCAGTTAGAAAACAAGAATTGAACCGCCGCTTGATTTGCAGCGTCATTGGTCCTTCTCGTTCCCAAGCAGAGAGCATGTGAATCAATTGGCGAACGCCTTTTTGGAGTGCGTCGCTTGGCCGCCGCTTTCTTTGGTTTGGTAGCGCCGGCCCCGAATAGAAAGCGGCGGCCAAGCGCCGCACTCCAAAAAGGGGGTTTCCCGAATGGCACTTCCTGGAGCCTCTAAGTCTTTGCATGGCGGGCCTTACGCGCTTGGTCGCGGGGAGCTTTGCGGAGCGGGAAATGCTTTTGCCTGCGCTGGCGGGCCCTGACCGTGCGGCTCCCGTTGGCGGCCCCGGTCAGCTTCAGCGTTTTGTTAGGCCCGGCGGCGTTTTGCCTTGGCTTGCTTGGGCGGGCAAGCCGGAATCCCCTGCAACATGCCCCGAGCACTGATGTCTTCGTCGATGTCGGGCCAATGGACTCCTTCGCCGGCTCCGATTATCTCAAACTGGCTGCGCTGCGCCGGTGTCGCATTCGCCAATCGCCACGACCACGCAAGT
>JBBRLG010000706.1:0-3122 GCA_038231495.1 Gemmatales bacterium | reverse complement strand
GCTGAACAGTCCCCAGACGGTCGATGTGGTAAAAGAACTTACTGGCGGCACAGCCTCGCCGCATTTGAACGTCGGTGACGTGAAGCAATTCGACGTTCCCCTTCCCCCGCTGGAGGAGCAACACGAAATCGTGCGACGGGTGCAAGCGTTGTTGGCACGGGCCGACAGCATCGAGAAACGACTGGCCACGGCGACGCGGCGGGTCGATACGCTGACGCAGGCCATCCTCGCTGAAGCCTTCCGCGGCGAACTGGTCCCCACCGAAGCCGAGCTAGCACGCCTTGAAGGCCGCGACTACGAACCCGCAAGTGTGCTACTGACTCGCATCCGCGCGGAGCGGCAGGGTCGCCAAGAACCGAAAGCATCAAGAAAGAAGTAGACAACGCCGAAATAAGGAATCCATTACGGACCGAAGGGCGACGAATTGCAAGTCGCGTCCGCCTGGGCAATTAAAGTCGGGCTGAGTACGTTGACCCTACGCAATGAGTCCGACGAGCCAAAGCCGGTCGCTGACTTTGAGGGGACCACTATCCTGAGCGAAGTTACACGAATCTTGTCCGCCATCGAGCAGGGCGACGGGCGCGCCGCTGCGCAGCTGTTGCCGCTAGTCTACGACGAGCTGCGCAAACTGGCGGCCCAGAAGCTGGCTCAGGAGACGCCCGGCCAGACGCTGCAAGCCACTGCCCTGGTCCACGAAGCCTATGTGCGGCTCGTGGGTAGTGAGGAGGCCGGCCAGGAGCGACACTGGGACAGCCGGGGGCATTTCTTTGCCGCCGCCGCCGAGGCCATGCGCCGCATCCTCGTTGAAGCCGCCCGGCGCAAACGACGCCTGAAACACGGGGGCGGCCACGTCCGGGAGTCGGAGGAAGGGGACGTTGCCTGTCCGGAAAGACCGGAGCAAGTCCTGGCCTTGGATGAAGCCCTTGACCGGTTGGCCAGCGCGAACCCCCAGGCGGCCGAGCTGGTGAAACTCCGCTACTTTGCCGGGTATAGCAACGCCGAGGCCGCGCCCCTCCTAGGCATGTCGCCGCGCAAGGCCAATCAAGTCTGGGCGTATGCCCGCGCCTGGCTACGCGAAGAGATGAGGGACGAAGAAGAACCGTAGCGCGGGCCGTCTTGCCGCAATTCTTTTCATTTTCGTGCGCACTTCACCGACAAACGTCGCATGGAAGGATAGAGCCTAAAGCCCAACTCTCGGTAAGCAACCGACATCCCCAATCCATCCCTCGCCATCGAGGTGCACGAAAAGGAAGCGCCGGCGGAGCGCGCGGCCTTCGCGGACGGTGCTCGCGCTGGTGCTCCGGTTTCGCATCTGATAGCCGCCAACCGCCGGGCAGTTTGAGTCTACGAGTCTAAAAGGATCACTTTCCGTTGAGATGGAAGGATAAGGAAGGCTAGCCCGTGGGTAAATCCTCTCCTCGTGCCAGCCTCGGTCCGGCACTCGGTCTGCGCGCCGGGGCGGGGGCATTATTACTGTGCGCGGACCGGTTCGCAGCAAGGAGATCTGCTCATGACAATTCGCTTCAGCCGCCTCTTGGAACGCGCGGCGCGCGCCGCCCGATCCCTGCTCCGCCGCGGCCCCGACCCGCGCCGCCGGCCCTTGACTCGGGCCAACCTCGGTGTCGAGGCGCTAGAGGTACGCGCCCTGCCGTCGGTCGCACCGCACGATTTCCTGTACGTCGGTGACTTAGGCGACAACACCGTCAAACAGTTCGACGCGACCACTGGGGCTTACACCCGCAACCTCGTCAGCTCCGGCAGTAACGGCCTGGCCGGGCCAACCGGTATGGTCTTCGGCCGCAACGACCAACTGTACCTCAACAACCAGAACGTCAACCTGCCGCTCAACGGCGAGGTGCTGCGCTACAACGGCCACACCGGCGCCCCCCAGGGCAAGCTGGTCGCGGCCACCGACCCTGCCGCGCCATTCGCGCCGCGGGGCCTGGTGCTGCGCCAGACGGACCACGGCGACGACGGGCAACATCCGCCGCACCACGGCGACAACACCGCCTACGTGGCCGACCTCGGCGACCTGGGCAATCCCGGCGGCGCCCCCGGCCGGCTGGCGCGGTACGACGCCGCCAGCGGCAAGTCGCTCGGCGACCTCACCCCGACCGGCTTCACCGGCGAGTTCAACCCGCGCAGCGTCGTCTTCGGACCGGACGGGAAGCTCTACGTCTCGGTGCGCAACCTGGCGCCGACCGGCGGCCACATCCTCCGGTTCGACGCCGACACGGGTAAGTTCCTCGGGGACTTCGTGGACAGTAACGCCACGAACGACCTGAACCGGCCGGAGGGCATCGCCTTCGGGCCGGACGGCAACCTATACGTCACCAGTTTTCGGGCGAACGCGGGGGATAACGACAAGATCCTGGAGTTCAGCGGTCGGACCGGCGCCTATCTGGGCAAGATCGATCTGGACCAGGTGGGCCAGCCGAGGGCCTTCGGCCAGGCGCTATTGTTTGGGCCTGGGGGCAAACTCTTCGTGCCGATCTCGGGGAATGGGCCGGACACCGGCGAGGTGCGGCGCTACGACGTGACGACCAAGGCGTTCGACGTCTTCGTACCGCCCAACGCCACGGGCGGGGCGTTGCTTACCCCGTTGTACCTCACCTTCGGCAACACCAACTCGGCGACCCTGGGCTACGTCTCGCCAGAGCAGGGTCATGACGAGGACGCGCAGCTGAACGGCGCGAACAGCAATGTGGTCAGCGCTTTGTCTCGGGGAACCAGCGTCCCGGCGTCGCCGGCCACGCAGCTGGTGACACTGCAAGCGAACGCCGTGTCGTCCACGTCAACCACGGTGCCTCCGCCGGCAGGGACAATAACCAGTTCGACGGTGACGGTGGCCGCGCCCTCGACGCCCGGCGCGACCGTGGCAAAGGACATGCTGGACCACGTCTTCGCGAACTTTGGCGACGGTTTGGTCTAAGTAAGGACGCGGAAAGAAGTCCCCGGCGAGCGGAGGGCTGACACCCTCCGCTCGCCGGGTCTTGCGGTGCGCCACACAACGAACGCCCTCAGCCAACCTCCTCTCGCTCCCCCGGCACCCGCACCTCCTCTGCGTGTGAGCGTTTCTTCAGTTGGTGGAACAAGTGTTTAGGTTGGCCTTGGGTTCGTTG
>JBBRLG010000705.1:0-3154 GCA_038231495.1 Gemmatales bacterium | reverse complement strand
CTTGGTGCGGCCCCGAACCCTTTGTGCGGCCTGCGGCTAACTCGTTTCTCGCCTACACGGTTTCTGCCATCAGTTCGAGACGCAGCCCGAGCGCCTGGGCTACGGTCTGCACCGTCGATAATTGCGCGTCCCGTCCGTTTTCGATATCGCGGACGGTGTTGGCGTTCGGAATCCCGGCGAGCTTGGCGAGGGCGTACCAAGTCAAGCCACGGGCTTCCCGGGCCTGGCGAATTTGGGAGGGGATTCCGGGGGGTGATTCCGGGCGTCCAACACCTTCGGCGGGCGGGAATTCCTGCACGATCGTTCGCCGGATGGTCGTGTGGCGTTCGCGCTCTTCCGCCGTCGCCGGTCGCAGGATTCGCTTGAATCTCTTCTCTGCCATAGGACTATCCTCCGCTCGCATCAAGGTTCGGGGACTTCATAGGCCGTGACGGGATAGATCGTCACAGATGCTCCCTCCTGCACATCGGGCCATTATAGCAAGATACTGCACTTGTGCAATGGATTGCGTTAGTGGGGGGAAGCTAAAAAGGTGTCAGAGCGTCCGGCGGGGCAGGCGTCGCGCCTGGACCCGCTCGCGGCTTTGCGGTAAGAGTAATACGAACCAAGAACCCGTACCGCAACAACCCGGCGCGGCAGATGCCGCAACGAAACAGTCCTGGAAAAAGCATCCCAACGGAAGGATTCGATGTCCATCGAACGGTTGCACCAACTCGCCGACGTTTACGGGGTCCAGACTTCCTACCAAAGCGACCGCGGCGAATACTGTCAGGCCAGTCCCGAGTCGCTTCTGGCCGTGCTGCGCGTCCTCGGCGCGCCGGTGCGGAGCGTTGAGGACGCGGGCGACGCCCTGCGGCAACGCTGGCAAGCGTTCTGGCGGCAGTTGGTGACGGAAGTGTGCGTTGCCTGGGACGGCCAACGCGCGGAAGTGATGCTGCGCCTGCCCGCGCGCGAAGGTGGGACGCTCCATTGTCGGTTGGAGTTCGAGTCCGGCGCGTCGCACATCTGGTCGCGTTCCGCTTTCGACCTGCCGGTTGTCGAAACCGGCGCGGTCGCTGACGTTCCCTACGTCGGCCGACGCCTGACGCTGCCGGAAGCGCTGCCGCTGGGTTATCACCGCCTCGCGTTGCAAGTCGGCGATCACCAGGGAACCTGTCATGTCATTGCCGCGCCGGAACAAGCGTATGCCGCGCCGGACGGTACGCCGGTCAAGACGTGGGGTGCCTTTCTCCCGGCGTACGCCATCCGCTCCGAACGCAATTGGGGGGCCGGCGACTTTACCGACCTCGGCAATCTCATCGGTTGGGTCCAAGGTCTGGGCGGCGGTCTGGTCGGGACGTTGCCGGTGCTGGCCGCGTTCCTCGACGAGCCGTTCGAGCCGAGTCCCTATTCGCCCGCCAGTCGCCTTTTCTGGAACGAATTCTATCTCGACGTGGACCGCGTGCTGGCCGACGAACAGATCGGCGACCTAGTGGAAATGGCCAACATTCGCCTGGAATGTGACGCGCTGCGGGCCACGGCCCTCGTCGATTACCGGCAAGTGATGGCGGTCAAACGCCGCGTTCTGGCTCACGTTCAACGTGAGGTATTTGGCCGCTCCTGGGCACGGCGCGGCGACTTTGAAGCGTTTCTCACAAGCCACCCTCGCGTCCACGACTACGCCGCCTTCCGCGCCGTCGGCGAACGGCTACGCACGTCCTGGGTCAACTGGCCGGAACCGTTGCGCAGCGGCACGTTGAAACCCGGCGACTACGACGAGGAAAACGCCCGCTACCATGCCTTCGTCCAATTCCTCGCCCACAACCAGATGCAATCGGTGGCCGAAAAGGCGGGCAAAACCGGACCGGGCCTCTACCTCGATTTCCCGCTCGGCGTCAACACGGACAGCTACGACGTGTGGCGCGAACGTGCATCCTTTGCCATCGGCGTTTCGGCCGGAGCGCCGCCGGACAGCTTCTTTACCAAAGGCCAGGACTGGGGCTTCCCACCGCTGCACCCAGAGGCCATCCGCGCCCAGGGTTTTGGCTATTTGCGTGACTGCCTGCGCCACCACTTGCAATTCGCGGGCATGTTGCGCATCGACCACATGATGGGTCTGCACCGCTTCTACTGGGTGCCGAAGGGGATGGGCGCCAAGCAGGGTGTCTATGTCCGCTACCCGGAGAACGAGCTGTTTGCCGTCTACTGCCTGGAATCGACCCGTCACCAGGCGGTGCTCGTCGGTGAAGACCTCGGCACCGTGCCGGACGGTCTCCGGCCCGCGATGGCACAACACAACGTCCATCGGTTATACGTCGGCCAGTACGAGATTCAGCCGAATTACGAACGGCCCTTTTCACCCGCGCCGCCGGGCGCGATCGCCAGCCTGAACACACACGACATGCCGACGTTTGCCGCGTTCTGGAAAGAACTCGACCTCGACGACCGCATGGACCTGGGAATTCTGGACGAGGCGTCGTGCCAGCAGGAGCGCGAACGACGCCAGCACATTCGCCAGGCCACGATCCAGTATTTGCGGCAAGCCGGGCTGCTCGGCGAGAATGCCGATCTCCCGGCGGTGCTACGCGGCTGTTTGCAAATGCTGGCTGGGACGGAGTCCGACGCGGTCCTGGCAAACCTGGAAGATTTGTGGCAAGCGACGGAGCCGCAGAACGTGCCGGGAACCTGGCGCGAGCGGCCGAACTGGCAACGCAAGGCGGCCCACAACCTCGAAGACTTTGACAAAGTGCCCGGTTTGCGCGCGACGTTGGCGGTCCTGAACCACGTGATCCAGGCGCACCGAACGCGCTAACGTCCTTTGCCGCTTGCGGCTTTGCCTTCTTTTCCGAAACATTTTCCGCCCGTTGCCCTTGTCACCGACCGTCCATCGTGTAAAAAACTTGAATCCTTCGTGCAACAGTTGCATCTAACTGTTCGCGAGAGAGAAAAACGGCCCCCCTGGGGCCGTTCTGTTCTTTGACAATATGGCAGCGGTAGAAGTTGCAAGTCACAAGACAGCTACAGCGTGTCGGGCTAACGGGCCTGGCACGGAGTGGTTATTTTGCGAACTCTGCGAGCAGCCCGAGAGAGAGATTGGGATCGTTACTCTGCCCAACACCTTCCCAGGTGGTGGGCGTAGTGACTTGGAAGCGATGCCGGCTTCAAGAATCCTCCG
>JBBRLG010000704.1:0-3166 GCA_038231495.1 Gemmatales bacterium | reverse complement strand
GGGGTAAGAACGTATTGATGTACTCAGTCCCGGCGTCCACTCCACCCCCCCTTCGTAAGGGGGGGAGTGAACGGTTACGATTGATGAATCAAAGGCCGAGGTTGCTTTGCCGAATACACTGGTGGAGGCACGCTTGTTGCACTGCACAAGATACAACCTCTCTCTCTTAATGGGGAGAGGCGAACCAAAAGAGGATCGTCGATCATGTTTGGCAGCAACCCCCCGGCAACCGTACCCGTCTACCAGCGCCACGCCCTTGGCATGCCCGCGGGTAGCATCCGGGCGATCCTGGCCCTCGGCGTCCTGGGACTTATGTGGCTGCTGGTGTGGCGCTACGACGACAACCACCGGCTGCCCCTGGAGTTCATCTACCTCGAATACCTGATGCTGCTGATGCTGGCCAGTTATTTCATGGCGCACGGCAAAACGATCGGCCATCTGGTCAGCCAGCGGTCGCCGTTGGGCCTGCCGAGTGGGGTGGTCCGCATCCTTCTCATGGCGGGCTACCTCGGACTGGCGGGCTTCATGTGGTATAAAGGCACCTACCAATTCGAGGAGCCGCTGACGGCACCGCCGTTTCTGCTAATCCTGCTCCTGCTCGGCACGTTTTTCACCGGCTACCTTCTCACGACGCTCATGCACTGGATAAGCGGGGCCGTCTTGCCGCCGGCCTACCAGGACATCCAGGCGTGGGTGGCGATCATGGCCTTTTTGGGCATGGCCTTCCTGGCAATGTGGCACCTTTTTATCAGCCCGTCTTTGACCGTGAAATACGACGTGCCGATTCCCCTGGAAGCCGCGCTTGCCGCCGCCGTGGGCTTTTACTTCGGGGCACGGTCGTGACAGCGCGCCAGGTTCTTGAATGGATGCAATGGTGCTCTTTGAAGCCCAGTCGGTGTCCAAGTGTTACCACGCAAGGTCGCGGGCGGAGGTACGCGCCCTGGACGACGTATCCCTAAAGATCGAACGCGGGGGCATTACCGTTTTGACCGGACCGTCCGGCTCGGGTAAGACGACGCTGCTCGCGCTATTTGGTGCCCTCGAAAGGCCGACGCGCGGCCGCATGCTCTTCGACGGCAACAACCTCGGCGACTGCTCGGACGTGGCGCTGGCCCGCGTGCGGCGGCGGACGGGGTTCGTCTTCCAGGATTTCGCGCTGATCCCCAACCTCTCGGCCGGCGACAACATCACCTACCCGCTGATCCCGCGCGGCATCGCGCGCCGGGAGCGCGACCGCCGCGGTCGGGAACTCCTTGCACGTTTTGGGATGGAGGAGAAGTGGGCGGTACGGCCGCGCGAGCTGAGCGGCGGCGAACAACAGCGCGTCGCCGTCGCCCGCGCCCTGGCCGGCGAACCGGAAGTCCTCCTCGCGGACGAGCCGACCTCGAACCTCGATCCGGACACCAGCCGGACGTTCCAGGCGTTGTTGCGGGAACTGCACGACCGGGGCGGGACGGCAATCCTCACTTCCCACGACCCGCAAGTGACGGTCCTGGCAACGCGCGTCCTGGCACTGCAAAAAGGGCGGCTGACGTGAGCGGTCCGCCTGCGGTAATATAGCAGGATGAGCAACTCCGAACTCGATACCGACCAGGCTCGGCGACTGGTGACCGACTCCGTCCTGGGGCCCGATTTCCGCCGGGCCACGTTTGGCGGTGCCGTGCGTCGGACGGGGGGATCGCCGTGGGTCCGCGTGGTTGTCCGTCCCGTCGAATTCCGCGACGGCCGGCACTTGCAATTCTCCTACTTCGATCAACGCAAGAACTTCACGAAGAACTACCGCGGCCCAGAAATCCAACGGCGACTCGACGAACTCCTCGACGCCGGGTTTGCCGGCATCCACCTGTCAACGGCCGCCCACGAAGTAGACATCCGCACGACCCGGAAGGGCAAGGTCCTCGTCGGTCGGCGGCAAGCGGAACCGCGTCCACCGGAGGCGCCGTCCCACAACCGGGTCAAGAACGTGGCGCTCCCGGAAGGACAGTCGGACCGCCTGCTCGAAGTCCTAGGCATCTTGACGCGCGACGGTCGCGTGCGCCCGACGATGCGCGCGAAATACACGCAAATCAACGAGTTCCTCAAGCTACTCGCACATGTGTTAGAGGAGGCGGGCCTGCGTACCCTGGGCCGCGACGTGCAAATCCTGGACTGCGGCTGCGGGTCGAGCTACCTCACGCTCGCCGTTCACCACTACCTTACGGCAGTCCTTGGCATCCCGGCGCGGGTGCTCGGCGTGGACGTAAACGAGGAAGTGATCCGCAAGAGCGTCGAACGGTCCGAGTGCGTCGGTGCGGAGGGCGTGGCGTTCGCGCGGAGCCGCATTGCCGCGGTGGACGCGCAACCCGACGTGGTTCTGGCCCTACACGCTTGCGACACCGCCACCGACGACGCGCTGGCGCTGGCCGTCGCGGCGGAGGCTCGTGTCCTTCTGAGCGTCCCCTGTTGCCACCATCACCTTAACGACCAGCTTCGTGCCGACGGGCCGGCCGCGGTCCTCCGCCCGCTATTGCGCCACGGCATCCTGCGGCAGCGTACGGCGGATTTGGTCACCGACGCCTTTCGCGCGTTGGCCCTGCGCATTATGGGTTATCGGACCGACGCGATCGAGTTCATCAGCGCGGAACATACGGCCCGCACCCTGATGATCCGCGCCGTCCGCGGCGCGCCGGTCGGCGACGCGGCGTTTGTGAGCGAATACCTGGAGTTGCGCCGCTTCTGGGGAGTCGTGCCTTACGTCGAGTCGGCACTGGGCGAGCCGTTTCAGCGACTCCTCTCTGCCGGCGGGTAGGGCACGACGGGATTGATGGGCTGCGCGCCGCGATTATACTCACCGCGGAGGACTCTGACACAAGCCTGAAGCGCAAGCGAAGGATAGTCCTTCGCTTGCGCTTCAGGCTTGTGTCAAACCAGGGCAGGGTTCAAACTCGGGTGGCAAAGGAAGCAACCTTTGTTCAAGGACGTGTCGCTGGGGCGCCACCGGGAACGAATGCTTCAAGTCTTTGCCCGGACAGAAGTTCCACCTTGGGAAATTCGTTCCGGGGGGTGTATGGGGGTGGTGAATGAAACGAATTCCACTTGGTGCCTCGTGCTTGCGGCTTTTGAACCATGCCCAAACCAGGCCGCGTTGAGTATAAACTACGACGCCGGTTGCCCGACCACCCGCACT
>JBBRLG010000703.1:0-3174 GCA_038231495.1 Gemmatales bacterium | reverse complement strand
GTTGAGGACATGATCCGACTCGTGGTAAGGCCGGTGGATCTGAAGCAGATGCAGCCGGCGGTCGATGGCCTCGGCAAGGCCAAGCCTGCGCACCAGGAGGTGCATGGCGCCGATGCCGCCGTAGCCGATGCCGCGGCCGCGTGCTCAAGATCCATTTGCCCTACCATGAGTCCGATCACGTTTTTAACATCGCCTACAACGCCCGCTGCGACGGCACCTGCTTGCAGGACATCGAGCTGCGCCGCAACGACGAGGTCTTCCTCGACGCCCTGGGCGCCCAACGCATTCCCGATCCGACCACCGCCGGGGATTTCTGCCGCCGCTTCAGGGCCGACCACGTGCACACGCTCCTGGACATCTTCAACGAGGTCCGCATCAAAGCCTGGGCCGGGCAGCCGCACGCGTTCTTCGCCCAGGCTCGTATCGACAGGGACGGAACCCTGGTAGACACGCGCGGTGAGTGCAAGCAGGGGATCGGCATCGCTTACGACGGCACCTGGGGCTACCACCCCCTGGTGGTATCGCTGGCCAACACCGGCGAAGTCGTGAGCCCGATCAATCGCTCCGGCAATCGGCCGTCGCACGAAGGCGCCGCGGCGGAAGTGGACCGGGCCCTGGACGTTTGTTTTGCAGGCGGTTTTCGGAGCGTGTGCTTGCGCGGCGACACCGACTTCACGCAGACCAAGCACCTCGATCGCTGGGATGACGACCCACGCGTGCAGTTCATCTTCGGGAACAACGTGACGGGCAACTTGCACCTTTTGGCCGATGATTTGCCGGCCGACGCCTGGCAGACGCTGGTACGTCCGCCGCGCTACGAAGTGAAGACCGCGCTTCGGCAGCGACCGGAGAACGTCAAGGAACGGATCGTGGTCGAGCGTGCGTTCAAGAACATTCGTCTCGTCGCGGAGGAGGTGGCGGAGCTCGACTACCGCCCCGCGGTCTGCCGCAAGAGCTATCGCTTGGTCGTGGTTCGCAAGAACCTGTCCGTGGAAAAAGGCGCGTCCGTTCTGTTCCCCGACTACCGCTACTTCTTTTACCTGACGAACGACCGCACGACCCCGGCGGCCGAGGTCGTCTTCCAGGCCAACGACCGCTGCAACCAGGAGAACCTGCACGCTCAGTTGAAGCATGGCGTCTGGGCCCTGCAGGCACCGACGGACACGCGGGTGAGCAACTGGGCTTACCTGGTGATGACGGCCTTGGCCTGGAACCTGAAGGCTTGGCTGGCCCTGCAGCTGCCCGAGACGCCCGGACGCTGGGCCGAGCGGCACCGCTCCGAAAAGCACTCGATCCTGACGATGGAGTTCAAGACGTTCGTGAACGCCTTCATGCTGCTGCCGTGCCAGATCATCCAAACCGGCCGCAAGATTGTTTAGCGGCTGCTGTCGTGGAATCCGTGGCAGCACGTGTTCTTTCGGCTGCTCGATGTCTTGCGCTGCTGAGGCACACCCAATTGAAGTCGGAGTCCGGATGCTCCGATCCGCCACGGCCACGCGAACAGAGAAGGCAACAGGAGGTGACCATGTGACAACCGCGACCGACACGCGCCAACGACTCCCCTGGGAGCCGGCGGGAATGACTCGCCTCCGAAAAGTCGTCAACCGCCTGCCGAACTGGTCGAAGCCTTCGCTTGTTTAAGGACTAGGGTCCAGTAGGTTTCCCACTGGCACGTATGGCGGACGCAGACCAAGCTGGCCATCGGCTGCACGTGCCGTAAGTTCCAGCGCGCACCGCGGCGCTTCAGCCGCAAGCCCAAGGTCTTCGCCTCCCCTTCGACTTGTCCGCTGCCGATGGCACGGCCCGCTTGCAAGCGCTCGGCGTCGTTCAGACGCGCCGTGTGTTTCGCGAAGTAGCCGAGCAAACGGTCGGTCGCCGGGCGACGGCGTTCCCGCTCCGCTTCGTCGCCAACGCCGAGCAATTCACTCGCCCAGTGGCAGACGCCGGTCCACCCCCGGCGAGCCAACAGGCCGCGGCCGTGTTCGTACGCGCTGCGGGCTTCGCGCGTCCCGTCGCCGAAGATGCGTCCGGCGCACGCGCTCAGGTGCTGACAGGCATGAAAGAAGTCGAGCGTTTGCACGCAGCCGGTGAGCGACCGCTGCACCGCCTTCCAAATCCAACTGGCGCCGTCGGCCAAGGCCTGCACGTTCGCCAGACACGTTACTCCCAGCCGACGCAACCGCGGACGCCAACTCTTGCGAAACGTCTTCGCCGTGGCAATCATCGCAAACGCCAGCACGACCGTCGCCGCCGGCAAGCGCTGCGACTGCCACGGGTCCGGCGTCGTCGGCGTACCCGCTTGGCGTTTGGAAATTACCGCGATTTTCAAGTCTTTCCAGCCCTCTTCGCGCGTATTCACCTTGCCCGCGTCGGTCGTGAACTCGACCGCGCCCGCCGCGTCGCGGAACGCCTGGTCGCCGACCGAATCCTCCGTTTGAAACCGGGCCATGGCTTGGCCGTGCCCCTCGACCAGGGTTCGCACCGTCTCGGCGCAGAGGTCCACCCCCAACAACGCGTGCAGGTGTTCGCCGGTGGACGCGAACGACACCTCCGCCGCCAACCGACAACAGTGCTTCTGCACCGTCTTGGTGTAACGCTTCCCCTCGACGCCCAACACCGCGTCGGCCGCATACGAGCCGTCGCTGCCACCGGTGCATTGCCAATAACGACGCGTGAAGGCCACCGCGCCGACCGCGCTCATCAGTCGGCGTTCTTTCGGCCCGCGGTTTTCCTTCCGGCGTCCGCAGGCGCAGGCGCGGATCGGCGCCCCTTTTTTTCGGCGGCCTCGATGCATCGAGCCACCGCCGCGCCCAGGACTTGGGCTTGCCACGTCCGTCCCTGCTGGACGACCGCCCCTTCGCAGGCATCGAAGACCGCCCCGTCGGGCGTGGTCAGCGCCAGCTGCTCCATCTCCTCCACCAGCGCCAAAGTCCGCCGCAGGATCGCCTCGTGCTGCGCGTCACATTCGATCGTTACCTTGGCGCTCATAAAACATCCTTGTTCGGGAGTAAAGAATCCACCTTCCCTCCTTTACCCAATTCCCGCGATCACCACCAGAGAACTTGGCTACACCCGGAACGCAGGCGACGAATGCTGGGTGGTGACTCCATCGAGCTTCCTGGCGGAATATGGAAGGCTTGGGCAATCTAGGCAGCCGGTTTTCATGCAAAATCG
>JBBRLG010000702.1:0-3177 GCA_038231495.1 Gemmatales bacterium | reverse complement strand
GGCCGCTTGTGGCTACGGGATAGCCTACAAGCGGGCCGCTTGTGGCTACGGGCGTTTGTGGGAGACGGTCACCCACAAGCGGGCCGCTTGTGGCTACGGGCGTTTGCGTCACATGGGACCGCGTTGAGTATAACCCCGTTCACGCAAGGCTTGGATACCACGCGATGCCAGCGACACGCAATGAAGAACTACCGGACAAGCTCGACGACGCGACCCGCAGCCTGCAACGCCTGGAACGGCTGCTCGCCGGCTACCAGCAGGCACTAAACCACGAGTTGCCCGGCCGCTTCGTCGCCATCCAGGGGCTGGCCCGGCTCGTGCTGGCCGACCAGGGCGCACGGCTGGACCCCGGCGGTCGCGCGCTGCTCGAACGCCTCGCCGACCTGGTCCAGCGCACCGACCGCATGGTGCGGGCGCTCGCCCTGGTCGGGCAGCTCGACCGGGCGTCAGACCCACCCGAAGCGGTGTCGCTGACCGAAGCCGTGGCCGAGGTGGTCGCGGAAGAGATGGTCCTGTTCAACAGCCACCCGATTGAGTACACTATTCCCCATTCCCTGCCCACGGTGGTCGTCGCTCGACGCGGCCTGTATGCGGTCCTCCAACACCTGTTGCGGAACGCCGCCCGCGCCGTCCAGTCCAACCCCGCGGCTCGCATCGAAGCGGGGACGCGGATGACACCGGGGGGTCTCGAATTCTGGATCGCGGACAACGGCTGCGGCCTCACCGCCGTGCAGCAACTCCACCTCTTCGAGCCGTTCCAGGGGGACGCGGCCGCGGGGCGGGACGGGTTGGGCCTGTTCCTCGTGCGCCAGGTCGTCGCCGGCTGGGACGGCGCCGTCCGCGCCGACTCGGAGCCGGGAAAGGGCGCCACCTTCACGGTCCGTTTTCCGCTAACCGCCACACCGCATTCGGGAGGAACCGGGTGATGGAAAGTGTTCTAAAATTGTTCGTGGTCGAGGACGAAGATGCCGTCGCCCTCTTGATCCGCAAGCGGCTCGAAGACGCCGGCCACCACGTCACGCACTGCCGCACCGGGGCGGACGCCCTTACCATCATCCTCGGCCAGGGCCAGGGCCACTTCGATCTCGTGCTGCTCGACCAGGTGCTGCCGGACATGAAGGGGCTGGAGCTGCTCAACAAGCTGACGCGCGAGGGCGTCAGCGTGCCCGTCCTGATGGTCACCGCGCACGGCGACGAACACCTGGTGACGAAGGTCTTGCAGGCGGGCGCCCTGGACTACGTCGTCAAGGATTCCGGCCTGCGCTTCCTCGACGAGCTGCCCAAATGCGTCGCCGAGTCGGTCAGCCGGCACCGCCTGGAGCAAATGAACCAGCTCCTGGTGCAGTCGCTGGAGTCGGCCCGCGACGGCATCGCGATCACCGACTTGCAGGGCACGATCCTGAAGGTCAACCAGGCCCACGAAAAGATGACGGGCTTTAGCCGGCAGGAGTTGGTCGGCACGACTCCCGACGTGTTCAAGAACGCCGGGCCGGCGGACGGCACCGACCCGCTGTGGCGGACCATCCTGGCGCGCAACAGCTGGCAGGGCGAGTTGACCAACCAGCGCAAGGACGGCACGCCGTACCAGACCTCCGTGACGATCTCGCCGATCGTCGATCGCCAGGGCCGGCTGACGCACTTCGTCGCCATCGAGCGCGACGTGAGCGAGCACAAGGCGCTCGAACGGCAACTGCTGCAAGCGCAGAAGCTGCAGAGCATCGGCACGCTGGCCGGCGGCGTGGCGCACGAATTCAACAACCTGCTCGCGGGCATCAACGGCTACGCCTACCTGGGACTGCGCGAGCCGGACGTGACCGAGACGCAGCGCGAGTTCCTGCAATACATCGTGGACTTGTCGGAGCGGGCGGCGACGTTGACGCGCCAGCTGCTGGCGTTCGCGCGCAAGCCCGCGCTGAGCCGGCGGCGGCTGGCGGTCGCGGACCTGATGCACGGCACCGCCGACCTCATTACGAAGACGGTCCACAAGGACCTGACGGTGGAGGTGGCGGTGCGGGCGGCGGACGGCGGGCCGCTCCTGGTCGAGGCCGACCCCAACCAGTTGCAGCAGGCGATCGTCAACCTGGTGCTCAACGCCCGCGACGCGGTCAACGAACGCACGGCGGCGCTGCACGCCGAGGGCCAGGCCGCGGTCAGCGGCCCGCTGCCGTCGGTCCCGGTCGCGGACCGGGCGCCGATCGCGGTGCGCCTGCACCAGGCGGTATTGACCGCTGAAAAGGTGGCGTTTCCGCAGCACATCCCGGCGGGGGACTACGTCTTGTTGGAAGTCGAGGACCATGGCTGCGGGATGCCGCCCTCGGTGCTGAACCAGGCGCTGGACCCGTTCTTCACGACGAAGGACGTGGGCCAGGGCACGGGCCTGGGTCTGCCGATGGTGTTCGGCATCGTGCAGGGCCACCACGGCTACCTGACGATCGACAGTGCGGCGGGGCACGGCACGCGCGTGTCCGTGTACCTGCCGCGGGTGATGGAAACGGTCGGCGGTCCCAAGCCAGGCCGAATGGCGTACGACGTGGAAGTGCTGGAGCCGGAGAGTACGCCGGGCCGGTCGATCCTGGTGATCGACGACGAGGAGGCGGTGCTGGACGTGGTCCGGCGTTTCCTGGAAATCGCCGGCCACCGCGTCACCTGCGCCACCAGCGTCCACGCCGCCCTGGACCAGCTCGCGGAGGCGAACGCCGTGGACCTGGTCATCCTCGACCTGATGATGCCGCGCGAGGACGCGCTGTCGAACTTCCACGCCCTGGGACGAAAGCGGCCCGGCGTGCCGGTCTTGCTCTGCACGGGACTGCCGCAGGCCGACCCCGCGCCGGAGCTGTTGCGCAACGGGGCCGTCGGACTTTTACGCAATCCGTTCCGCATGAATGAGCTGTGGTACGCGGTGAACCAGGGGTTGTCGGCGGGAGAGGGGAAGGCCCGCGTGGCAGAGCCGCAACGGTAAGTCCGCACGGGAGCTGTTTTTCGCTTGGGAGTGCGGCCGGCACTCCCAAGGCTACGAAAACTGGTCCCTTGATCCTGTACTAGTGGGTCACTTGTCATGTGCGTAGCCATAACTGGGCGATTTGCGTCTTCGCACCGGCTTGCAGCTGTAGGCACCTGAACCGCCCTGTCGATGGCGGCGTTCCCGTTGACGGTCTCGGCGGCGGCGACGCTTCCCTC
>JBBRLG010000701.1:0-3202 GCA_038231495.1 Gemmatales bacterium | reverse complement strand
TTAATCCTGAAAAAATCTAGGCCCACTTACCCACGGAAGAGCCGTCCGACTTCGGGCCGTGAACGAGTACCTGGTTGACAAGGTGGAGTAGGCGACCGGCCGCGCAGCACGACGCCTGCCGTAATGGTAACAGCTGACGTGCCAGGTTGGTAGCAAAAGCCCGCACCTTTTTTTTTTTTTTTTTTCGACCCGGTATCGGTGATGCTGGCCGCGAGGATGGGACGTGCCGGCAAGGTGGGGGCAATGCGAAAACGCCGTAGGGGTCCGTGGTCCGTGGTCCGTTGCAGTCCGATTGAATTTGCAACGGACCACGGACAACGGACAACGGACAATGCCCGAGCGGAGCCAGCAAGCGGGCCGCTTGCGGCTACGGGGCGTAGACGCCTCGGCTGGTCCGACCCACCCTTGCCAACGTCTGCGCCTGTGGCAAGGAGCCCGCCACCGTTGCGCAAGCCGCTTCCGACTGTCTGACGCAAGTCATTTGCCGGTCGGTGCTTACGCATCACCAACGTCGCCTGATCGACCCTCGCCAATCTCGACCCTTGCCACGAAAAAGGCCACCCTTGCCAAAGGAAAAGCGGTTGTCGTGTCCCGCGTGACCGGGCGGACCTTCCGCACCAGAAAAAGCTTCCGGGGTTGGTGAAGTCCTCACCCGAAACAGTTGCCACACCCCCTGCCACGGAGTTCCCCGGCGGATTCAAACCGCAACTCCCTGCTGGAACTTACCTTGCAGGCCGGCCACGCGCGTGAATTGGCAGGAAATGGGACGTTTTGTCCTGTTTTTGGGCCCTCTTTGCCGACCCGGCGGGTGGGGTCGGCAACGGCAGTCCGTTGCGAGGGAACGATTGGCTCGACGCGCTTTCACCCATACTGCAGTTCCCGTTCCGGAGACTAACCCGCGCCCTACGGAACGGCCAAATCCAGTGGTGGTTTTCCCGGCACCCTCAGCGGCATTACGCTGGGCCGTTGGCTGCGCGTGCTTCGTGAGAACCGCTTTTCCGTCGATTTCCCCTCCTGGGGCCGCGCGGTGACGATCCCCCAGGGGATCGACTTTTCTTTTCCAAAGGTTAAACTAGCCAAACGAGTTTCGGACCGTCCTCTCCACACGTTCGCGTGTGGCCGCATTGAAGGTTCGAGGTAGTTCCCGCATGGCCTGGCATGAAGCGCTTTTGACCCGTTTCGGCCCCGGCACCCTCAGCGGCATTACGCTGGGCCGTTGGCTGCGCGTGCTTCGTGAGAACCGCTTTTCCGTCGATTTCCCCTACTGGGGCCGCGCGGCGGCGATCACGTTGAACAGCATCCCAAACACTTTGAACGCCTGGTGGGAGAACCGGCTTTACGGCGAACGGGTGCGCAACGCCAAGGTCGAGCCACCGTTGTTTGTCCTCGGCATCTGGCGCAGCGGCACGACCCATCTACACAACTTGCTGGCGCGGGACGGACGATTCGCGTACCCCAACAACTTCCAGGTCTGCTACCCGCACACCTTCCTGACTACCGAAGTGATGAACGCTCCGCTCGTGGGCGCCTTTTTCCCCAAGACGCGGCCGCAGGACAACATGGCGATGGGTGTCCGCGAGCCCCAGGAGGATGAGTTCGCGTTGGCGTCGCTCACCGGCCACGCGCAGCCCATGGGCTGGAGCTTTCCCAGGCGAGAGGAGCACTACGACCGCTACCTTACGTTCCGCGAGACGTCCGCGGCGGAAATCGTCGAATGGAAGTCCGCTCTGCTCGGCTTTGTTCGGAAGCTGTCGTTCAAATATGGGAAGCCAATCGTCCTGAAATCGCCGGGCCACACTTGCCGCATCAAGTTGCTCCTGGAGCTATTCCCCGACGCCTGGTTCGTCCACATCCACCGTAACCCGTACGACGTTTTCGTGTCCACGCAACACACGCTTCAAAAAATCGCGCCGTGGCTCGCCCTGCAACGACCGCAGTTCGACGGCCTGGACGACCGCACGATTCGCCGGTACAGACAGGTCTACGACCTTTTCTTCGAGGAACGCGGCCTGATCCCGCCGGGCCGTTTTCATGAGATCGGCTACGAGGACTTGGAGGCAGACCCGATTGGCCAGATGCGGAGGCTCTACGAGGCGCTACGCTTGCCCGATTTCAGCGACGTGGAGACGGCTCTACAGAAGTATCTGGGCACGCTGTCGGGTTACAAGAAGAACACGTTTACGGAAATGCCGGCGGATTTGCGGAAGCGTATTGCCCGCGAGTGGAGACGTTGTTTTGACGAGTGGGGGTATATTCCGTAGGCGACCTCCGGTGCGGATTCGCAAACGTGTTACTCTCGCCCCTATGTTAGGTGCTGTAAACGACACTCTTCCCTGCGTCGAAGTCGTGCTCTACCGTGGCAAGGACGCCCGCGATCTTCGCGCCTCCGACCGCAGATGGCTCGATAGGCGAGACGTGCGAGTAATCCCCGGCTCGGTTGCAAACCAACCGCAAGTCGATTGCGGGAAGGCCGGCCTGGAACGCTTCGCGAAGGATCACGTCGTTAAACGCGGCTAGTGCCGTCACCTCTGCCGGACTCAATCCCGGCACTGCATCGTAAATGGTGCAAACCGTGGTCGGCTTACCGGCCACCAGGACGGCCCGCAACATCCGCCGGTAGTCATTGCGGAACCCGGCCTGGATTTCGTGGAAGCGGTCAAATACGTCGGCAACTGAGTCGGCCGCCGCGCGCAGGAATCCGCTCACGCTGAGGGCGTCGTTGCCGCCGACGCTAACGAAAAGGTGCGTGGCGTCGGTTGGCAACCGGGAGAGTTGGGCCGCCAATTCGTCTACCATGTGCCCGTCAATGGCGGGAAGCGACGCCCGCCAACCCGGTGGCAGGCTGGCCCGAACCTGCTCAATAACCGGAGGGCGATCGGGAACGTACCGCGCATTGTCGAAGATCGAATCGCCGAGAAGAAGGACAGGACCCATAACTCCTCCTGTCCTGGTCCGCCAATCGCCAATCACGCCGGTATCCGCAGCGACCGGCAGGTCGGGGACGGATCAAAGGGGACGGGCACGTTTTCTTTTGAAGAAACTACCAAAATAAAAGTGCCCGTCCAATAGTGTTCGGCTCGATTTTTGCTAGTGACGGAAACCCGTGTTTTTCCGTGCGCTCTCAAGCCCTCGGGGCCGAATCGATGCCTTTTCGGCAGGCAGCAGATCGTCCGGCTGTCAGTTTTCGGTCCCCGGCCTCCCT
>JBBRLG010000700.1:0-3204 GCA_038231495.1 Gemmatales bacterium | reverse complement strand
TTGCCCGGCCAGTCGTGGTCGTGCAGAAGTTTCAGAAAGTCGGCGGTCAACTCGGGCGGGTCGCGGCGGTTCTCCTCGCTCTGGCGTTCGAGGAAGAACCGGGCCAACGGCGGAATGTCCTCGCGCCTCTGGCGGAGCGGCGGCAAGTAGACCGGCACGACGTTGAGGCGGTAGTACAGGTCGTCGCGGAACCGGCCCGCCTCGATCTCGTCTTCGAGGAACTGGTTGGTCGCGGCGACGACGCGCGTATCGACGCGGATCGTGCGACTTTCGCCGACGCGCTCGAACTCGTTTTCCTGAAGCACACGCAGCAGCTTGACTTGCAGCTTCGCGCTCATGCTGGAAATTTCGTCCAGGAAGATGGTGCCGCCGTGGGCCGCCTCGAAGCGGCCGGTCTTGTTGTCGATCGCGCCGGTGAACGCCCCCTTGATGTGGCCGAACAATTCGCTTTCGAGCAGGCTTTCGGTCAGCGCGCCGCAGTTGACGCGGACGTAGGGTCCGTCAGCGCGCGGGCTGAGGCGGTGGATGGCCCGCGCGATCAGTTCCTTGCCGGTGCCGGTCTCGCCGACGATCAGGACGCTGGCCCGCGTCGGCGCGACCAGGCGCGTCAGGCGGTAGACCTTGCGCATGGCCTCGGACTGGCCGACAATGTCGGCCAGCGGCGCGTCCGGGTCTTCCGGCGTTGGCTTGGCAATCGGCTTCATTCCTGACACTACCTCGCGGGTTTCTCCCCCTCATGATAGGAACGAGAACGGAAAGGATAATGGATGAAGGGTGAATCAAAGGCGAGCGTTGAATGGCACCTTTCCCACCGGTCGCGGAGGTTTTTCCGTCTTTGATTCATCCTTCAGCCTTCATCCTTCATCCTTTCTGCCCGCCGCCTTCTTGCCGCGCGCCGCCAGGAGCGTGGCCAACCGGTCGGCGGCGAGGCGCGGCTCGTCCAACAGCAGACTGTCCATTTCCTTGAGCACAAACGAACCCAGGTCGTCGCCGATCCAACCCAGCTGGTGCAGCCGCTCGCCGATCACCTCAAGGCAGTGGTCGCGCAGGCGCGACGTTTTTTTCGAGACGTTGCCCTCGTGAATGCCCAGCTGCGATGCGACCTCGCGCTGACTGAGGCGGTAGCGCAACCGTAGGCCGAGGATCAAAACCTCCTCGTCGGCGAGGTCCGTAAGCCAGTCGTGGGCGGCCAACCGAAACTCTTCGTGCCAGCGTTCGTCGCCGCCGTTGGCGAATGGCAAGTCGCGCTCGTCGAGGTCCTCGTCGGGCAGGATCGAGACGCCGCGACCGTGCCGCAGGTCGGACAGTTGTTTGTTCTGGAAGACGCGGATCAGCCACGGCACCAGGGGTCGTTGGCCGTCGTAGCGGGCGAGAATCGGCACCGAGCCGTCGCGTTCGCCGGCCAGGAGGTAGCCCCAAAATTCGGCCACGGCGTTGTCTTGTTTTTCCTCGTCGCGCGGGAAGAGGCGGACCGCGCGCATGCGCAGGGCGTCAATCAACAAGCAGTCGGTGCGGTTAGCCCGTGCCGCGAACAGCGCCTCCCACGCCGGTGTCTGGCCCTCCAAACACGCGGAGACGAGGAACCAGTCCAGGGCGTAAAGATTTTCGAGAAACGCCTCCCAACTGACCGCCAGGCCGGCCTTGGCGCGCTTGGCCTGATAGAGATGGTACGCGCGCCGCAAATGGCCCTCGAACGCGGCCGCGGCCAACGCCACCGACGCCAGCCGCATCCGGCAAAAATGGTACAGCAGCGCGAGGTGAAAGGACGGCGGCATACGGGCCTCTTCAAAATCCGAAATCCGAAAAAACGCAAATCCGAGATCCGAAATCCGAAATCCGAAATCTCAAATTCAAAACGAAAACCTTCTCCTTAAAGCCATTCCCTTCCTGTTTCGGATTTGCATTTTTCGGATTTCGGATTTGCATTTTTCGGATTTTCTTCCCGTTACTTCTGCGGCACAAAAACAAACAGCACGATCCCCGCCAGCGGCAGGGGGTCGCGGATTTGCGCGACGGGCCGCTCGGTGCCGAGGCCGAGTGACTTTACCTCGCGCGAGGAAAGCCAGCCGACCTTGTTGACGCCCTTCTGGTCGCGCAGGTAGGCACACACCGTGTCGCTCTGGCGGTTGGTGACGACCTGGGCCAGCGGCGCTTGCCGGGACTTCGGGTCCTGGTAGGCAACGACGACCAACTCCGCCCCCTTGTGCGCGAGCAGGCCGGACAGCCACGGCGCCGCCTGCGCCAGGCGCTCCTCGCCCGCCGCCGTCAGCGTGGTGCCGGCCTCCGCGAACAACTCGGCCTCCGGGAAAATGCGGTAATTGCACTCTTGATTCGAGCGTATAAGGAGCGCCTGCTGGTCCTTGACGTAGCTGCGAAACCAGGGCAGCGTCTGGGCGGCGTCCGTGACCTTTTGGGCCGACGACATCGTCTGCTGGAACGACGCCGCCGCTTTTTTGGTCTCCTTCACGGCGTCGAGTACCTCGGTCCCCAGCGGTCCTTCGCCCTTGCTCAATCCTTGCATCGTGTTCTTCATCTCGTCCAGCGCGTCGCCGATTTCCGTGCTGGGCAGGCTGGCGAGCACCGCGTCGTTGGCGACCAGGTTGGCGTTCGCCTTGCCGGGCTTTATTTCGACAACCTTGTTACCGAGCATGCCTTCGCTGATGATCTGTACACGCGCGTCGTCGCGCACCAGCCGACGGTATTCGCCATGCAAGCGCATGCGGACCATGACCGGCGCACCGGGGTTTTCGGGCAAATCGACGCCGACGACCTCGCCGGCGACGATTCCCTGGATGCGGACCGGCGTGCCGACCTCGACGCCGCGGACGGTGGGGAAGCCGGCCCGCACGGTAAAGGCGTCGCCGCCGAACCAGCCGCGGCTGGCGATCGCGGCCAGGCCGACTGCCGTCAAACCCAGACCGCACACGACCGCCGAACCGAGCACAACGGCCTGCACGGCGCTTAACGAGCGGGACACCATGAGAGGCACTCCGGGGCAGCTTCGTCACAAGGCCATTCCCCCATTATATACTGCCCGCGGCTCGATGCGGCACCAACGCCCGTAGCCACAAGCGGCCCGCTTGTGGAAGACGTGTACCCACAAGCGGGCCGTAGCCGCAAGCGGCGGGGGGGGGGGGGGGGGCCGGGGGGGGACGGCGCAACGGAGGCGCGGGGGGGGGCGGGGGGTTGGGGAGAGGGGCCCAC
>JBBRLG010000699.1:0-3211 GCA_038231495.1 Gemmatales bacterium | reverse complement strand
TGCGGCACGTAGAACAGACCGGTATCGGGGGAGAAGGACGGAGGGGGCCAGTTGGTCGCTCCGCCATTATTGGGGGAAACGAGGGAGCCAGGGACGGTGGAATCCTTCGAGACGTCGCGAATTGTCTGGCCTTTGGCGTTCACTTCTTTCGCCCAATTGGCCGCCTCAGAGAATTTGCTGGTGAGCAGGTGTTCGCCGGTCAGGCGGTCGAGGACGTAGAAGTAACCGTTGCGGTCCGCATGCATGACCATTTTCCGCATCCTGCCGTTGAATATGCCGTCAGCGAGGATTGGTGTTTCGGTGGAATCCCAGTCGTGCGTGTCGTGCGGGTTGAGCTGGTAGTACCAGGCCATTTTGCCGGTATCGACATTCACCGCAATGATGGAGCACGTGTAGAGGTTATCGCCGTCGCGGCTCTGGGGATTCGTATAAGCCGGCGAGGGGTTGCCGGTGCCGACGATGTAGAGATGGGTTTCGGGATCGTAAGAGCCGGGGATCCAGACGTTGGCCGCACCGTGCTTCGCGCCATCAAGGCTACCCCAGGTTTCAAGGCCGGGGTCGCCCTTCTTCATGGGGACGGTGTAGACGGTCCACTGGGTGTCGCCGGTTTCGGGGTCGAGGGAACGAATGTAGCCGGGCTCGTCAAGATCGTTGCCGGTGCCGGTCAGGATGTGGTTGCCAATGACGATGGGCGACATGGTGGAGAAGTACTGCTGGTTGAAATTTGCGATTTCTTTGTGCCAGCGTTCTTTGCCGGTGGCGGCGTCCAGGCAGACCAGGTAATCGTCCGGAGTTTCCATGTAGAGCCAGTTGCCGTACATGCCAAGGCCGCGATTGCCGATGTGGGTGCCGCCTTTGGTCTTCCAGAAGTAGTGCCAGATTTCATGGCCGTCGCGGGCGTCCACGGCCCAGGCGTTATCGGGCATGGAGAGGTAGAGGACGCCGCCAACCTGGAGGATTGCGGCGCGGATGCTGCCTGCTCCGCCGAAGCCGCCGCCTGCTGCTGCATCGGCACTGCCCTCGCCGCCGATGATGACAGGGGGACCACCGCGACCGCCTGCACCAGGGGCGACGCGGGAGGTCCAGGCGAGGGTCAGGTTTTTGACGTTGGTCTGGTTGATCTGTTTGAGAGAGCTGTAACGCTTGCCGGAGTAGTCACCGGAGTAAGTGGGCCAGGCGTCAGTTGCGCCGAGGGGCTTCAGGAGCGTGGCGGAATCGAGCTGGGCGAAGGCCGGGAGCGCGAACAGGGCGGCGAGGAATAGTTTGGTCATTTGATCGTCACCAGGTAAGAAGTGATGTTGTGGATGTCTTTGTCGGAGTACTTCGGCAGCAGGTCCTTGTGGGGCCGCAGGGGATCGTGAATTTCGACCTTCGGAGTTTCGCCGTCACGGCGGAAGCTGCGCTGCATGCCGTCTTTATCGGTGAAGATAACGATGAAGTCGTCGATGCGGACCAGACGGCCTTCGGCTTTCTTGTTGGCGGGAAGGGAGACGGTGACGGTTGTGGGGGAGACGTTGAAGGGTGAGGTACCTCGACCGGGGCCACCGCGTCCACCGCCACCGCCGGGCATTAGCCAGCCGTTTTGCAGAGCTTTGGGGTCGGTGACTTTAGAGGCGATGCCTTTCAGGTCGCCGGTGACGGAGTGGCAGGTTCCGCACATCGTTTTAAAGGTCTGCTCGCCGACCTTGGCGTCGCCGACCAGGATGCTGGGGGGCACCATACGGGAGATGTCATAGCCGCCGACCTTGAAGCTATGGATGTAAGTGGCGACGTCGGCGATTTGCGGCATGGTGATGCCGATGCGGGGCATTTCGCCGCGACCGTTTTGGATGACGGGGGCGATGAGTTCGCCTTTCTGATCGTTGAGGACGAGTTCGGAGCGGAGCAGGTTGGGGCCGCCTTCGCCGCCTCGGGCGTCTGAGCCGTGGCAGAAGTTGCATTGGACGCCGTAGATGGCTTTACCGCGTTCGAGGACGGCAGGATCGGCGGATGGGCGTTCCGGGTAGGCAGGCGGGCGGACGAAGGCCGGCGGCGCGGCGGCAGGTCCTCTGCCGCCTGCGGCGGGCGGCTGGGCAAGGATTGGGATAGCGGCAAGCAGGACCAGAGCGGTCGCGGTGTTGATTTTGTGCATGGATGACGTTAATAGTTTATGTCAGGGATGTGGAGATGTGTGCAAGGGTTTGTCAGTTGGGGAACCCGAGAAAAACCCGAGAATAACCCGAGGAAACCCGAGAATAACCCGAGCGGAACCCGAGGAAACCCGAGGAAACCCGAGGAAACCCGAGAAAGAGGGGAACCCGAGAGGGAGAAGTGTTTATTTTCAATAACTTCTCGGGTTCGTTTTGCTATTTTTTATTTTTTTGGGCGATCGCCGGGGAATTGGGGTGAATCTGAGCGAACATGGGACGAACGGGTCGACCGACCGGAAGTGTAGCATACGAGTTCTGGATTGTGGCCGGAAGTGCAAGGACTGAGGCAAGCCGGGTCAGACGCCCGCGACGCCTCAGCGCTGATGTTGCCCTGAATCCACGCATCGGCACGCCTCAATCAGGATGGGGCCTACCGCAACCGCAAGCGGGCTGCGGTCAAGACGCAGAACGCCTCGTACCCCCCGCAAACACAAATCCTGAAAGTCAGGAGGAATTCCTTATCTGGCTGGCTTCAGCCCGGGTGATGCACGCAGGCGACCGGCACTGACAACCAGGGTATTAAAGTACAGACGCGGTATGGCTACAGCGCCCCCTGGAACTACCAGCTTGTCTCTAATCCTTACAACGCGACAACTTCCGCATTAGCAGGAGCAGAGCCGACGATGGGCTGGACACTAAGCGCCACCGACGTCGCCAACGGCTATTCCGTGGTCCTGCACTCTACGGGAGTCACTCCGCCTGCCCTGCCTGCTCTGGCCACGGCATGCCTGACTGGCATCGCTGCGGCCTGGGTCAGCGGTCGCCAGGCCTCCTGCACCACAGGACTGCAGACCCAAACTATCGACGAAGCGGGGATCAGCCGTACCACCATCGTCGACGGACTTGGCCGCACCAGTTCGGTGACGGAAGACGGCATCTCCGCCACTACCAGTTATTCCTATGACGCACTGGGGAATCTGGCCGGAGTGAAGCAGGGAGGCTTCTTCCCGTGCGTATTGGCCGGCGTTTCTTATTCCCGCGCCTTTTCTTACGATTCGCTGGGCAGGCTGAATACGGCCTGC
>JBBRLG010000698.1:0-3222 GCA_038231495.1 Gemmatales bacterium | reverse complement strand
GGGTGCCTCCCCCCCCTCGCCCCCGGCTTGCGGATACGACAGCGGGTTCCGCCCGCAAGCGAGCCGCTTGCGGCTACGATAGTTCGCCCTCTCCAGTGACAGCGAACTTACGAAATGGACATCTAGTGCCTTGTCAACCGTTGGCTGATGGGTAGGACGGACTTCCTAGTCCGTCTTTGAACCCGGACGGGCTAGGTAGCCCGTCCTACTTCATCCATCACGCTACGAGTGACAGAGCCCTGGAAGCCATCCTAGATGACTGTTTCACAAGTCCGCTGCCAGTCCGGTAGCCGCATTCGCCAGAATGCGGATGAGATTTGACTTCTTCCATTCGCGCCCACGCCGCGTACCAGGCGCGGCGCGACGCCATCATCGCGAAATACCGGCATTGAAAAACGACCGCCTCCCGTCGAACAGAGTTAACCGCGGAATACACGGAAAACACGGAAAAAAGACCGAAAAGCAATTAACGCTTCTTCAGTCTTTCTTCCGTGTTTTCCGTGTCTTCCGCGGTTAACTCTGCCCGATCACTTCGCCGCCGGCACGTCGATTTCCGCGGCCTGGACGATCTCCTTGGTGTCGTCGTCCTGCACGAACGCGATCACCTTCAAATGGTTCAGCGTCGTCGGCCGCTCGTCGTCGAGGAACGGCCGCTTCTTGTCGGACTCTTCCAGGTAGGACGCCAAGGTCTTCGTCACCTCGGCCAGGTCAACCGTGGCCTTGTTCGAGGAGGTGGCTTCCTTCAGCGCCACGCCTTCCGTGCCGCCGACGAAGGCGCGCACGACGTGGTGGTGCAACCGCTGGCCGTTAGTGCCGGGGTAGCGCACCACGTCTTCCACCAGCACGACGTGCAGCTTCAACTTGTCGTCGGGCTTCTTCAAATCCACCACCTTGGTCGTGACCGTGACCTGGTCGCCCTTGCGGTCGGCGCTCACCTGCATCTCGGCCGCGGCGTCGGTCTCCAGGGCGTCTTCAATCGTCTTGCGCAGCGTGTCGAAGCGGTCCTTGCCATCCGCCTTGCGACCGCCTAGCCCTTCCGTCGCCTTGCCGTTGACGAAGGCCGTCGGCGTGCCGCGGATTTCGGGGCCGTAAAACTTCTGGCGGCCCACGGAGTCGGCGTTGGTCAGTGGGTCGGGTGCCGGGATGTGCAGGTGGTACTCGAGCAGCACCACGTCCTTGGGCTTGTACGTTTTCACGGCGGCGTCGAAGGCGACGTCGGCGGAGACGCACGGCGGGCACTGAGCGCCGGTGAACAACTCGACCACGGCGACGCGGTGGCTGCTCGCCTTGCGGCCCTTGAACGCCTCCGGCTGGAACGGGATGGAGGTCTTCTCGAACTCCTCGTCCAGTTCCTTGTCGAGCTTGGCGACCTTTTCATCGAGCGCCTTGGCTTCGTCGTCCTTCTTGTTCTTGTGCAGCGCCTTGGCCACCAGCTTCATGACGGGCAGCTGCCGGGCGACCGGCGCGTCCTTGGGCAGCGCCTTTTCGACCTTGCGGGCGTAGTCCAGGGCCAGCGCCGCGCCCTTGTCGCCGGCGAGCAGCGTGCGCGCGATCTTCGGGGCGTTGACTTCTTCCAACTCCGGGCCGTAGGGGTTCAGGACCGCGAGGTACTGCTTCAAGGCCGCGGCCACTTCATCGTCCTTCTCGGCGTGCTTGGCGGTGGTCTGGAACAGCCCCTCGGCGGCTCCCATCGCGATCGGCTTGCCGGCAAACTTGTCGAGGATTTCCTTGTACGCCGCGACCTTCGCCTTCTCGTCCTTTTCCATATTGGCCTTTTGAAGGTCCTCCGCGCCGGGAGTCAGTTTCTGAATTTCCTTGGCCGTCAACTCCGTCAAGTCGGTCTTCTCCAGGACGAAGGGATAGTATTGGTTGTTGGCCTTGGCGGTGCCGTACAGGAATTTCGGCTCCTTGGCGTTGGGATCCTTCGGCGCGACGGTGGTGACGAGCCACTTGTTGTTGGCGAAGCTCAGGGTAAACTTCACCGACTTGGCATCGACCTTGGCGTTTTCGATGGCGAGGTTGGCACCTTTAAGTTGCTCGGCGACCCAGGCGGTTTCCGCCTCGGGTTTGCCGTCCTTGTCCGTGATCTTGAGGATGAACCAGCTGACTTCAAGGGTGGGGTTGGGAATAAACGTCGCCTTCCAGGTGCCGGCGAGGGGGACCTTGTCCGCTTCGGCCTTGTCGGCGGGCTTCTTGTCGTCGGCCGTCCGGGCGGGCACGGCGGCGAGGGTCACGAGGCCGACGGCCAGCAGCAGGGCCGGCAGTCCGGATTTCCACGAAAGTCGCATGGCGTTCTCTCCTTGGGGTGAGGCACGGCCGGGCCCGAAACGCGGGTCCGCCGCGGATTTCTGCGTTGGCAGTCGGGACGCCGCGACAGCGCCCTTACGGCGTTGTACTACTTTGCCGCGCGACTTTCCTCCCAATTCCGCCAGAAATGAGAACGAAAACGGCCCGCGGCGCGATCCCCTGATCGTGCCGCGGGCCGCCGTTGCGACCGGAGAACTACGCCGTGTTTACCGTTACTTACCCAAGGGCAGCGGCATCGGCAGCGGCGTGCCGGGGGGCGGGACCGCATGGCCGACCGGCGGGGCCACGATGGTCGCGCACGGCGCTTCGCAGGGGGCGGCCTGCTCGACCACGCACTTGTTGACGCACTCGTCGTGCTTGCGAAGCTTCACGACCAGGAACTTCTTGGTGTGGACGCTACCGCACGTGCCGCCGGGGCAACCGCCGTCGCAGCCGGCCTCACAGCCGCCGCCGAACAGGCTGCTGAACAGGCCCAGCGACGGGCACTTCGGCCGGCAGAAGTCTTCGCACACGTCGCCGTAGACGCGCTTGACGATGGTCTTGGTCTCGGTGGTCGGCCGGCAGACCTTTTCGGCACAGGCGTCCGCACAACCGCCGCACCCGGGGCCTTGTGCGGCGGCGAACGGGGCCAGCGCCAACAGGCCCAGCAGCGCCAGGCCCGCGGTGGATAACTTTCGCATCCTATTTGACTCCTTTATTGGTGGAAACGAGGTTTAGTGTTGCAAACGTTTTGGCGAGCCGGGAGCGTAAGCGACCGGAGGGAGTAAACACTCCCCCCTTACGAAGGGGGGGCAGGGGGGGTTCAGACGGGATGCTGCACACGGGCGTGGCGCTCATGCCACGCCCTCTGCCCCCCCGTGGTAGGGCGCGCTGTCCACCCCCCCCGGGCCCCCCGTCGGGAGGGGGGGGGGGTGT
>JBBRLG010000697.1:0-3239 GCA_038231495.1 Gemmatales bacterium | reverse complement strand
GTGGGCGCGGAAGGTTTCGCTCTGGCGGCGCTGGCGCGAGCGGTTAGAATGGCGCAGCGGAGACCTCCTTGTCCGGGGTAGGCTGTAGTACCCGTATTCTCAGACGAAGGAGGTCTCCGTGTCTATGCCGTTTCAGAACTTCGGGTTACGGCTTCAGGAAGTGCCATTCGGGCGAGAATCCAGTTTACCCGCGTGCCAACCCGAACTAGGATTGCTGCAAGAGGCCGATCCCCAATTATGCGCGTGCTGGCAAGAACGTGACGAGACCGTACCCCATGACCCAACCCCCGCCGGACGAGCAGGCCAGGCCGGTCCTCAGCATCGTCATTCCGCTGCTGAACGAGGAGGAAGTGCTGGAAAAAACCTATGTAGAACTGAAAAAACATCTCGACGCGCTGGGTCTGACGTATGAAATGATTTTCGTCGATGACGGCAGCACCGACAACTCGCGGGCCATGCTTGCCGCCAAAGCGCTGATCGACCCGACGGTGCGCGTCGTCGGCCTGTCGCGCAACTTCGGTCACGAGATGGCAACCACCGCCGGGTTGCACCACGCCAGGGGCCAGGCCGCGGTGGTCATCGACGCCGACCTGCAAGACCCGCCGGAGGTGATCGCCGAGTTCGTGGCGAAGTGGCGCGAGGGCTACAAGGTCGTCTACGGCGTCCGCGAAGAACGGCACGGCGAAACGCTGCTCAAAAAAGCGACTTCGTTTATCTTTTATCGCCTGATGGGCCGCATCGCCGACGTGCCGATCCCGCCCGACACCGGCGACTTCCGGCTGATGGATCGCTGCGTGCTCGACGTTTACAGTCGTTTCAACGAAGACCCGCGGTTCTTCCGGGGGCTTATCGGCTGGATCGGCTTTCGCCAGATCGGCATTCCCTTCGTCCGCCGGCAGCGGGTCGGCGGCCGGACGAAATACCGCTATAACCGCCTCCTTAAACTCGCCTTTGACACGATTACGGCATTTTCCACCCTGCCCGCCCTTTTCATTACCCTTTTGGCCTGTTGCCTCGTCGGCTTGAGTTTGCTACTTTGCGCCACGGTGTTGGTTCTGTGGGCGGTCGGTCTCGCGCCGATGGAAGGTTGGATGTGGGCGGGCCTGGGATTTCTTGCGCTGTGGAACGTCCAGTTTTGCTGCATTGCGGTGCTGGGCGAGTACATCGTCCGCACGCACCGACACACGCAGCGCCGGCCCCTTTACGTCGTGGAGTCGCTTATCGAGCAGGGGGCCTCGCAATGAGCGCGGCCGTCATACCGGGCAAGCAATGGTATCGTTTTGGGAGCGCCGATGTCGTTTTCTTGCTCCTGTGCGTGCTGATCTACCCGGCGGCGAAGGGCAAGATGCTCAGCGACCCCGGCCTCGGTTGGCACCTGCGCAACATCGACGCCATGCGCGCGGCAGGGGGCTGGCTGACGGTCGATCCGTTCACCCAGCCGCATGACGGCGTGCATCAACCGTGGCGCACGAACCAGTGGCTCGGCGAGTTGCCGCTCTGGCTGGGCGAACGCTGGGCCGGCCTGGAAGGCATCGCGGCGATCGCGACCATCATTCTGGCTTTCACCTTGCGCTTGCTCTACACATCGCTTTTGCGCGACGGCTTGCCGTGGCCCCTGGCCGCCGCCTGGGTCTGCGTGGCGGCGGTCGGAACCAACTGCTCCTGGATCGCGCGGCCGAACCTGTTCACGATGTTGTTTGTGTTGGCGGCCGCGCGCCTGTGCGAACAATTTCATCGCGGCCGGGTTACTTGGCGGGCCATGCTGTGGATCGGTCCATTGTTCGCCGTTTGGGCCAACACGCACGGCGGATTTATCGCCGGCTTTATCGTGCTAGGCGTCACCCTTGCTATCGAAACGCTGCTCGCGGCCTTGGCCTTCAACCCCGAAGACCGAGCGGCCGCACGGGGTCGCTGTGTGGTCTTGAGCCTGGCACTGGTCGGGGCTTTTGTGGCGACGCTGTGCAATCCTTATGGGTGGTCGCTTTACCCGTGGATCTTTCAGTTGCTCGGCGACCCGTATTTCATGAAATTGCATTTCGAGTGGAAGCCGCCGCCTTTTAACGAACCGGGCGGGTATCAATTTTCCTTGCTGGTCCTGTTGCTGCCCCTCGTCCTTGGCTTGAGTTCCCGCAGACCAAACGTTGTCGAACTCGGCCTGGCGGTGGCGTGGCTACATTTCGCGTTGACCGGCTTTCGCTATTTTCCTTTGTGGGTACTCGTCGCCGTGCCGGTCATGGCACGGGCGAGTTTGGGTATTCCCATTATCGAAAGGCTGTTCAAAAACTTGCCAATCGCGCCCGTGGCCACCCTGACGAATGTAATACCGGCGCGGCTGCCGTGGCTGTGGACTGCTGTTTGCGCCGCCCTTATTTTCGGCGGCAGTTTCTTCGTGCGCGGCCATTACGCCCGCCTGCTGCCTGGCGTGATCCCCACGGCGGCGTTAGACGAACTGCTCAAACGCCACGAGGAACGGCCGGAAGCGGTGGTGTTTCACTCTTACGATTGGGGCGGCTATTTGACCTGGCACGGCTGGCGTCCGGACGGCCCGCGTTTGCTAAATTGGATCGACGACCGCAACGAAGTGCAGGGTAAGGAGCACGTGATCGCATACTACTCCATTCTGGACGCCGAACCGGGCTGGGAGGAAAAACTAAACCGCGACCGCGTCGAGTTGGTTTGCATTGAGGCAGGGGCCAGGCTTGCTCAAGAGTTGAAAAAGCTTGCTCGCGAAACCGAGTCGAAGCCCGATGCGGCGGGGTGGCGCGCGGTGTACGTGGACGAAAAAACCGTTAACGGTGAAACCCATGGCACGGTCATTTTTGAGCGCAATCTCGGCAATCCTCAGTGACGCGGCCGGTCCCGAAGGCGATACACGAAGCGCATGGCGGACCACGTCGCATCGACCGAGCAAATCTTGTTATCGACCAGGCCGCCGTCCAGGCCGACTTTCTGGACGCTCATCTCGGACAGGTCGGTTGCGACGCCGGAGGCTTTCTTCGGCCAGCACAGCCACAATCCGCCGTTGGTCTTCAGTCCGCCTTTGAGTGCAGCAAAAGCGTTGCGCAACGCCGCCTGACTAGCGCCGAAGAAAAGGGTCACGTCAATAGTGTTCGGCTCGATTTTTGCTAGTGACGGAAACCCGTGTTTTTCCGTGCGCTCTCAAGCCCTCGGGGCCGAATCGATGCCTTTTCGGCAGGCAGCAGATCGTCCGGCTGTCAGTTTTCGGTCCCCGGCCTCCC
>JBBRLG010000696.1:0-3240 GCA_038231495.1 Gemmatales bacterium | reverse complement strand
TTCGCAGAGCCGCAAGGGTTTGGCGGAGGAGCAGCCCAACGCGTACAAGAATGTCGATGAGGTGGTGAGCGTGGTGGACGCCGCGGGCCTTTCGCGTAAGGTCGCGCGCATGCGGCCCATTGGCGTCATCAAGGGTTGAACGGGGGATACCCCAAAGGCAAAAGGCAAAAGTAAATGCAATTGTGCTGGCTGCTGCCTTGCATTCCTTTTGCCTTTTGCCTTTTTACTTTTGCCTTTTCTTCACTTGCCTTTATCCTCCGCGGCGAAGGGGTAATTGGCGAACAGCACGCTGCCCAATCCCAAATACGGGTCGTCCAGGTCGGCGTGCAGCACGTCCTTGTAGATCGGCTTCGTGACCTTGTCGGGCCGGACGAGACCCTTTTCGCACAGCAGTTCGTGAATCTGCCGACGGTGCGCCGTTTCGTTCAGAAACGTGTCCTGCGCCAACAGATCCCAGTCTTTCAAGTCTTCGGGACTGCTCACCGTCGGCTTCGCAGCGTCTTCCTTGACCAGCGTGGCCGGGTCGGGCTTTTCGAGCACGATTTCCACGGCGCGCTCGATCTTCATCTTGGTGATCGGCACGACCTTGCGTTTCTCGGCGAAGCGCTCCGGCGTTTCCTTGTTCTTCAGCGCCTTCGCCTGGTCCTGGTGGTAGGCCAGCAGCGTGTCGGCCCGTTGGTCGGCCGGCTTGGTCTTCACATAGGCCGCCAACAGACGCATCTGATTGAGACGGTCGAGGTAGGTTTTCTCCAAATAAATACCTGGCAAAGCGTCGAGTACCAGCCCGTCGGCGTTACAGACCGACGTGAGGATGTTGCCGCGGAGGGTGCGCGTCAGCACGTTGCCGTTGCCGAAGTCGATGCGGATGACGGGCACCGGGCGGACCATTTCCCAAACGGGTTCGTAGTTTTGGTTGACGAAAGTGGCGACCTTTTCCTGGGAGAACAACACGGTTCTCGCGAGCCGGGCGTTCGTTCAGCAAAACTGGTCGTCGAGTTTGCCCATCATCTGGAACAGCAAGACGGGCTTGCCGGACTTCGCGGCGGCCTTGCACGCGGCGTCGAAATCGGCGTGCCATTTCACCTTGCCGGGTTCGACCTTGGGATTAACGAAACCGTCTTTGGTCGCCGGCGTGGGCACGGGGTTCGCGGCGGCGAGTACCGTGGTCGGGCCGTCTTCGATGCCCGTCACTTTTTTGCCGTTGAGGTCCAGCTGGCCGCCAAACTGGCCACCGAACCCGCCGCCTTGGAACCCACTGCCACCGAAGCCGCCGCCTTGGAACCCACCGCCACCGAACCCGCCGCCTTTGCCGAAATTACCGCCGAATTGCCGACCGCCGAACTGCCCTGGCTGTCCGAACGATCCTTGAAACTGACCGACGGGGGCCGGTGCCACTGCGGGTTGGCTGGGTGTATCCGCTGGTGATTTGGGCGGCGCCGGTTGCGATGGAGAGTCGCTGGCCCGCAGGTAGACGCCGAACAGGCCGAGCGCGGAGTACAGGGCGTACACCGCGAACAGGCCGATGACCTTGTGCTTCATGACGAACGGTCCTCCACATCGGGCGACGCGCAATTGTACCCGCCGCTGCTCGTGTGCCGCGTAACACTTCGGTAACAACCGCGCCGGCCGAAATGCGGTTGAGTCGCCGCGCGGTTTGGCGTACCCTTCAAGCAGGTGAACGACGTGAATGGGGTAACTTGCGCGGGTGGTGCAGAATGGCCGAGTTAGTCGTCAATTCCTACAAATTGGATCGAAAAGCATTAACTGTTGCGTCGTTGCTGGATCCTTCCGACGAACCGGCTTATTGGCGATCCCAACCCGCGCCTGCGCGCTGGCGCGCAATGGAACTCATGCGACAGATCAACTATGGACACGCCGCTGCTTCCGGACGACTTCAAAGAGTTCTTGAAGTTGCTCAACGCCAAGGGCGTTGAATACCTGTTGATCGGGGGCAATAATCTTCTTCAGGAATTCCCATGCAATCGCGCTTTCTTGCCCTGTCATTAGTCCTTCCTAGCTTTTTCAGGTTTGTCCTCCTCCTGCCCCTCGACCCCACCCGCGCCGTCGATAAAGACAAGGATCCCGACGAGCCGAAGGCCACGCGCCTGACGAAAGACGGCGATTTCAAGCAGCATTTGCAGTGGTCGCCGGACGGCAAGCGCTTCCTACTGACGCGCATCCACGAGGGCAAGATGGGCCTGTGGACCTTGAACGCCGACGGCACCGAATTGAAAAAACTCCTCAACCCCGACCCGAACAATCCGCACTTCGACGGCCACTGGTCGCCGGACGGCAAACAGATCGTGTTCGTCCTCGACCTGCTCAAGGGCACCGACGGCAACCTGCAAATCAACACCGTCAACGCGGACGGCAGCGACAGCAAAGTGCTGGTGCCGCACAAGGCGTTCGAGGAGTCGCCGCGCTGGTCGCCGGACGGCAAGCAGGTAATTTGGGTCAGCACGCGCGACGGCAACCAGGAGATTTACAGCGTCGATAAGGACGGCAAGAACCTCAAACGGCTCACGAACGAGATCGCGCCGGACAACAACCCGGCGTGGTCGCCCGACGGTAAACAAATCGCGTTCAGCAGTGCCCGCACCGGCAATTTCGAGATTCACGTCATGAACGCCGACGGCGGCAACGTCCGCAAACTGACCAACGACCCGGCCCTCGACTACTGGCCGAGTTGGTCGCCGGACGGCAAGCGCATCGCCTTCACGTCCAATCGCGATGGCAATTACGAGATTTACGTCATGAACGCCGACGGCAGTGGCCAACGCAATTGGACGCACAACGCCGCCCAGGACAATTTCGCGACCTGGTCGCCCGACGGCAAGAAGATCGCGTTCGTGTCCGACCGCGACGGCGGCCACGACGTGTACGTCATCGACGTGAAGTGAAGGTTTTGTTAATCCCCTGACGGCGAACCACCGATCTATTAGCCTGTCCCTCGCGAGAGCCTTCGGGGTCCGAGGTTGAACCGCCCGCCCGCACGGGCGGCGTCGACAGGCTGGTGCCGCCCCCCGAACGAGGTTCGCCGAAGACCGACAGGGCCGGCGTCCTCCGGCGGGGTCCTACAAGCGCCGCTCGCGCCGCGGCACCAGCCTGGGGACCGAGCGGCCTGGCACATCTGCCTGGTTGCTGTAAACCCACCCATCTGGTACAACACCCATAGACCAGTCGCACGACGGCAGCCCAGCGCCGAGAACCCTTAACCACGACGGCTCATGCGGAAAGGTA
>JBBRLG010000695.1:0-3244 GCA_038231495.1 Gemmatales bacterium | reverse complement strand
CGAGGGCCAAGGCGACTGCGTCTTGGCCGTCAAAGACAACCAACCCAAACTAAAAGCCGCCGTCGCATCGTTCTTCGACGAACAGATCGCACGCGACTTTGAAGACCTGCGGTATCGCCAGCACGAGACGCGCGACGAGGGCCACGGCCGCATCGACGAACGCGCCTCCTATCTCGCCAAGACGCCGCGCGACTTCGCCCCCTCGGCCGAATGGCCCCAGGTCAAAGCCCTTGGCTACGCCCTTCGTTTCACCCAGTACCCCGACGGCCGCGAGACGTGCGAGGTGCGTTATTACATTCTTACCTGTAACCTGAGCGGCAAGCGTTTCGCGGAGGCGGTGCGCGGCCACTGGGGCATCGAGTCGATGCCCTGGGTCCTGGACGTCACCTTTCGCGAGGACGACAGCCGGTCGCGCGAACGCACCCTGGGCGACAATCTCAGCTGGCTACGCCGCTTCGCCGTGTCCTTGCTCAAACGTCACCCCGTCAAAGACAGCATCCGTGGCAAAATGCTCCGCTGCGGCTACGACTCGGCCTTCCTCACCGAAGTCCTTGCCCTCAACAAGGTTTGATATGCGCTGGCCCTGAGCGCGAACCGCGGCGCCACAAAAAGCCCGGGCGCCTTATCGCGATCGCAGCTTCACGCGCGTGCTGCTACCAAAATGCTACCAATCCTAGGATTTGCGCGAATAAGTGTGTAAACGAGGGTAGCCGCAAGTCCTTGACCTGCGGCTACTTCTGTTTTAGCGAGGACGACGGGACTCGAACCCGCAATCACCGGATCGACAGTCTAGTGGGCCGTCAATCTTCATTTGACGGGTAGAGTTTTCGTGTGTGGGCGTCTCGAAACTTGGTGGAATTTTTGTACACAAATTTGAGACGAGCCGTTACGGTGAAAAATCCACCTCCTCTCTGAGAGAACCCGCCATGCAGGAAGCACTCCACGCCGCCCAAGAAGCCAAAGTCCAGGAACTGGCCGAGGCCATCGCTCAGGCCGCCTCCGCCGAATTCCTTCAACTGGCGCGCACCCTCGTCGGCAGCGGCGCCTCCCCGTTCGGCGAGGCCGAATTCACCATCCGCGACATCCTTCTGCGCGTCGGCGCCAAGGCCTATGAGGAACACCTCGCTCAAAAAAAAAACGGCTACGAAGGCTCCAGCGTGACCTGCCCCCACTGCGACTACGCGGCCCCCTACCACCACGACGCCGGCCGCACGCTGGTCAGTCTCTTTGGACCCCTCCGCTACCAACGCGCCTACTACTACTGCCGCCGTTGCGGCAAGGGCCAATACCCCTTTGACGCCCAGGCGGGCCTGCCCGAACACCAACTGACCCCGGCCGTCGAGCGGCTGGCCAGCCTGGCCGGCGGCGTCAGTCCCAGCTTCGAGAAGGGGGCCGAACTCCTGGAGGAAATGAGCGGCGTGGACCTATCGGAATCCACGGTCCAACGCCCCACCGAGGACGTCGGCGCTCGCATCGCCACGCTGCTCAACGCGGGGACGACCTTCGGCCCTCGGACGGTCTGGTCGTGGCGGCAGGACGCTCAGGGGCGGAGCGTCGCCTACGTCAGCCTCGACGCGACCGGCACGCGGCAGCAGGGACCCGGGGGCCGCCGCGCCGACGGCCGCATGGCTTACGTCGGCAGCATTTTCAACCCGCCCCCGGTCGAAGCGTTGGCCCAACCCGTGCCGAACGTCCGGCGAGCGGTGCTGCAGGCGCGTTACCTGTCGGGTCTGTATTCGCTGGAGGAAATGGGGCCTCTGATGCGTCCGTTGGGGGCTCGGGTGGGCATGGAGCAGGCCGACGTCTGGATCGTCTTGACCGACGGCGGTTCGGGTTTGGAAGCCTTCATGCAGAGGAATTTCAACCGAGCGGACCTGGTGCTGATCTTGGACTTTTACCACGCGGCCAGCTACCTGGAGAAGCTGGCCAAAGCGTTGCACCCGCAGGACGAGAAGGCGTCGCAAAGCCAGGCGGAGCAGTGGTGCAGCCTGCTGAAAGCCGAGGGAGGCGCGTTGGCGTTGGAAGTGTTGCGGCACGGGGACTGGCCGGCGCGGAAGTCGGCGGCGTTACGGGAGCAGTTGGAGACGGTGCTGACGTACTTCGGCAACAACCTGCATCGCATGGAGTATCCGGAGTACCTGGCGGAAGGTTGGCATATCGGCAGCGGGGTGGTGGAAAGCGCGTGCAAGACGGTGGTCGGGCAAAGGCTCAAGGGGCCGGGTATGCGCTGGGGCGAAGAGGGGGCGCATACGCTGTGCCACGTCCGCGCCTTGTACCGCAGTGAGAAAGGCCAATGGCAAGCCTTCTGGGATCGACAGGTCTCCGAACCGTTTGTTCAGCAAGCAGCTTGACGCTTACACGCCGGCGTAAGCCGGCTGTTGCAGCACAATGTCGGGGATAGCATTCTGCAACAGCCTGCTTACGCCGGCCGCTCGCCGAATTCCATTGGCGCAAGCTTTTCCTGTGAGGGGGGCGCGGCAAGTCCCAAGGCTTCAGGCGATTTGCCTAAAGTGGGTAAAGTCTATGCGACCTCGCGGCCGAAATAGACTCTGACGAATCCAGGCGGCGGGGAAGTTTGGGCAAGCCACAGGGGGGCTCCCTCCGCCATGCCGGGCCGTCCCGTGAGTTCCTTTCCGATCTATTTAGACTCCCAGGCCGGTTCTCGCCAGCGCCAGCGTCGGCCCGGCGTTCCCCGGCCTTCTACAAGGAGCGGACTTCGATGAATCGCGCCGGCAAATCGTGGTTGGTGTTGCTCGTGGCCGCTGTGGGCCTGTGGGGCTGCTCCCAGGCCAACCCGGGACAATCCGCCGCCCAGGTGGAACGACTCAAGGCCCTGGAGGCCAAGGTCGGCAAGCTGGAAGATGATTACAAGTCGGCGGCGGCGGCGCGCGATCAGGCCCGGAAACGCGTTTCCGCCCTGGAAGAAGAGCACGCCCAGATGGAAGAGCAGCAGGCCCAGATGCAAAAAGACATCGAGGCCGGCAAGCTTGTCGCCAAGGAGCGGGACGACCTCCGTCAGCAGATGGAGGCCCGCACCGGCGAGCGCGACGTGCTCCAAACGCGCTGCGACAAGATGAAGAAGGGATTGCAATCGCTGCTCGGTCAGGACGACGCCCTGTCGGCTCCCGCCCATCCGGCGACCCCCGCGGCCGTCGGCGCCGGCGGGCTGTAAGAGACGCGAACCCAACGGAGAGCGCCGAGGCGGCAGCCCGACGGGTTTTGTTCCAACCCCCTCGGGCGTAGG
>JBBRLG010000694.1:0-3251 GCA_038231495.1 Gemmatales bacterium | reverse complement strand
GAACCCGCGCAGAAGCCAGCAAGCGAGCCGCTTGCGGCTACGACAGCGGGTTCAGCCAGCAAGCGAGCCGCTTGCGGCTACGACAGCGGGTTCAGCCAGCAAGCGAGCCGCTTGCGGCTACGACAGCGGGTTCAGCCAGCAAGCCCCAGTGTCACCAGTTTGCGGGTCGCATCGCGGTAGATCATGGGGTGCCCACAACGGTTTCAAGCCACAAGGGACCGTCGGCGTTGGCGAACTGAATGTTCGGCGGCAGGGACCGACCAAGGTCCTCGTAAGCCTCGATGACGGCGGCCAGGGCGTCACGGACGTTGGCAAGGGTTTCTTCCACGGTATCACCCTCCGTTATTAACTCAGGTAATACGGGCGAGGTCGCGGTAAAACCGCCCTCGGGCTGGGGCGAGAGAATTAACGGCACTTTGTACAACATTGCTGCCTCCTCCAACGGGGCGACACATTTTTCCCGCTCCCCAGTGGCGAACGCCGGCCTCCTGTGCTAGTGTAAACCTTCAGCCGCCCGGCACAATTGGAATGTTGCGCGTCCCCGAGGAAAACCGCATGACCACTCTGAAATGGGCCTTTTTGACGGCCTGCCTGGCGCTGGCGACGACCCTCGCCCCCGCCCGCGCCGACGACGCCGCCAAGACCGGCTTCCGCGACCTCGTTTACAAGGACCCCGACGGCAAAGAGGTCAAGTACATCCTCTTCGTGCCGCTCGACTACAAGGGCGACAAGCCTTACCCCCTCGTCCTCTTCCTGCACGGCGCCGGCGAGACCTTCGACGGCAAGAACGGCGGCAAGCAGGGCAAGGTCGGCATCGGCCCCGCCGTCGCGAAAGAGGAGAAGACCTTCCCCGCCTTCGTCCTGATGCCGCAGGCGCAAAAGCGCGGCTGGCAGGCCGACGGCGAGGACGCCCAGCGCGCCCTCGACATGCTGAAGTCCGTGCAGAAGGACTACAAGATCGACGACAACCGCCTTTACCTGACCGGCCTGTCGATGGGCGGTTACGGTACCTGGAGCCTGGCGGCGAAATACCCGGACAAGTGGGCCGCGATCATCCCGGTCTGCGGCGGCGGCAACGTCAAGGACGCCGCCAAGATCAAGGACATCCCCTGCTGGTGCTTCCACGGCGACGCCGACAAGGCCGTTGCCGTCGATAAGTCGCGCGACATGATTGCCGCCCTCAAGGAAGCCGGCGGCAAACCCAAGTACGACGAATACCCCGGCGTCGGCCACAACAGCTGGGACAAGGCGTACGCCACCAAAGAACTGTACGAGTGGCTGTTTATGCAGCAGAAGAAATAGCTATCTTGCCGCTTGCGGCTGAGCGCTCAGCCGCAAGCGGCCATTCACCACACCTCCGAGGAACCCTCCCATGTCCAAGAGTAAACTCAACCGCCGGAATTTCTTGAAAGCCACCGCCGCCGGGGCCACGGCTCTGACGCTGTCGGCGGCCAGTGCCAACCGCGTCTACGGGGCCAACGAGCGCATCGGCATCGCCTTCGTCGGCACCGGCGGCCGCTGCCAGGCCCACCTCGACATCATTCTCAAGCTCCAAAAGGAAAACAAGGGCGTCGCCCCCGTCGCCGCCTGCGACGTGTGGGACGGCCACGAGGAGAAGTATTTCGTCGAACGCAACGGCCGGCAAGAAGAGCGCACCTACATCCAGGGCCTTTACCCGTCGGCCAAGAAGCTCGGCCTCGATCCGCAGGACAAGAAGCACGTCGTCAAGGACTACCGCAAGCTGCTGGACCTCAAGGAAGTGGACGTGGTCTGCATCGCCACGCCGGACCACTGGCACGCCAAGATCACCATCGACGCGGCCAACGCCGGCAAGCACGTCTACTGCGAAAAGCCGATGACCAAGACCATCGACGAGGCCCACGCCGTCGTCGATGCCGTCCAGAAGAACAATACCGTCATGAGCGTCGGCGTGCAGTCGATGGCCGACCCGACCTGGACGACCGCGCACAAGGCGATTACCGAAGGCAAGATCGGCCACGTCGCCCAGGGGCAGACGAGCTACTACCGCAACTCGCTCGGCGGCCAGTGGCGCTATTACAAGCTGTTCAAGGACATGAACCCCACCACCGTCGATTGGGACATGTTCCTCGGCCACGGCTTTGAAGTGACCAAGGGCCAGCCGCTGGGGCCGAAGGTGCCGTTCGACCGCGAGGTGTTCGGGCAGTGGCGCTGCTACTGGCCGTTCGGCGGCGGCATGTTCACCGACCTGTTCGTCCACCAGACGACGCACATGATCTCGGCAATGGGCGTGCGCTACCCCGGCCGCGTCACGGCGGGCGGCGGCTTGTACCTGGAATACGACGACCGCGACGTGCCGGACGTGACGTGCATCGTCGCCGACTACGACGAAGGCTGCCAGTTGATGATTACCGCCACGATGATTAGCTCTTACCCGATCGAGGAGGTCATTCGCGGCCGGCTCGGCACCATCAAGTTCGTCAAGGGCGGCTTCCAGATCATCAAGGACGACCCGTCCAAGGGCGCCGGCCTGCCGGCCCGGTTGGAGGAGAGCGTCAAGGGTGAAATGGTCGAGTGCCCGCCGCCGAAGCTCGACACCGAGGCACTGTGGGAGAACTTCCTGGAGTGCGTGCGGGCGCGGAAGCGCGCGACGCTGAGCACGCCGGAGCTGGGTGCCGCCGCGTTCACGACGGTGGCCCTGGGTGTGCAGAGCTACCGGACCGGCAAGGTGCTGTTCTGGGACAAGGAGCAGCGCAAGGCCGTCGAGGCGGACAGCAGCTGGGCGACCAAGCTTGAGGCCCGCAGCAAGAAGCGTGGCAAGCCGCAGCAGATCATGGGCTGGAAGGCCGACGACACGGGTAGCGTCGTCGTGCCGCCGGATTATCAGAAGCTGGCCGGTCCCTGGAAGGACGGCAAGGACCCGGCCACGGGCGCAGCTGGCGGGCAGTAAGTTGTACAGATGAGCACCGAGCCGGGATCGCGAAAGCGACCGGAGTCTATCGCTGAGATACACTCCGGTCGCTTACGCTCCCGGCTCGCCTAAAAAGGAAAGACGCTTTGCAGCTGCAAAGTGCGGCCAATCACCGCGTAACCCCTGGGCGTTCGGTTCCCCCGGAACCGGTCGCCTTTTTTGCACCCCCTGCAATCTCCTGCGGGACTTTCTCATGCTGCAACCTCTGGCGCGGACAGTTGTTGGCGTAGTTGGTCGGGGGTCCGCTTCAGCAGTGCCCACCAGTCCGTCGTCGGCAGCTTTACCCCCAACAACTCCTACG
>JBBRLG010000693.1:0-3258 GCA_038231495.1 Gemmatales bacterium | reverse complement strand
GGTCAGCGTCACCCCGCTGATAACCGGGTGCGCCGCCAGGTCGGTCGCGATGGCCGCGCCGTTGTTGTCCTTGAACGTGTCGCCCGTCACGGTCGGGTTGGCACCGTTGATACGCAAGCCGTTGCCGTAGGAGTTGCGCAGGACGCTGTTGGTCAGCGTCAACGGCCCTGCGTCGATGACCTCGCCCGTCAGGCCGCCGTTGGAGTAGCCGCCGTAACGCACGTCGGTGTGGTCCATCACGTTACCGACGCTGCCGCTCGTGAACGTGATGGCGCCCCACTCGCCGCTGTTGCCGGACGTGGCTCCGTTGTTGGTGGTGTCGCCGCCGGCGGAGTCGTCGTTGTACGAGGTGAAGATGATCGGCAGCGCCGCCGTGCCGGGGGCGCTCAGCGTGCCGTTGACGATCAGGTTGACGCCGGAGAAACTCTTGACGATTTGCCCGGGGGCGACGGACAGGGTGACGCCCGCGGCCACGGTGACGTCGCCCGACAGCATATAGACGATGGCCGGGTTGTTCCAGGCGTTGTTGGCGGTCAGGGTGCCGCCGTCGAGGAGCAGGCCGTTGGTGCCGTTGTTCGTCACGGTCACGCCGCTGATCGCCGGGTGGCTCGCCAGGTCGGCGGCAATCGCCGCGCCGTTGTTGTCCTTGAAGGTGTCGCCGGTGACGGTCGGATTGGCACCGTTGACGCGCAAGGCGTTGCCGTTGGCGTTACGCAGCACGGTGTTAGTCAGCGTCAACGGCCCCGCGTCGATGACCTCGCCCGTCAGGCCGCCGTTGGAGTAGCCGCCGTAACGCACCTCGGCGTTGTCGATCACGCTGCCGACGCTGCCGCTCGTGAACGAGATCGCACCCCAGTCGCCGCCGCCGGCCCCCGCGCCGTCGCGGTACGACGTGAACACGATCTGTTGGGCCGCGGTGCCCGCGGCGTTCAACGTCCCCGCCACCGTCAGGTTCGTGCCGCTGTTAAACTTGACCACCGCGCCCGGCTGCACCGTTACCGTGGCCCCGGTCGGCACGTTGGCATTGCCGACGATGTGGTTGTCGATGCCGGAGATGATCGTGCCGTTCGCAAGCGTACCGGAATAATCGGTCGGCACCACGCGGTCCTCGAGCCGTTCGAGAAAGAGCGGCAACCGCCCGGCGCGGCCGGCCTTCGACGCGGGCCGGTCCGAAGACGGCGATTTCTGGTTCAGCCACCGCCGCCAAGGAAGAGGAGACATGCTGCTGCCCTTTCGTTGCAAATCAAGATCGACCCGGCGCGCCCCGGTGGGGCGCGCCGCGAGTGTGGTGGTAAGTTGTTTGCGTCGGAACCTAGCGCGAGTTCGATTGCACGGGCCATTGTACAGTGGGCAACCTGGGTGGCAAGCGCCAACCCCTTCCATTCGGAAAAACCTTGTCCCTTGCCGGGACGGATACACGGGCGGGCCTAAAAGGCCGCACAACCCGCAGGCCGAGCGGCGTTTGTTGCGCCCAAGGGGAGCCGGTACCTGGGAGGCTCCGAAACGCGGTCCCCGGACTCCTACGGGTCTCGCGTCTAAAGAGTAATTGCCAGCCGCCGCCGACTGCGGCCAAAATAGTTCGAGATTTTTTTGGCGAGCCGGTGCGCGAGAGTAAATGGGGCACTGGAGAAAGCCGGCTGGTAGGAAGCAGTTAACCACGGAATACACGGAAAACACGGAAAAAAGACTGAAAAGGCTCAAGCCTGCCGCCTCTTGAATTCCTTTTGCCTTTTGCCGTTCGGTCTTTTTTCCGTGTTTTCCGTGTATTCCGTGGTTAACTGCTGCTACCAGCCGGTTGTCGATGCGCGCGTGCCAGTTCCAGAATGCGCTCTTCGGGGACCTGCTCCGTCTTCATCAACGACGGCACGGCTTGCAACGCGATCGCGTCCTTTTCGCGCAACAAATGAAACTGCCGGCTGGTCAACTTCGCAAGCGGTACTGAAGTCGATCGAACACGGTTGTCGCCAACCACACGAGAGGGATGGAAAACAGCAACAGCACGGGATATTGCTGCGTAAGGCTGAAATTGCCAAATACTTCTTCCGCGCTCACGTCCGGGTTGAGGACGAGCCGGGTCAAGGCGGCAGCCCCCTGGACCGTGGCGGCCACGCCAACGGCGATGGCGAATTTCCACCGCTTGAGCGCCGGCGGAATAAGGGTCAGATGGATTTCGCCAGTCAGTCGCCCCTCTTTGCCATCCTTTATTATCACCCGGTAAATGAGACGTTCCGAGCGGATCAGGAGTTCGTTGAAAAGCACGTCGATCTCAAACTTCCAGCCCCCGTCCTCTTTATCGTAGCCGTATTCACGGACGAAGATGGCACCGGGGACATCTTGCAACTCAATTTTGGTCGCGTCCGCTTGTTGGGGCCGGATGACCACCAGATAGCTTCCCCCACCGTAGAGCGGGTAGGCAGACCGAGCCAACCCGATCGGATCGTTCCGACGATTCTTGTCTCGGATGACAATCTGGTCGGTAGACAATCGATCCGGTTCGAGGAAGCGAAAACGGTCCCCGCCCCTGCGATCAACCTTGCGAACCGGAATTCTTTTCTGAAGTGTAAGGCGTGTCCCGTCGCCTACCGTGGCCGTCAGCGTAAGTTCCAGGTCATCCGAAGCGGCGACCATTGCCACTTCCTCGTCGTTTGGATTGAAAACCGAGCGGCAGATCTGTTGCTTTGCGGCATGGATCACATTCTCGGGACCGAAAGAAATGCGCAGATTCTGATAGGGTGCCGCGCCTTGGTGATGAAACGTTAACTGCAATTTAGTAACATTCCCATAGGAACAGATCGGTTCTTCCTTGACGGAAATGTCCCTTCCGAGAGACGGCCGAATTTGTAATTCCTGATCCGGAAGGGGTAAAGGTTCATAACCCGCACTTGCGACTTGTATATAGATCGAGGAGAGGTTTACCACCCGAACCCGGGAAACCTTGAGTAGGATGGTAAATTGATAGCCTTCTCCAGGTCGGATTTCGACATCACGCTGCAACAAATCACTATCAAGTTGGACCTCTTTGTCCGAGCAATCTATGTTGCGGATCCGAAAGCTTTCCGGTTGCTTGTCCGGGCATTTTAGGTGAACGGTCAAGGGGAACCAGTCGCCAGCAAATGCCTCAGAGGGTGTTTAAAAAGTCGCCTTGTCGCAGCTGGCGGCGGTCCGTAGTTCAGCTGCATGAACCGAAAACCCTACCCGACCGACTTGACCGACCTGCAATGGGACAACGTCGAACACCTGTTCCCCCCGCCCAAGGCC
>JBBRLG010000692.1:0-3267 GCA_038231495.1 Gemmatales bacterium | reverse complement strand
CGGTGCCCCATGCCCTGCTGCTGCACCGGTGCCCTACACCCACGCACTGCTGTTACACCCGTGCCCTGCTACCACACCCCTGCCCCGCACCCACGCACGGGCACCGGTGTATAGCAAAAATCGAGCCGAACAGTATTGGGGCAGGGGGGGTTGAACGATAGAGGTACACAGTCAAGGCGTAAATTCACCCCCCTACCCCCCTTCGTAAGGGGGGAGTTAATGGTAGCTCGGCACCATCACCCTTTACCCCGTTTACCCCGTCGCCACGCCGGGCATCTTACCCGCCGCTTTCCGCTGAACCTCGCAGCCGACGCCTGCCGAAGAAAGAGGAGGTTCGATTGCCGCACGACTTCGACCCCCGCCGGCACTCGGCGGGACGGCGGTTCCACGGTGCGCCCCGCACGGCGCACGGCTTGACACGGGAGGCAAGGAATGCTGACGGTACGCACCACGCCCCGCACCGGGCGCTTCATCCCCTTACTGGCCGGCTCGTTGCTCCTCCTCGGAGCGCTCGCGCCGCTGGCCGCCCGTGCCGCGGGGCCGATCCCGCCGCCGACGCCGCAACAAATGCTCGCCCTGAAGCCCAAACAGGAAGGCATCGCCTACACCACCCCCGAAGCCGATAAGGTCGCCGCCTGCAAGGTCGAAAAAGTGACCGGCCGCAAAGGTTCCGGCTGGATCCTCAAGGACGCCGACGGCAAGACGCTCCGCCTGTTCTTCGACAGCAACGACGACAACAAGGTGGACGTGTGGTCCTATTTCAAGGACGGCGTCGAGGTGTATCGCGAGATCGATACGACCTATAGCGGCAAGGCCGACCAGTACCGTTGGCTCAACGCCGGCGGCTCCAAGTGGGGCATCGACGAGACCAAGGACTTCCGCATCAAGTACTGGAAGGTCATCTCCGTCGAAGAGGTCAGCCAGGAAATCCTCGCCGCCCTGGCGACGCGCGACTTCGCCCGCTTCCAGGCACTGCTCATCAACGACGCCGAGGTCAAGGCGCTGGAGCTGCCCGCTACCGAAGTAGCGCGCCTCCAGGCCGCCCAGAAAGAGGCCAAGGCCAAGTTTGACGACACCGCCGCCCGGTTGACGACGCTGACGCCGAAGGCCACCTGGCAGTACCTGCAAACCGACGTGCCGCACCTGGTGCCAGCCGACCAGACCGGTTCGCGCTACGACCTGACCAAGCACGCCCGCGGCACCATCGTCTTCACGCCCGAAAAGGGCGAAGTCGGCATGATCCAGACGGGCGAGTTGATCCAGGTCGGCACCGCTTGGCGCGTCGTCGTCGCGCCGGTGGCCGGTGCCGAGGTCCCGCAGGAGGCGAGCAAGACCGGCACCGGGTCGGACAACATCACCAGCAATCCCAAGCTCGAAAAGCTTATCAAGGAGTTGACGGACCTCGATTTGCAAATGCCGAAGGCGGACTCGAACCAGAGTCCGGCCCTGGTGCAGCACTTCTTGAAGCGCGCCGACATCCTCGAGCGCATCGTCGCCGCCGCGGACGAGAAGGAGCGTGAGGGCTTCTACCGCCAGGTGGCCGACAGCCTCAGCAGCGCTGCCCAGAGCAGCAAGACCCTTGCCGACGCGATCGGGCTGAAGCGCCTGGTTAACCTGGAAGAGCAGCTGGTCAAGGCGCTGCCGGGGAGTTCGTTGACCGCCTACGTCACCTTCCGCGAGATGCAGGCCGAGTACACCCTCAAGATGGCGGACCCCAAGGCGGACATCAACAAGGTGCAGCAGGAGTGTTTGGACCGCCTGGCGAAGTTCGTGAACGCCTACCCCAAGGCCGAGGACACGCCGGACGCGATCCTGCAAGCGGGCATGGTGAGCGAGTTTTTGAACAAGGACGTGGAGGCGAAGAACTGGTACGGCCAGTTGAAGAAGAACCACGCCGACAAGCCGCAGGCCGTCAAGGCGACCGGCGCCATCCGCCGGCTGGACGCCGACGGCCAGGTGTTTACGCTCGCCGGGCCGCTGCTCAGCGATCCGAACGTGGCCTTCGACGTGGATTCGCTGCGCAACAAGGACAAGGTCGTCGTGGTCTACTACTGGGCCGGCTGGAACACGCAGACCCTGGGCGACTTCGCCAAGTTGAAGCTGCTCCTGGAAGCGCAGGGTAAGAACGGCGTGGAGTTGCTGGCGGTGAACCTGGACAACACGGCCGAGGAAGCCAAGGCGTTCCTGACCAAGTCGCCGGCCCCCGGCACGCACCTGCACCTGGACGGCGCCCTGGAGAGCAAGCTGGCGACCGACTACGGCGTCATGGTGTTGCCGCTCATCTTCCTGGTCGGCAAGGACGGCAAGGTCGTCAGCCACACCGTGCAGATCAACAACCTGGAGGATGAGGTTAAGAAGCTGCTGAAATAAAGATCGGGTGTCGGGTGTCGGGCATCGGGCATCGGGCATCGGCATTGGCTGACAGCTAATAGCTAACAGCTATTTATTTCCCCTCTTTCAACACCCGCTGAAATGAAAAGTCCCCGACCGTCACGACGACGGTCGGGGACTTGTGTTTTGCTGAAGCGCTTAGTAACGTCGGCCACCGCCGCCGCCACCGCCGCCGTATCCACCACCACCACCGCCGCCACTGCGGCCACCGCCACCCCCGCCGCTGCGACCGCCGCCGCCGCCGCCGCCGCCGTAACCGCCGCCACCGCCGCCGCCCTCTTTGGGCCGGGCCTCATTCACCGTCAACGCGCGGCCATCGATCTCCTGGCCGTGCAGGGCCGTGATCGCGGCCTGGGCTTCCGCGTCGGAACCCATTTCCACGAAGCCGAATCCCTTGGAACGCCCCGTGTCGCGATCCATGATGACCTGGGCAGACTGCACCGTGCCGTGTGCCTCGAACATCTGCTGCAAGTCACTGTCGCCCACGCTGTAGGGCAGATTCCCTACATACAACTTCTTGCCCATGATGGGCCTCCCCAAGATACGAGCCGGACACGCCCTTTCCCGGAGGAAAACGGCGTTGGACCCAAAAAAACTCGGACACGATACGAGGGACTGGGGAATGATCCAACGGGTAGGATGACACGATCGACATCACGGCCACGGACGCTTCCACGAGACCCAAGTGGGTGAAATGTATCAGATCGCTACCAGACTGAACAGGGGGGAAAGATACAGGGCCGTTCGATTATTCAATCTAAGGCAGGCCGAGAAGGCTGAGGGCTTGGGATAAGCAATGGTTGAGCCGACGCAGGGCGGCGGCGAGGTTCGGCCCCATCTCTTTCGCCACATGGATGATGGTGTTGCGCACGGCCG
>JBBRLG010000691.1:0-3303 GCA_038231495.1 Gemmatales bacterium | reverse complement strand
GCCCCGACGCTCGCCACTCCACCATTTCAACTACTCCGCCGAGAAGTTGGCGAGGTAGTCCTCCAGCGCCTTCTGTTGCTGGAACGCGACAGATTGCAGCTTCTTGACTTCGGCCTGGTACTGCTCGATCTGCGTCTCCTGCGCGTCAAACTTTTCCAGGTAACGCTTGTACGCCGCAGCCGTCGGCGGCATCTCCTTCAAATTCAAACGCAGCCGGGCCTGGTCGTTCGTGATGACCGTCAACTGTTGCTGCTGTTCGGCAATGTCGCGCTGCGTCTTGGCCTGCGCGTAGCGCAATTCCAGCGCGTTCTTCAAACCCGCCTTCACCTTCTCGCTCGTGACTGGGCTGGCGAGGAAGATTTTGATCTGCTCGTCGTTTCTGGTGCTCACCTGGAAATTTTGAGAGACCACCTGCTCTTCGGCGACGACGTGCGTCTCCGTCTTGCCGGCGGGCACCTTGATTTCAAAGCGGTACACGTCGCTGGCCACTTCCGTCGGCTTGACCTTGTCGTCGATCAACTTGAAGCCGTTGCGCACCGGGTGCTCGATCAAAACGAGACGCTCGGCGTCGTTGCGGTTCTTGATGGTGTAGGTCTTGGTCTCCTTGAGCTTCGTGGTCGTCTCCAGGATACCCTTGACCGCCTTGACCATCGTGTATCGGCCGGTGTCGCTGGACGGCACCGGGTTGACTTCCACGCCGAGGTCCACGGCGTAGGAGATGAGCCGTTCTTCCTTGGGCTGTAGGTCGAGGATGCGGGCATCGCCGGCATAGTTGCTGCCTTCAAAGACCGTGATCGGCCCTTGCATCAAGTGCAGGCCAGACGTGTTTTTGAGCTTGAGGCCGAGCAGCGGAAACTTGGCCTGGGTGTGCTCGTTGTAGATGCTGACGCGCGTGCCCTCCACGTCCTTGTTGACGATGGGCAACAGCGCCGACTTCTGCCGGGGTAGGCTGACCGGCTTGTCGATGGCGTACTGGAAGAAGTCGCCGAGCTTCGCCGCCGTCGCCGCCGAGTTAACGCCCAGGCCGAGGTTCAGCTTGGTGCCGAGTTGTTCTTTCGTTTGGTCCCCAAACGCCACGGCTGACCTGCTTAGTAGATCCAATTGCTCCTTGCGCGATTTGTCAGCGCCTGATTTTCTGCCGTCGGAGATTTGTTTCATTTCGTCCATTTTTTCTGCTGCCGTTTCGCCGTTGGCTTCGGCAAGTTTCCTCCGCTCAAGAGTGCTGCCCAGATCGCCGGAATAGGCGACCGGCCGCAGCGATGCGAATAGTTCCGGCTCGACCACCGGCCGCGGCACATAAAGCGGCGTGTACAGGTCCATCTGGAACGAGATCGGTCGGCCCGAGACCAGCGCCATGCGCACGCCCTTCCAGTCCTCGTCAGTCGGGTTCTCGACGACGGCCCAGCCTTGCAAAAACGGCTTGTCCTCCTTCTCCTTGGGCAGCACGAGGCGGTAGCTCGTCTTCCAGATCGGGTTCTCGACGACGTAGCCGACCTTGACCTGGCGTTTGCCCTCGCCAGCGAAGTTGATGCTGACGGCCTTCTTTTGCGTGTCGTGCGACTGCGCCAGCGTCTCCAGGGCGCGTTTGACCTCGCTGTCCATGACCGGGTTCAAGAAGCGGATGCGCTGGACTTCTGAAAGTTTCAAGCTGCGCAAACCGTCCGCGCACCACAGGTTCAACAATTCGACGTTGACGGTCGCGTCCTTGCCCGCGGCCTGACGTTGGGCTTCGATGCCGACGACGGTGCCGGTCAGCGTGCCGGGCTGATTGGCGTTGGTCTGCTGCAAAACGACCTCGACCTTCTCGCCGCGGGCCTGGCTGAGAATCCCGCCGAAGGACGGGTTGCCGTTCAAGTTGATAGCGTAGGACTTCAGCGTCTTTTCAACCGGGGCGTTACTGTCGTAGGAAACGGTCGAAACCACGCCGCCGTCCAGGTCGCGGACAACCATTGACTTGAGCAAGTCGTTGATGTCTTGGACGGGGAACGATAGATCGACGCGGGCGTTGCCTTCGACGGTGCCTTCGCGCTGGAAATAGCCGACGCCGCTGGAAAACAGCACGATCTGACCGATCGGCAGCTGCTCCTGGGGCGACGTTTTCCCGCCGGCAGGTGCGGCTTCCTGGCCGCCCGCACCGGCACGCGGCACCGTAAACAACAAGTAGCCGACGCCGCTAACGGCAATCAGGCCGACCGCCGCGGCGACCAACAAGGCTTTGCGCATGACCGTACTCCAGAGAATTTGGGCAGAATGTTTCGTTGTAACCGTTCAGTCCCCCCCTTACGAAGGGGGGGTAGGGGGGTGAAAAGAGCGCCATGACCGAGTACTTTAATCTTCTTACCCCCCCTACCCCCCTTCGCAAGGGGGGGAGCAGTTGTCGCACCGTGCCACACTTCCGGGTTGCCGCGCCCACACACTTAACCGGGGCAGACGATCATGAGCCGTCGGTCGTTCTTTTTCGCGGTTGGCATTTTCGCGTGCCTCGTGTGTGCCGCCGTCGGCATCGTCGTGGCCACGGTCCGGCACGAGCAGGCGTGGTACGTCAGTGCCGCGGTGCCGGCCGGCCCCGAGCGGACGCAGCTGTCGCGCGACTTTTATGACCCGTTCAGCGAACTGCTGGACCAGGTGGGCAACGAGAAGGAGTGGGGCGGCAAGTTCACGGCCCGGCAGGTCAACGCCTACCTTGAGGAAGGCTTGTACGATGCGAAGCTCGACGCGGACTTGCTCCGCGGCAAGATCAGCGACCCGCGCATCGCCTTCGACCAGGACCGGGTGCAACTCGGCTTCCGTTACGGCAAAGGCGTGTGGAGCACGATTATTTCCATGACGCTCAAGCTGTGGGTGCCCCAGGAGGACAGCAGCTCCGTCGTGCTGGAGCTGGAAAGCCTGCAAGCCGGTTCGCTGCCGGTGTCGGCCCAGTCGGTGTTGGAAGAAATTTCGCGCGTCCTGCGCGAGAAGGACATTGAAATCAACTGGTACCGCCACAACGGCCACCCTACCGCGGTGCTGCGCTTTCAATCGAACCAACAGCGCTCGCCGGTGCAGTTGACCTCCATTCAATCCAAGGAAGGCGTCCTGATAATCCAGGGCCGGACCAACGACCTGGGGCCGGCAGCACCGGCCAGTACCACCCCGGCCGGCAATTGAGTAGCCGGAGGCTACTTCTACTGTGTCAGTTGGCCAGGTGGCATAAGTATTTTACCCCGAAGGGGTTATATACCACAGCCCAGGGTTGCCGCGCAGCGGCTACCCTGGGGCGGAGAGCGCGGCCGCTATCCACAACCTACCCTGAAAGGGTTGCAG
>JBBRLG010000690.1:0-3329 GCA_038231495.1 Gemmatales bacterium | reverse complement strand
GGGGCGTAAGCCCGACGTGGTTTTAATTAGGCACGTCGGGCTTACGCCCCGACGCTCGCCCAAATTGATTGCTTTCCGGAAACTTACGATGCCGACCGAACCCACCCCGCCCCCGCAGCGCCCGTTGCCCTTTCTGCGCCGTCGCTTGCAGGGCTGGTCGTTGCGCCATCAATTGCCGTTCAACTTCTACATCCACCTGATCGGCATCCCGCTGGCAGTCTCCAGCTTGCCCCTCTTGCTTCTCTTCCCGTACGAATGGTACTGGGCGTTGGCCGCGTTCGTCGTCGGCTACCTGTTGCAGTGGATCGGCCACCTGGCAGAAGGCAACGACGTCGGCGAGTGGGCCGCCATCAAGCGCCTTCTGGGCATGCCCTATGTCGGCATCGCCCCACGCTGGAATCCCGAGAACCCCAACCGGTTATAGAAAGGATGAAGGATGAAGGATGAGGGATGAAAGGAAATGGGCCGTCTTATCCATCCTTCATCCTTCATCCTTCATCCTTCCGGCGTTTCCCTTCTTTCCGCGAAAATCGTCACAGCCGGCACAACTTCTCTACACGTCACCATCGTTACAGCCGATATAGAAAGCAGAATCTCCGACGCGACGCTTGGCGTTTGCAGGGGTCAGCACAGGGGTGGCGCGCGGCAAGCGTGCCGGCATTGGACCGCCTCGTCCGCCTTCTGCCGGGCCGGACGGTTGTTCCAAACGGGGGAAAACGATGCGCTGGAAAAAGAAGATCGGCGCGCTGGCCTTGTTGCTGGCGTCCGTCACCGGTTGTAAGCAGACCTACTTCATCACCGAGTCGGAACAGTCCCACTACAAGAACATCCTGCCGCCTGCCCTCGAGATGGATGGCAAGTCCCCCTCCGAGCCGGTGATCGACCCGATCGCCGAGCCGACCACTGTCAAGAACCCGGAACGCGAAATTCGGTACCTGTCGCTTGCCGAGGCCATCTCGATCGCCCTCGAACAGGGCACGGTCGGCCGCTTCTCGTTGCCGACCGGGGCGGGACTCAATCCCTCGCCGTTCGCCTCGGCCAACGACGACTTGACGGTCTTCACGGGTAACGGCATCAGTCAAAACTCGGACAGCATCAAGGTGCTGCAACTCGACCCCGCCATCATCGGCGCCGGCATCGAGGCGTCGCTGGCCAAGTTCGACGCCGTCTGGACCAACAGCATCAACTACAACACCACCGACCGCCCGGTCGGCACGGCCCTGGACAATTTCCAGACCGGCAACTCCGGCGTCAACGTGATCAAGCAGCAAGACGCCACCTTCAGCACCGGCATCCTCAAGCCGTTGCCGACCGGCGGCGTGGCGGGCATCACGTTCCGCACCGATTACACGTTGACCAACCTGCCGGCCCGCGTCAACCCGTCGTACCGGCCGGCCTTGCAGTTCCAGTTTGAACAGCCGCTGTTGCAGGGCTACGGCGTCGAGATCAACCAGATCCGCGCCGGCCACCCCGGCAGCCTCCTGACGCCCGGCGTCATCCCCGGCCAGACGTCGCCCGAAGGCATTCTCATCACGCGCATCCGCACCGACCAGCAGCGCGCCGAGTTCGAGCGCAACGTCCAACAGATGCTGGCCAACGTCGAATTCGCCTATTGGAGCCTGTATTCCGCCTACTGGAACCTGTACGCCCGCGAATCCGGCCTGCGCATGGCGCACGACTCGTGGCGAGTCTTCAAGGCCCAGCTCGAAGCCGGCCGCGTCGCCCAGTCGGACGAGGCGCAAGCCCGCGGCCAGTATTACCTGTTCCTCTCGCAGCGCCTCGACGCGCTGCAAAACGTGCTGGAAGCCGAGCGCGTCCTGCGCCGCCTGCTGGGCTTCCACACCGAAGATGGCCGCCGCCTGGTGCCTACCGACCAGCCCACGCTGGCGCCGTTCGAGCCGAACTGGGAAACGTCCCTGCACGAGGCCTACTTGCTGCGGCCCGAACTGTACATGGTTCGCCAGGAATTGAAGGCCGACCAGCTGAACCTGATTGCCGCCAAAAACCAGCTGCTGCCCGACGTCCGGTTGACGAGCACGTACGACTTCAACGACATCGGCTCGCGGCTGGACGGTCCCAATGCCGACAACGCTTTCCGCAACCTGGCCAAGGGCGAGCACAGCAACTGGACGCTGGGCGTGCGGGCGAACATCCCGTTCGGCTACCGCGCCCAGGAGGCCAACGTCCGCATCTCGAAGCTGCGGATGGCCCGCACCCTGGGCCTGCTCAAGGACCAGGAGTTCCGAACCGAATCGACCCTTGCCGAGCAGTACAAGCGGCTGCAATACACCTACGAGGAGATCAAGTTGCAGCGCGCCTCACGGATCGCGTACGGCGACCAGTTGCGGGGCCTGGTGGAGTTGGTGAACCGCGGTGCCAAGACGCCGAACGTGCTGCTGGAAGCCCAGCGGTTCTACTCGGACTCCCTGGTCAACGAGTACACCGCCATCCGCGATTACAACAACGCCATCGTCGCGTTCGAGTACGTCAAGGGCACCATCATGCAGCACGACAACGTGACGATCTCGGAGGGCTGCCTGCCGGCGTGTGCCTACAAGCGGGCGGTGGCGCACGAGGAAGAGCGGACCAAGGCGATCATCCTGCGGGAGCACGCCAACCCGGTCGAGTGCGTCAGCCCGGCGCCGGACTACGGCCTGTCGCCGATCGCGATAGTGCCGGAGGACGAGGCGCCGACGCTGCCGGCCCTGATGAAGGGCAACGACAAGCTGCCGCCCCTGTCCGACAAGATGTCGGTCTTCAACAACCACGACAAAGCCAACCCCATGAAGCCGCTGGACGTGTCGGCGAAGAGTACGATGGGCGGCACCGGCAAGCCGGCGAAATCCGTAATCGCGGAGGCGAAGCGGACGCCGACGATCTACCCGATGCCGGTCGTCCCGTCGGCTACCCCGGTGCAGACCCCGATGAAGAAGCCGACGGAGTTTGGCGTGAGTCGGCCGAGCGACGGCCTGCCGGAATCGGTGAATTCGGCGGACAAGCCGAAATCGCCGGCAAACCTGCCGCCGATCCCGGTGCCGGTCGACGTGCCGACGTTGAAAATCGACTGAGTTAGTTGCAAGAAGATTGCCCGGCAGACGGCCCGGAGGGGTTTAACAACCTCTTCGGGCCGATTCTTTTTGGTAACCGTTCAGCGCGTTGTTGAAAACCAGCCAACCGTAAGCATGGCGCGCTATCGTTTCCGCGACGACCCATTCGTTTCGCGTGGCTTGAGAGCAAAGGAAACGAACTTTTCTTCCGCAAGTGCTTATCGGGTATTCTCTTGGGGAAGTTCGTTTCCCCACCCCCTGACACACCCCCCCCCAGATTCT
>JBBRLG010000689.1:0-3352 GCA_038231495.1 Gemmatales bacterium | reverse complement strand
GGCCCCCCCCCCCGACGCTCGCCAATTCGTTAGTACATCTTAGGATTCCAACGCCTTGTGAACGTCCAGGGCCACGAAATCCATCAGTTCTTCGTTTGCCATCTCCGTCAACAACCGCTCGCCGCCTTCAACCACGTCGCGGGCCAGCACGGTCTTCTGGGCGATCAGGGCGTCGATCCGCTCCTCCACGGTCCCCCGGCACACAAATTTATGTACGAGAACGTTGCGCTTTTGGCCGATGCGAAAGGCCCGGTCCGTCGCCTGGTCTTCCACGGCCGGGTTCCACCAGCGGTCGAAGTGAATCACCTGCGACGCCGCCGTCAGGTTCAAGCCGGTGCCGCCGGCCTTGATGGACAGCACGAAGAACGGCGGCCCGCTTTCGCGCTGGAAACTCTCCACCAACGCCCGCCGTTTGCCGACCGCGGTGCCGCCGTGCAGCACCAGGCCGGGCCGGCCGAACACCTCTTCCAGTAGCTTCGCCAGTGGCTCGGAAATCTCCCGGAACTGCGTGAAGACCAACGCCTTTTCCTGCCGTTGGGCCAATTCCTCGCACAGCTCGGCCAGGCGCTGAAACTTACCACTGTGCTTCGCGTCGTAGTCGCCGTGGCCGAGGAGTTGGGCCGGGTGATTACAGATCTGTTTCAGGCGCATTAACTGGGCCAGCACAATGCCGCGCCGCTGGATGCCGTCCGTCCGCTCCAGGTTTTCCTTGAGGTAGCGGACCGCCTCCTCGTACAGGGCCGCCTGTTGCCGGGTCAGGCCGCAATAGGCCTTCACTTCGGTCTTGTCCGGCAGGTCGGCGATCACGCGCTTGTCCGTCTTCAACCGCCGGAGGATGTACGGTTGCACGAGCGTCCGCAACGGCTGGTACGAGGGCGGCACCGCCGCATCCATCTTTTTGACAAAGCCCGCAAAGGCCTTCGCACTGCCCAGGAGGCCGGGGTTCAAGAAGTCGAACAACGACCACAGATCCGAGAGGCGGTTTTCGACCGGCGTGCCCGTCATGGCGACGCGCCCGGCGGCCCGCAGTTCCTTGACCGCCTTGGACTGGCGGGTGCCGGAATTCTTGATGGCTTGCGCCTCGTCCAAAATGACGAGGTTCCAGGTGTGTTCGCGCAGCCACGCCTGGCGCGTCAACATGCCGTAGGTGGTGATGACCAGGTCGCGCTGCGCGACGCCCGCGGCGGCGAGTTCCGGCGCTCCCGCCGGCGTTTCCGAAGGGTGCGCGATTGCATAAGTCAACGACGGCGCGAACCGTTCGATCTCCGCCTTCCAGTTCGCAATCAACGACGCCGGCACGACTAGCAGACAGGGTGCTGTCTTCGCGTCGGGCGTGTCGCCTTCTGCCCGTTCCTGTTTCAGTCGGAGCAAGAGGGCGAGCACCTGCACGGTCTTACCCAAACCCATGTCGTCGGCCAGGCAAGCGCCGAGGCCGAGGTGCGTCAGGAAGCGCAGCCAACTCAGGCCGCTGCGCTGATAGGGCCGCAGCTCGGCACGCAACGCCGACGGGCTTGGGATTTGCCGGTCGTCCGGCGACCGCAGCCGGCTCAGCGTCGCTTCGAGCGCAGGGCCGGCCGTCAAGCCCGTCCACGCGCGGGTCGCTTCCGGCAGGGTCGAGGTGGCGTCGCGCTCCAGCGACGCGCCGGCCAGCAAGCGCATGCCCTCAAAGAAGGAAAGCCCGTCCTGGCGCACGCCGCGTTCCACGGTTTGCCAGTGCCGCAGCGCTTCGGCCAATTTCGCGCGGTCCACCTCGACCCACTTGCCCTTGAGCCGGACCAACCCGCTGACCGACGCCAACAACTCCTGGACCTCGGCCTCGCTCAAAGTTTCGCCGTCCAGCGTGACGCCGACCTGGAAATCGAGCAAGGCGTCCACGCCCAGCGACACCCCGCGCCGCCCATCGACGCGCACGTTGACGACCGGCCGCGGCGGGTGCTGGGGCTTCCACCAGTCGGGCACGCGGACGATCAGCCCGCTTTCTTCAAAGACGGGAATGTCCTGCAAGAAGCGGTGCGCCTCGCGCGGCGACCACGCCAGCGGGTGGTACACGTCGCCGGTATCAACCAGTTCCTTCACCAACGTGCTGCGCTCGGCGGCCCGTTGAATCGGCACCAGCAGCGAGAGCAACGCCCGGCGGTTTTTGGTTCCGGCGTATTGCTCCAGCGCCCGGCCGAGCGCCTCGTGCTGGACGCGGCCCTGGGCCGACAGGCGACTGGCATACGTCGCCAGAAACGCGAACGGGTTTTCCGGATCGCGCTTGTTCTCCGCCAGGTGAAACGTGACGCGCCCGACCAAGCGCCAGAGCGGATTTTTCTCGCTGAGGTACGCCTGCGCGCCGCCCGCGTGCTGCCGAATCTCGTCGCGGACCAGCGTATCCAGGTCGGTCCACCAGCCGAGCAAGGCGTCCTCGCGCAAATACTCCAGGCCGGTGAGCGGCGGCGCTTGCAGGACCCAGGCCGCCAGTTCCTCGGACGCAAGCGGCGGCGTCGGCGGCAGGTCTTTCGTCGTTTCGGAAGCCTGCGTCTGGCAGAACCGCGTCAGGTAGGTCCGCGCGAACGACCGGGCGTAGTCCAACCCCGGCGACAGACTGGTGTGCAGTTCGTTCGTGGCGAGGTGCAGCAGTCCCCGCGACTGACTTTCGGCGAAGGCAGCCACGATGGATTTTGCGACGACAGCGGCCTCTCTGTCGGAAGCCTGCTCCAACAACGTCAAGTGGCCACTCGGCGCGATCGTGAGTTCGTGGGACATGAATGGCGCAATCCGCAAAAAGTCTACCCCCTCGCCCGTGGCATTCACCCGCACTTCAAAACACCGTTCGGTAACGGTGAATGCCTGTCGGTGAGCGCCGTCGGCGGTCAATCGCTACTGTGCAAGTTACGGACAGAAATCGCCAATGCGGGACTGCGGGGAAGAAACCAAACCTTCTTGACCCGATGGCCCGTTACCTTTTTCGCCGCGGTTTACGCGCCGCGGCCGGTTGCCCCGCAGTTAGCCCGTCTAGGTATTCCCGGATTCGCTCCGCGGTCAGGCCCGCCAGGCGCTCCCTCGGCGGCAGCGAATCTAGCATTGCCCGGCGCTCCTCCACGGTCAGCTGCATGAACTGCTTCCTGTTCAGCTCGCGCTTGAAATCCTCCATCGTGTACGACGTGGCAAACCCCTCCCCTTGATTCTACTGTGTCACTTGGTGATGGACTGTAATGTCTTTACCCCGAAGGGGTTACATACCACAGCCCAGGGTTGCCGCGCAGCGGCTACCCTGGGGCGGGAGCGGCAGCCCGGGGCGCTCGTCTGCAACCCTTTCAGGGTAGTTGTGGATAGCGGCCTCGCTCTCCGCCCCAGGGTAGCCGCTGCG
>JBBRLG010000688.1:0-3362 GCA_038231495.1 Gemmatales bacterium | reverse complement strand
TTTGAGGTCCATCACGTCGGGCTTACGCCTCGACGCTCGCCAAGCAACTCTTACTCCCGATAGATTTGCCACACCCTCGCCCCGGACGTGAAAGTTCGTCCTTGTGGCCGCGGCCGCGGGACTTTACAATCGCATGCCGACCCGCCGTTGCGACCGTAACCTTAATACAGGCTTGTACATGGAACCTGCCCCGTCCTTCCCGGAACTTATCAGGCGCGTCCGGGCGGGGGACGAAGAGGCTGCCGCCGAACTCGTTCGGGACTACGGGCCGCAGGTCCGCCGGGCGATCCGCCTGCGCCTCACCGACCCCCGTTTACGAAAGAATTTTGATTCGATCGATATTTTTCAGTCCGTATTGGCCATTTTTTTCGTTAAAGCTATTGGAGGCGCTTTCAACCTCGACGAGCCGACGCAACTTGTCCGTCTGCTGGTCACGATGGTCCGGCACAAACTTGTGAGCCGTAGCCGGGAGCGCTGTCACCAGAAAGAAATGAACGCCGACCTCGACTTCTTTGAAAGGTTCCCGGCAAGGGATGCCAGTCCGAGCCACATTGTCTCCCAGGAAGAGTTGGCGCGGGCGTTGCGCGACCAGCTGACGGAGGAGGAGCGGCGGATCGCCGAAGAACGGGTGGCCGGTCGGACGTGGGACGAGATCGCCACCGAGATAGGCGGCACCGCCGAGGGCGTGCGCAAGAAAATGGACCGGGCGGTTGCGCGGGTGCGCGACCACTTCGGACTGGACGGAGGGGAACGTGCTTGAACTTCTTGAATCCCTGCGGGCGGACCAGTTCGAGCGCTGGCAGGCCGGCGAGCGGGTGCAGGCGGAAACGTACCTGGACCGCAACCCGACGTTGCGCGACGACCCCGAAGCGGCCGTCGATCTGATCTATAGCGAAATCCTGCTGCGCGAAGAATTGGGCGAGGCGGTCGCCTACGACGAGTATCGGACCCGCTTCCCGGGCTACGCCGCCGCGCTGGAGCGGCAATTGCAGCTGCACGACCTGTTCGGACCGGAGTTGCCGGGCGACCAACCGGCTGTCAACTCGACGACCGCTTACCCGCTGCCCGCGGACCTGCGCATCCCGGCGGACCGGTTGCGCACCCTGGCCCACTGCGACAACGGAGGCACGGCAAAGAACGGAGGTGCCGCGGACGACCCGGCGCGCTGGCCCGTCATTCCGGGTTTTACGATCGAGTGCCGGCTGGGTAGCGGCGGGGGCGGCGTCGTTTACCGCGCTCGCCAACACAGTCTCGACCGCACGGTGGCGTTGAAAGTGCTGCACCCGCTGGAACTGCCGGAGCCGGAGGAGTTGGCCCTCTTCCGCAACGAGGCCGAGGCGGTAGCGCGGCTGCAACACCCCAACGTCGTGCAAATCCACGAATTTGGCAACCACAAGGGCTACCCCTTTTGCGTCATGGAGTACGTCGCGGGCGGCGGCCTGGACAAGCGGCTGGCCGGCAAACGGCTGCCCCCGCGCGAGGCCGCGGCCCTGGTCGTCACGCTGGCCCGCGCGGTCCACGCCGTCCACGGCCACGGCATCATCCACCGCGACCTGAAGCCCGGCAACATTTTGCTCGACGCCGGCGGCGTTCCCAAGGTCGCGGACTTCGGCCTGGCCAAGCGCGTCGGGGCCGCGGTGAGCCTGATCCGGAGCGGGACCGTGGCGGGCACGCCGGCCTACATGGCCCCCGAACAGGCGTGCGGCCGGTCGAAGGAAATCGGCCCTGCGACCGACGTGTATTCCCTGGGCGCGATCCTGTACGAACTGCTGGCGGGCCGGCCGCCGTTCAAAGGCGAATCGCTCCTGGACACGTTGGAACAGGTCAAAAAGCAGCCTCCCGTCGCGCCGCGGACGTTGGACCGCACCCTGCCGCGCGACTTGGAGTTGATTTGTCTCAAATGCCTGGAAAAAGAGCCGGGTCGCCGTTACGCCAGCGCCGAAGCACTGGCGGCGGACCTCGAGCGCTTCCTGCGCGGCGAAGCGCCGGCGGGCCCGGAGAGTTTGCCCGCCCGGCTGGTGCGCCGGGTACGCCGTCGGCCGTGGCTCGTCGCGGGGGTGGCATTGCTCGTCGCCGCTGTCAGTGGGATGTCATTGGCCGGTTACCTGACGATGCCGGAGAACCCGGAGACGGCGCTCCGCCGCACCCTGGCCGCGGACGGGACTTATACCTTTGTGGGCGACAAGGGGGTGCCAAGGCATAGGGCCTGGCCGGTCACGTTGGGCGTCCTGGCCAATCCCGCCGAGGCGGACGAGGGGTTCTCGTACAAAAGTGTTGATGCTTGTCCGCTCCAACTGTTGACCGCACCCGGGCTTGAGCAATATCGGTTCCGGGCCAAAGTGCGGCACGACCAGGACAGCTCGTGCGGTGCCGCCGGCATTTTCTTCGGTCTGACCACAACGCCTACCGCAAACGGCGATGTGCTTTGCTACTGTACGCTGACGTTCAACGACCTTACTGAATTGCCTCCCCACAACCCGCCCGGCAAGGGACACAACCCGGTCCGGCTCCAAGTTCGGACCTATCGACCAAAGACCGGGGCCGCCTATAGCCGCGGCGTCGGCGATAGTGTCCTTATGAATCCTGCGTTTGTGGCCAATAAATCCAAGCCATTTCGCGACCTGGCCGTCGAAGTATCGCCCGCGGCGGCGCGAATTTTCTGGGAAGGCCAACTCGTCTGTGAATTGACGCAAGGCGAACTGTCCGAAGCCGCCCACAACATGCTCTATTTGGAACCGGCACTTGCCGGGATTACCGTCCGTTTTCCGCCGGCTGGCGGCTTCGGGACATTCGTCGATGGCGGTGCGGCATCGTTCAAAGACGTGGTAATCGAAACACTCCCCGAGAATTAGTCGACCAAGTGCTGCAAACCCTCATTAAAGGAGAACACAGAAACATGCCTAGCATCGCAATTACTACGCCGGGAAATAATGCCGGCGTCTTGGCCAACTTCACGACCCAGGGCACGGTCAGTTCCGGGACCGCGAACGTGACGATCACGCTCACCAGTTCCAAGGCGGGCGTGCAACCGGTCAACTCGGTCGTTGATAGTTCGACCGGCACCTGGACGTGTACCTTCAACGTGGATGCTAACGATTACCCGAACGACTCGACCGTGACCGCGAAGATCACGGGAGCGCCAATTGCCGATTCGATCACCGTCAAGATCGGCCCGGCGGGTGGCGGGGGTTGATGGCACCGGTCCAAAGAGACACCGTCCACGGGCCGCGCCCAGGCCCGTTCTTTTTTTCGTAACCGTTCGCTCCCCCCCTTACGAAGGGGGGTAGGGGGGGTGGCGTCCACTCCATACGCATCAAGTTAAGGAGGCATTGCCCTTCAAAAAAACTGGAAGTCCTTCCACA
>JBBRLG010000687.1:0-3368 GCA_038231495.1 Gemmatales bacterium | reverse complement strand
GAAACGTCCCCGGCGGCCGCGGCGTGTTTTGCAGTTCGGTAAGCCTCGGACTACTCCAGGTCCACTTCTTCCATCGTAGTGCCGATGCGACCGTGGCGCGGCGTGACCTTGACCACTTCGGTTTCCCCGCTGTCGTCGGAGATGAAGACCACCCGCACCAGGCCTTTCACGTCCTTGAGTGCCTCCCGCAAGGCTTCCACGCTCTGCACGCGGACGCCGTTGATGCTCAGGATCGTGTCGTCCACGTCCAACCCCGCCGCGGCCGCGGGGCCGTCCTCTTCCAGGTCCGTAATCAATAGGCCGCGGCCGCCGGCAACTTCCGGGTCGTCGCCTTCGTCGGCCTCCGGGTCGTCGCCCCCAACATCGTCGCCCCCAACATCGCCGCCGTTCTCCGCCATTTCGTCGCCCTCTTGCGAGGAGTGCTTTTTGTGATGCTTCTTGTGGTGCTTTTTGTGGTGCTTTTTGTGCTTCTTGTATTTCTTTTTGTTGCCAGTCTTTTTGGCAGACTTCGGCTTGCCGGCCTTTTTCTTCTTGCCGCTCATTTTCTTGCCGCCGTCGCTGTTGCCACCCGTGCCATTGACCACAGACGTTTTGGAGGAGTGCGTCGATGAGGAGGTCGACGGCCGGTGCTGGTTGCCGGGCGGTTTTCCGAAGAGGATTCCCGCCGTGAAGAGAAGGACCAACAGCCCGACGCCGCCAAGGGATGGAAAACGCTTCATGATTCGACTCCTGTTGAGATTCCAACCGCCGCCGCGGCCGGCTCACTCTGAGCTTGGCGCCGTGGCCTGATAACTTCCTCATACCCATCGGGCGCTCCGACCCCTCAGTAATTTTGCCTCGTTTTCCCTGTCCGCCCTGTCCGACGAAATCGCATGGACTCATCAGGGCAAGCCGACGGAGTACGCCAACGGGAGAGCCGGCATGAATGACCAGGGTTCCATCACGGTGTGGATCGGGCGTCTCAAGGCCGGCGACGCGGCGGCGGCGGGACCCCTGTGGGAGAACTATTTTCACCGCCTGGTGGGCCAGGCACGTCGCAAACTCGGCGACCGACCGCCCGTCGTGGGGGACGAGGAGGACGTGGCCCTCAGTGCGTTCGACAGTTTTTTCCGACGCGCCCAGAACGGGCGCTTTCCCGATTTGGACGACCGCACCGACCTGTGGAAACTGTTGCTGGCAATCGTGTCGCGGAAGGCGTTCAACCTGGTGCGCAACGAGCGGCGGCAGAAGCGGGGCGGCGGCCAATTGCGGCACGCCTCCACGCTGGCGTCGGAGCCGGGCGGGGACGGTTTTGCCGAGGTCATAGGCCGCGAGCCGACGCCGGAACTGGCCGCCCAGGTCGCGGAGGAGTGCCAACGGCTGCTCGATGACCTGGGTGACGCCGACCTCCAGGCCGTCGCCGTGTCCAAGATGGACGGCAACACGAACGCCGAGATCGCCCGGCAAAGGGTTTGCTCGATCGCAACCGTCGAACGAAAGCTGAACCTGATCCGCAAGCGCTGGCAGCGCGCGGTCGAGGTGTAGCTCCGTCCCGGAATTGATTCGCGCGATGCGCCCCCGCTCGCCTGGGGACGTTCTCTACCAATTACGCTTTCAAAACCCGGCGAGCCCGGGACGAAAGTCTCCGGTGTTTCCCTGCGCTGAATCCCACACCGGGGACTTTCGCCCCCGGCTCGCCTTGGGTCTTGAAACCGGGTGTGGCAAATCTTTCGGGAGGGCTTTCTTCGGTAGGACGGGCTTCCAGCCCGTCCGTGTCCTCTGGACGGGCTGGAAGCCCGTCCTACAGCAGACCTCCCGAAAGTTTTGCCACACCCTTGAAACCGCTTCTTAAGCTTCGTTGTTCCCGCGCGCCGCCGGACCGCGTATAGTGATTCTCTGGAGCGGTTCCCGCTGAACACCCGCCCCCTTCCCGCCGCCCGCGCACTCCGAGGTAACACCATGCGGACCTTTTATACCGTGCTCGCCGTCGCGCTCCTGACTGCCGGGGCCGGCGCGGGCGACAACTGGCCTCAGTTCCGGGGGCCGAACGGCACCGGCCATGCCGACTCAACCGGGTTGCCCGTTAGGTGGAGCGAAAAAGAAAACATCGTCTGGAAGACGCCCATCCACGACAAAGGCCATTCGTCGCCCGTCGTCTGGGGCGACCAGGTTTGGCTCACCACCGCCCGCGCCGACGGCAAGGAAATGTTCGCGATCTGCGTGGATCGCAACAAAGGCGCCATCCTGCACGACATCAAGCTCTTCGACGTGGAGAAGCCCGCCTTCTGCATCCCGTACAACAGCTACGCCTCCTGCACGCCGGTTATTGAGGAAGGCCGCGTTTACATCCACTTCGGCACCTACGGCACCGTCTGCCTGGACACGACCAACGGCAAGAAGCTGTGGGAGCGGCGCGACCTGAACTGCGATCATTTCCGCGGCCCCGGCTCGTCGCCGATCCTTTTCGGCGACCTCCTCATCGTCCATTTCGACGGCTTCGACGTGCAGTACGTAGTCGCGCTGAACAAGAAGACCGGCGAGACGGTGTGGAAGAAGGACCGCGACATCGAATACACGGCCAGGGACGGCGACCCGAAGAAAGCCTACTGCACGCCGACCGTCATCACAGTCAACGGCAAGCCGCAACTCATCAGTCCCGCGGCGGTGGCGACCATCGCGTACAACCCCCTGACGGGCGAGGAACTGTGGAAGGTTTACCACGGCGGCATGAACGCGGCCGCGCCCCCGCTGTCCTACGACGGCAAGGTGTTGATCTGCAACGGCTCCGGTAAGCTGGTGGCGGTGCGGGCCGACGGCAGTGGCGACGTGACCAGGACCCATATCGCCTGGACGCTCAACGGCGCGCCGACGCGCTCGGCCCCGCTGTTAGTGGACGACAAGTTGTGCTGTGTCCAGGAGGGCAACGGCATACTGACTTGTTATTCGGCCAAGGACGGCACCAAATTGTACACCGCCCGGATGGGCGACAAGTGTACTTCGTCGCCGGTCTACGCCGACGGCAAGCTGTACGTGTTCGGCGAGGACGACGGCAAGGCGGTGGTCGGCGAGGTCGGCAAGGAGTGGAAAGAACTGGCGGTCAACAAGCTCGACGACGGTTGCATGGCGACGCCGGCAATTGCGGGCAAGTCGCTGTTCGTCCGCACCAAGACGCACCTGTACCGGATCGAGCAGAAGAACTGAGCGGCTGGCGGCCCGGATCCGACCGCTGGATAAAAAAAAAGGTAACCGTTCACTCCCCCCCTTACGAAGGGGGGGTAGGGGGGGTTAGATAAAGTCAACGGCGCTGCCTAACCCTCCCTGCCCCCCCTTCGTAAGGGGGGGAATAATAGACGCTTGCTTCGACGAACGGTATTGCGTTTAGCCGCAAT
>JBBRLG010000686.1:0-3382 GCA_038231495.1 Gemmatales bacterium | reverse complement strand
CCACCCCCCCCCTGCCCCCCCTTCGTAAGGGAGGGAGTGAACGGTCTCCCCCCCTTACGAAGGGGGGGCGGGGGGGGTAAGAACGGTTGAGTTTAACAGTCCTGGCGTCCACTCCACCCCCCCCAGCCCCCCCTTCGTAAGGGGGGAGTGAACGGTTACGGTATCTTTTTCCCCTACCAACCTCGCAACTTCACTACAGGCCGCGATAGAATTCGCCGAGAATAGGAAAGGCAGTGAACAAATAATTCCGGGGAGGTTTCGCGATGATTCGTAGTGTACTCGCGGTGGCGGCCGGAATCCTGGTCGGAATAGGACTCATATTTCTAGGCCATTTTCTCTCATCGTTTGTTTTCCCCTTGCCGGAAGGACTGGACTGGAAGGACGAAGCCGCCCTGGACGCCCACATGGCGACCATGCCTACCGGCGCGTTTGTGCTGGTCCTTTTGTCCCACGCAATGGGACCGTTTGGCGGCGGTTTTGTCGCCGCCCTGATTGCCCGGCGGGGCAAAGTGATTTGCGCCCTTATCGTGGGGGTCTTCTTTCTCGCTGGCGGAGTGATGGAACTCGCGCACCCGCACCCGCTATGGTACGGGGTTGCAGAAGCTCTGATATACCTCCCCGCAGCTTACGCCGGCGCGCTGCTGGCGCCGCGCCCGCGGGTCGCCAACGTCGCAATCAATGGCTACTAACCGCATGGTAACGATTCACTCCCCCCCTTACGAAGGGGGGTAGGGGGGGGTGGGAAATAGCGCGATGACCGCGTACTGCAATCGTTCTTAACCCCCCCTACCCCCCTTCGTAAAGGGGGAGAAGTTGCCGGTGAACGGTTACACCACATGGTCGAGCTTCGCTTCCTTTTCCGCGGCGGCTGTCGCGTAGCTGGAGTAGTGCTGTAACAACGGGATTAGCACCTTGCGCGTGTCGAGCAGGCTATTCGACACGTCGTTGGCACCGGCCGACTGGAGCCGTTGCTTGGCCGACACCACGTCGTCCTGGCTCCAGCGGCCCACCAGGATTTGCAAATCCGGCAACCTGGCCCGCAGCCGTTTGACCAGGTAGCTGACGCGCGCCACCCCGCCCGGCGGCAGTGACGCGATGCACACTACCGACGGCTTATCCGCCTCCACCTGGGCCAGCACTTCGCCGGACAATTTGTCCGCCGACAGCAGCGTCATCTGATACCCCGATGCCGCCACCAACTCGTTAAACATCCGCAACGCCAACTCATCCGTTTCGTCGCCTGTCGTGCAGCCCAGGACGCAAACGTGTGCCTTTTCCTTCGGCGGTTCGGCCGGCGCGGGCGTCGTCGCCTGGACCGCGCCGGCCAATTCATCGACGATCTCGGCAACCGAGCGCAGGGCGCGTTTCAGAATTTCGTCGGACAATTCGCCGCGCTGGCTGTCGCGCTGCAGCATCACCAGGGCGGGGACCAGAACCCGGTCGTACACCGTTTCGACCGACTCCTTCTTCACCGCCTCATCGACGATGTCGCCCGCCTCGTCGGGGTCCTGGGCGAGCAGCCGTTGGTAGAAGCGGTTGGACAGGTCGAGTACCTCTTCCGAGCCGAGGACGGTGTGCAGGAACGACAGCGCCGGGATGTGCCGGCCCAGGACGCTCAGGCAGACCGTCAACGGCGTCGCCAGGACGAGGCCGATGGGTCCCCACAGCCACGTCCAGAAGGCTGCGGCCAGCAGGAGCGCAATTGGCGAGATACCCGTGCTGTGGCTGAGCATCAGCGGCTCGATGAAGTTGGCAACCGTCAATTCCACGACAATGTAAAACCCTAGCACTTCCAGGGGCGGCCCCCAACCGGGGAACACGGCGACACTCAGCGTGAGGGGGAACAACAGCGCGACCCAGGTGCCGGCGTAGGGGATGAAGCGCAGGATTGCCGCCAGGAAGCCCCACAAAAAGGCGTAAGGCACGTGCCGGGGCGTGTCCGGCGGCAACGTCCCCAGGATGCTTTCCACGGGTAGGAAACACAGCCCCAGGGCCAGCACCGTGCCGAAGAGGACGTTTATAATCGACTGCGTAAGGAGGAATTTGCTCGTCCGTTCGGCGGCCTCGTCGAGGGCGCGCGTCGTCGTCGTCAAGTGGCCGTGTCCGACGAGCCGAATGAGCCGGTACTGGAGGTCCTCTTTGCTGACGAGCATGAAGACGACCAACACCATGATCAGGATTATTCCCACGACCATTTCCAGTACCGGCTCGGCCACCCCCATGATGGTGGACGAGTAGTCGCTTTTTAGCCGAACCACCTGGACAATCTCGGCAGGCCGTCGCGTGCCATCCTTGGCACCTTCGGCCGGTTTGGCCAACCCCTTGGCGACCTCGACCGGTTCCTCCGTCGAACCCGTGGCGCCTTCGGCCAGTTTATTCAGACCATCGGTCTCGCCGCTGAGGCCGCGCTGGACGGTGCCATACAGTTCCTGCACCGCGCCGACGACCGGCTTGAAGAAGCCGCCGTCCCCCTGGTTGAGGGCGGCGATTTTGTCGCCAATGGTTTTGGAATGTTGGGGGAGATTCACAATCAGGTCGCGAACCTGGAGCGTCACGATGGAGCAAGCGCCGACGACCAGGACGCAGGCCAGGCCGGTGATGAGCAAGGCGGCGGGCCAACGCGGCACCCCCTTGCGGCGCAGCCAGACGACGGGTGGCGTCAGGATAAAGGTGAAAAGGATGGCGAGGGCCAGGGGGATGAACACCATCTTGGCCCAGCCGAGGATCACCACGGTCAACGTGACGGTTCCCAGGATGACGACGGGCTTGAGCAAACGGTGGGTGTCGGATTCGGAAGCCACCGGTCAATTCCTCCCGGTAAAGATCCTCGCCTGGAGCAGCGCGACTTCCAGGGCGTGAAGGGGTAAGGGGGTTGAGTGCGGACGCCGGCACGATATGCAAGTGGTATGCCAGAAAGGATTGGCGGCAACGGTCGCTGCCCGAGTCTTGTGACGGGCCGGAAAGTAATTTCCCATTGGTTGGTGTGCTTCCAAAAAGTGAGAGCGTGGGTGCTCAAAGTCGGGTGGCTGGGCGCTTGAACTTGTCTGTAGTGCATTCGTTTAAGGCTCTGGTTTTTAGGCGCGCCGGGAGCGTAAGCGACCGGAGTGCGTTTTCAGGCAGCCCCGCCGGTCGCTGCCGCTCCCGGCGCGCCTAATTTCGATGAGGACCAGCGAAATCTACTCCGGTCGCTTACGCTCCCGGCTGGCTTTGCACAAAAAAAGGGTTTTCGATAGAGCTTTGCGCCTCTGCCGGAAGACGGTGGTGGAGTGGCGAACGGGCATGGTTCAAACGCGGGTGGCAAAGGAAGTAGCCTGGGTTCCAGGACGTGGCGCGGCGGCGCCTCCGGGGACGAATGCTTTAAGTCTTTGCCCGGCCAGAAGTT
>JBBRLG010000685.1:0-3398 GCA_038231495.1 Gemmatales bacterium | reverse complement strand
GTGCGATGCCCGCTCTGAACCACCGACTGCCCGGAAAACGAGGGTGAAAACTCGTTAGCAAAAATCGAGCCGAACAGTATTGGCTGCGTCCCCTTTTTGACTCTCGAGGTTGGAGCGTACCAGACCAAAAACGGTCCCCGGTACAGCTTGATCTTACCCGGTGCGGTTGAAGGTGAGTTCTGAGGGTAATGGCTTAGCCAGGTTGGCGAGGGTCGAGATTGGCGAGGGTCAAGTTCGGTCTGTCGTTGATGCGTAAGCACTGATCGGCTAATGGGTTCCGTTAGACGCGGAAAAAGGGTTTACGAAAGAGAGGGGGCACCCTCGCCATATGTTATTGGCGTGGCTTACATCGATAAGCATCCATCGACGGAGCCTTACTCGGCACCATTTGAGCGGCGGCAGAATAAAGTGTGTTGTCATCCGCCGCCAGGCAGGTGGGAACCCTGTTTGGGGAGTACGACGCCTACCCGACCAAGCTCCCGATTTTGTCCTTTGGGACCGCGCGGTAGCGGACAACTTACCGACCCTTGCCAAGTGCAATAATCTTGGCAAGGGTCGGATTTTGGCACGCAGCGACCGTCATGAGCAGGCAGCGGCGCGGATAGACCCTTGCCAATGGCTTGGCAAGGGTCGGCAAAGGTGCGTGGCAAGGGTCCCTTTGGCAAGGGTCCCTTTGACGGCAGCCGAGGGTCATTTCTCGGCCCCAACCTGTTCGATTTCCGCGGTCCGTTGGGCGAGGCTTTGTCGCGCCATTGGTGCGTCGGCGCTCGCAACGCCGCATGCGGCTAGTGCTCTGTCACTCGTAGCGTGATGGATGAAGTAGGACGGGCTTCCTAGCCCGTCCGGGCTCAAAGACGGACTAGGAAGTCCGTCCTACCCATCAGCTAACGGTTGACAAAGCACTAGTGCCCCGTCCAGACTAAACTTTCGGGCTGCTCGTCGAGCTACCGCCAGGAAAAAGATCGAGCCTCGCAAAAGCGACTCGAAAATTTAGTGTGGACAGAGCACTAGTATCGGAATTCGACGCCGACCGTAATGCCGTGTGCCCAAAAGTCGCTCGCTTTGAACGTCGGTGCCGGGCGCGGCTCGCCGCCCAGGGCCGTGCCGGCCACCGGGAAGTTCGGGATCCGCGTCACGTCCAGCGCCCGGTCGATCTGGTCGCCGGGCCGCAACACGCCGGTCCAGTACAGGACATTGTAGCCGCCGAAAACGCGGATGTTGTCGTTGACCTGGTAGCCCAGGTTCATCCCGACTTCCGGCACGAAGCTGAAATGGTCCTTGTGATACTTGCCGATGTTGCTCGACAGGGCCAGCAAGCCGCCCTGGACCTGCCGCCGGGTGCCGTCCGCGTTGACGAACGTTTGGCCGCCGTCGATGGTTACTTTCGAGTCGGTCACGCCGATGCCGAGCTTGCCCTTCACGTCCAAAAACCAACGGCCGCGGCGGAATTCGGAGTCGAGGCCGAGCTGGCCGCCGTAGAAGGAGTTGTGCGTCGCGAACCGGTCGAAAACCAGGGCGCGTTGATTGGTGAACGGCGCGGGAGCCGTCCCCAGGCCGTTAATGTCCTCGACGATGTTGATGCTTTCATCCAGGTCGAGGTAGCGGAAGCCGCCGAATAGGTCGATCCGCCGGTCACAGCAGCAGAGCAGGTTACAGCGCTGGTTAGCTTCGATGCCCCACAAATTGCTGCGGTTGTCCACCGAGACCCGCCCTGTTGAAAGCCCCGGAAACGCGACCAGTTCCGAAAATTCCGAGTTCGTGTTGAGGTTGAAGAACGGCCGGGCCAACACCGGGAAGTCGGCGGAGCTGGCGTTGAAGTGGTTGGACTTTTGGCCCAGGACAAAGCCGCTGATTTCGACCCCTTCCTCCTGGAACATGTCCAGCCAGTAGCCTGCCGTGATGCGGACGCCGGAGCGGGGGCCGCCGTTGATGGAGCCATCGCCGAAGAGCGTCTGCGTGCTGGATTGGCCGAGGAAGCCGAAGCGGCCGTTGGCGTTCACGTTGTTGGGATCGCCGGTCGTCACCAGGGCGGGCACGTGGTCGGCCTTCGTCCACCACGACAGGTACTCGGCGGCGGCGTAAAAATGCGGCCGGAGCGGGTCGGCGTCGCTTTCCGGCGACCAGAAATCGTGACCCGACGAGGCAAACGCTTCGGGCAAGCGGGCCGGCGGCGGCGGTGCTTTGGTCGTCGGTACCGGCGGCAGCATTTCCGGCTGGTGCTTAACCTGAACCACCTTCGGCACGCTGGAAGCGATGGTCGCCACCGGGGGCAACAGGACCAGCGGTGCAATGGACACACTCTTTGCGAGCACCACCTTTTTCTCGGGCCGGTCGGAGGCGAAGCCGCTCGGCTGCGGGGCTTGCTCGTCGGCCTCCTCGTCGTCGGGCCAGGCGGGCAACCCTTCGCGCGGGGCCGGGAACGGCGGGACGACGGGCATCGCGCCGGGGTATTCGCCCATCGGCACCTGGTACGCGGCTGGGACGATGCCGGTGGCCGCGGGTTCGCGCTTCACCGCGGTCGGCCGGATGGCGATGGGCCGGCCCAGCGTCACGGCCGGGCAGGGGACCAATTCGGTCTTGGTAAGGGAGACGGGTGCCAGAGACGGCAGCCCCATCCCAGGCCCGCCCTGGGCGCAGAGGTCGGACACCCAGCCGCCGACGGTAAGGAGCAGACCGCTCACCAAAATACGTTTTTTCATGACACCGTTCTCCCTGACGAAGGAGGGCGACGAAGCGTCGGCCCGTCCGCTGCCGTTGCGCCGGGTCCGGTCGGCAACGGTCAGCGGCAGCCGTCCGCTCTGCTTGAGTCCAATCCGCGTGCGGGCGGGAAAGCACTGAGTTTCCCCCGGTGAATTTCGGCACGTCGGTACAAGGAAAAGAAACGATTCCCCCGGCAAAGGTGTTATTACCCGAACGAGTTCGGAATGGGATTGGAAAAGTTTACCCAAACTGCCCAAACCAAAGCCGTCCTGGAAGAACGGAAGGAAGGGGGAGGGCCAAGGAGAGCCGGCAGTGGGATGTGGACGTACGATTCCCAACGGATGCCGGGGGCTTTGCACAAAAAAGGGTTTTCGATAGAGTTTTGCGCCTCTGCCGGAAGACGGTGGTGGAGTGGCGAACGGGCCTGGTTCAAACGCGGGTGGCAAAGGAAGTAGCCTGGGTTCCAGGACGTGGCGCGGCGGCGCCTCCGGGGACGAATGCTTTAAGTCTTTGCCCGGCCAGAAGTTCCACCTTGGGAAATTCGTTCGGGGGGTGTGTGGGTGGGCGAATGAAACGAATTCCACTGGTTGCCGCGCGCGGGCCGCTTTTGAACCCGGTCCGCCAACCGTGGAGGACTGCAAGGTCTTTGGCGGACTCGCCTAGCTGCCAAAATGACATTTTTGTGCAAAGCCGATGCC
>JBBRLG010000684.1:0-3411 GCA_038231495.1 Gemmatales bacterium | reverse complement strand
GTACACCTCCTCGACGGCCACCCACTGGCCGTCGTGCGAACTCAGTTCGTCGCCCGGCTGGATCATACTGGCCGACACCCAGCCCTTCAAGCGTACCCAGAACGGGTGTTCGGCCGTCGTCTTGATCACCCGGCCGCCGACCCGCAAGTGCCACACCCGCGCCGTGCGCACGAACACTTCTTCGACGACCTTTTCCTCTACTGGGCCGTCCGGGTCCCACTCCGAACGCGACAATAATCGGTCCCCCTCGCGGAACTCCTCGATCGCCTTGCAACCGTCCGACGTTACCAGCAGCGTGCCCGCGCCGAAGCAGGACTTCTCGAACAGCCAACGCGCGAAGCCCTTCGATCCGCCCGTCGCGCCGTACGCCTTCGCCAAGGAACTGGCACTGCTGGCGAAACCCAGGCCGCCCAGTGCCACACCCAGGCCGTTGGTGAAAATCCCCGCAACGTCGCCTTCCTGGTACGCTTTGTAAGCGCCGTAGCCGCTCGCGCCGACCCGGTACAGGTCGACGCCCGCGTTCACCGTCTGCACCAGCTTGGCCCCGCGCAGCGTCCAGCAACCGACCTCCGCCCCCGCGGCCGCGCCCCGCAGAACTTGCCCCGCTCCCAGCGTGACCGCCATGATAAGCGCCTCCCGCGCCACCACCGACGCGACCTGCGCCGCGATGTACGTCGGGTTTTCGGCCACGAGCCGGTCGACGTGGTCGTTCAACGGCGTGATTTGGCCGAACGTGAATGTGTTGGCCACGATCGCCGAGCCGTCGCCGATGCCCTCGGCACCCGCCTTGGCTAGACCCCAGATTACACTCGGCGATTCCGGCGGCGCCTGCCGCCCGTACGTCGCCGCGTCCGCCGCCACTTTGCGATCGACGGCCCAGGTGTTCAACTTCAAGCCGGCGATTTGGCCCGCGCCGACCGGCATCCCGAACGGCGTCAAGTACAACAAATCAATGCCGATTTCCTTGGCCAGGTACTGGTTCTGCGGGTTGGTCACGAACTTCAGGAATGTTCCTGCTTGCGCCTCCGCCCCCTTCAGTTGCGAATCTTCCGAACTGTACACATCGATGCCGTCCCGCCCCGACGGGTCGGTGTAGTTGGCCGGATTGTTGCCGACGTAGCGGTACAGGTTCGTGTCGCCCGCCGCCAGGCCCAGCGGATCCTCGCTAATAAACCGCCATAGCTTCGGGTCGTAGTAGCGTGCCCGGTTGTACTGTAGGTGCCTGGTGGTACACGCTGGCGACTTCCACTAGGGACTCCGGTGGGTGGAAAAACCGGGGGCGTCAGTTCCGTTCCCACCACCGAAGCTCATCGCCGTGGTCGTCATGGGCCTCGGGCTTGTCGTCGCCCTGGTCGTCGTCGGGTTGCACCTAGATCATGTCGCCCGGCTTGAGTTCTTCGATGGGCACCGGCCCCAGCGCCGTCAGGATCGGCGTCCCGGTGGCGAAGCCAATGATGGGGTAATGGGGCATGGCATGTTCTCCCAGGTTATGCACGACCTCTTGTTCGACTTCGCTTTTCGCTCCGCGCAAATCGGCGGCGTTGACCCAGCCCTTGCCTTCGACGTAGAAGGAATGTTCAGCCATCGTCGTGCGAATGACGTTGCTGCCCAGGTGCAGATGAAAGATGCGTTTGCGGGTTGGGAACATTCATTCTCTCTCAAGACACCACTTGAAGTATTGCTCTAAATCCTTGAAATTGTGAGCGTCGAATCCTGCATAGCTCCATACTTCCGGCTCTTTCTCGTCAGCCGCCCAAGCCAGGTAAACAAGGTTTTCTGGCACGCTTTCCGTTATCCCAAAAAGGGTAAGGCGGTCGTCTGTGAAAATTGCTGGCGCGGATCCCTCCCAATGCTCACGAAGTGAGAGATGATACGGCTGGATGGCTTTCTTTTTCATGATCGACGCCATCTGACTTGCACTTAGCCAAATGTCTTGCCCCCTTTTCCACGAACCTGCGTATTCAAGACGTGCCTTGAGCATCGGGGTCGTTTCACGGGAAATTTTCGCATCTAAGGTCGGAACGACGTTGGGGACAGGTGCAGGAGCTTCGATTTCCATTTCCAGCGTCTTATTGAGTCCCATGCGCTTTATGAGTTCTTCCGCAGCCATTTTTCGGCGAGGAAAATCGGCCTTGATTGCATCCAAGAGTGCAAAAATGCGATCCCGTGTCTTGGTAACCATTGACGACCTCCTGATGCTCATCGAAAGAGTCGGACAACGTTGTAAGTAGTGTCAACAGGGACGCCGCTGAGCAAGCCGCCAAGATAAGAATTGACGCTTGGCAACAAAGCCATAGCCCGATCAGGAACGGCGAGACTACCTGCGGCGGCGTCGGGAACGTGACCAACAACCTTCCCGGCAAAGCGTGCTGGAAACTGCTCACGCATTGCGGCAGTCCAAGCGGCGGAAGCTGCTTGTTCTTCGGCAGTCAATATCCGTCTGGTCATTGAGCCGCCAGCACTAGCTACCTCTTCGTTCCAAGCCCTGATAAATCGTTGAAGTTGCCGTGACTCAGCCGAACCTGCGGCAAACTTGTTCTCAATCTTGAGAATCGTCTGCCCGTTTTCAGATACAATGTCGGTGCATTTGTTATGCGCCCAAACGCTGAAGCCCCAATCCTCACCACCGACGAAGTAGGTATGATAGTCCGCCACCCGCAGGTTGTAGACCGTCTCGTACTCGCCGGTGTCGTACACCTCCTCGACCGCGACCCACTGGCCGTCGTGCGAATTCAGCTCGTCGCCCGGCTGGACCATACTGGCCGACACCCAGCCCTTCAAGCGTACCCAGAACGGGTGTTCCGCCGTCGTCTTGATCACCCGGCCGCCGACCCGCAAGTGCCACACCCGCGCCGTGCGCACGAACACCTCTTCGACCACCTTCTCCTCCACCGGCCCGTCCGGATCACATTCCGAACGCGATAGCAACCGGTCCCCCTCGCGGAACTCCTCGATCGGCTTGCAACCCTCCAGCGTCACCAGCAGCGTGCCCGCCCCGAAGCAGGACTTCTCGAACAGCCAGCGCGCGAAACCCTTCGATCCGCCCGTCGCGCCGTACGCCTTCGCCAACGAACTCGCACTGCTGGCGAAGCCCAGCCCGCCCAGCGCCACACCCAGGCCGTTGGTGAATACTCCGGCAACGTCCCCCTCCTGGTACGCTTTGAAAGCGCCGTAGCCGCTCGACCCGACCCGGTACAGGTCGACGCCCGCGTTCACCGTCTGCACCAGCTTGGCCCCCCGCAGCGTCCAGCAACCGACCTCCGCCCCCGCCGCCGCCCCGCGCAGCACGTTCCCCGTACTCAGAGTTGCCGCCATGATGAGCGCCTCCCGCGCCACCACCGAGGACACCTGGGCAACCACATATGTCGGGTTTTCCGCGACGAGCCGATCGACGTGGTCGTTCAGCGGCGT
>JBBRLG010000683.1:0-3419 GCA_038231495.1 Gemmatales bacterium | reverse complement strand
TTCAGAGCTCCAACGTCCTGCTGCCCTTGTTCCCCTGAGACCCCGCCACCCACACATGCTTTCGTACTCGAAAGCATGTTGGGGAGTACCACAGCACGGCATCCACGGCGACAGCTGCCGAATAAACCGCCCAACGCGCCGTTGTACGACGGCACCGCGGCTGCCATAATTCAGCTTCTTGTACGCGTTCGGACGAGCAACGCCCGCTCTGCATTTCCCGGAGATCGACGCAGCGGCACACGGAGCCGTCGGGGCCGTAACCGTTCACTCCCCCCCTTACGAAGGGGGGGCAGGGGGGGTTAAGAACGTAAGCAGTCGGTCCTGGCGCTCTCTCCACCCCCCCCTACCCCCCCTTCGTAAGGGGGGAGTGAACGGTTACTCGGGGCCTTTCGCCTTTTCCCGACGGCCTTGGTCCAGGATGGATGAAGTCATGGCGCAGACGTGCAGCAAGTGTAGCCGAGCCAATCCTCAAGACGCGATCTACTGCTATTTCGACGGCTTCGTGCTCGGCCGCCACGGCCACAACGGCGGTCCCGTCGCGGTCGGCGCCCAACCGTTCGGCAACCCGTTCGTTTTCCCGACCGGCCGCTCCTGCCGAAATTTCAACGAGCTGTCGCTGGCCTGTCAGGAGGATTGGCCCTCCGCCCGCGACCTGTTGAAGCAGGGCTTTCTCGAAAACTTTCTCGGCGGCCTGGGCCGCGTCGATCTCGCCCACGCCGCCCGCGAGGCGGTGAAGTTTCCCGACAAGGATCAGGGGTTGGATCAGCTGCTGGCCAAGTTTCCGGGCGAGGTGCTGGCCGCGCCGAAACTGCGCGTCGAGCCGCTCGAAATCAATCTCGGTACGCTGAAAGCCGGCGACCAGCGCCAGTTCGACTTACACCTCGAAAACCAGGGGATGCGGCTGTTGCACGGCTCCGTGGTTTGCGCCGACGGCGACTGGCTGACGCTGGGCGACGCGCCGGGCGTCGTGAACAAGCATTTCCAGTTCGGCCACGACCAGACGATTCCGGTCAAGTTGTGTTCGGACCGTCTGCGCGCGAGCAGCAAGCCGGTGGAAACCACGCTCGTCATCGAGAGTAACGGCGGCACGGCAACGGTGGTGGTCCGGGCCGAGGTGCCGATCAAGCCGTTCCCGCCAGGCGTCCTCGGCGGTTCGCGTTCGCCGCGCCAGGTCGCCGAGAAGGCGAAAGCCAATCCCAAGGAAGCCGCGCTACTCTTCGAGAACGGCGCCGTCGCCAACTGGTACAAGTCCAACGGCTGGAAGTATCCCGTTCAGGGTCCGGCCGCGTCGGGGCTGGGGGCCGTGCAGCAGTTCTTCGAGGCGCTCGGCCTGACGCCGCCGCCCAAGGTCGAGATCAACGCCAGCCGGATCGACCTGGAAGGCGGCCCCGGCGAAACGCTGCGGGCGAGTCTCGAACTAAAGACGCTGGAAAAGCGGCCCATTTACGCCCACGCCACCAGTAGCGAACCGTGGCTCGAAGTAAGTCGGGCGAAGCTCACCGGCCGCGTGGCGACGATTGGCATGTCGGTGCCGTCGGTACCGAACCGCCCCGGCGAAATCCTGACGGCGAAGCTTACGGTTCAATCCAACGGCAACCAGCGCTGGGTCATTCCGGTCCAGCTGGCGGTCGGCAGCGATTTTCAGTTCGGCAACCCCGTGGAGGAGATTTCTGAAACGGTGGTGGATGCCGCGGCCACCACTGTTGCCACGGACGTGCCGTCACCCTTCGCCCCGGCGGTCCAGGAACCTGCCTTCGCGGGCGCTTCGTTCCGCAGGCCGGCACGCCGGTCGCGGCTGTCTCCGGTGCATTTCGTGCCGGCGCTCTTGCTCCTTTTTATCCTCGGCGGCATCGCCTTTTTCGACCTATTTTGGCCGGTGGGTGGCACTACAATCGCCATGAACGGACCGCCCAAGGACAAGGAGACCGCGAACAAAGACGGCGTGACGTGGAATTACAACATCGACGACAAGGATCCGCGCCTGGGAGTGCAATTCAACGACGCCAAGCTGCGCTTTGGCATCCTGATGTTGAAAAAGGACGATCCGAACAACGCCGGCGAACATAAGCGCTTGACGTTCAATTCAGAAGGCGGCACGAACAACACCTGCGTCCTCATTAACGGGTCTGGCCACCTTTTCGGCCAAATGCCCTTCAAAGTCGAGGGCAAGTCGCGCCTGGTAAAGCTGCCGGACCGCACTGCTTACCAGTCTGTCATGGTGCATCCGGTGGAGAAGATTCGCGTTACCCAGCACGTCGAAATTGTGCCCGGCGAGCAGTCGCGCTTACTCGACACTTGTTTGGTCTATTACAAGGTGGAAAACTACGGCACCGTCCAACAAACGGTCGGCTTGCGGTTCCTGCTGGATACGTTTATCGGTGCCAACGACGGCGTGCCGTTTGTGATTCCCGGCCAACCCGGCCTGATGAAAGACGCCCGCACCTACTCCGAAAAAGAGATACCCGACTACATCGAAGCCCTCGAAAACGCGGACTTGCAAAAGCCGGGAACGGTAGCCCACATCGGCCTCGGCGGCATCAAACTGCCGGGCACGGAACTGGAACCGATCGTAAAGATGATCATTTGCCATTTCCCCGGTAGTGAGACGCGGTGGGAGCCGTCGGAAGAGGAGCGGATAATCCCCATCACTACGGGCAAGACACCGGATTCGTGCGTTTTCCTGTACTGGACGACCCGGGCGATGCCGCCGGGCGAGAAACGCGAGATGGCCTTCACCTACGGCCTGGGTAAGATCGCCGTGGACGCGACGGCCGGCGCGCAGCAACTCGGCCTGAGTGCCGGCGGCGCGTTCCGACCCGGTGGCGTCTTCACCGTGACGGCCTTTTTGAAGAACGCCAAAGAGGGACAACAGGCGAAGATCGAACTGCCTGCGGGTTTGCACCTGGTGAGCGGCCAGGAGGCGACGCAGACCCTAGACTTGCCCGGCGGCAACGATTACAGTCAGGTGTCGTGGCGCGTGACCGCCGACGCCAACGGCGAGTACAAAATCCAGGCGAGTTCGGAGGGTAAGACCGTCAGCCACACGGTGAAGATCAAGAGTTCGGGCCTCTTTGACTGAGAAGCAGACCGATCGGCGCGGTGCCGGGACGTAACCGTTTACTCCCCCCTTACGAAGGGGGGTAGGGGGGTGGAAACGACACCCCGTTTTACGTTGGCGAGGGTCGGCCTTTTTCGTGGCGAGGGTCGAGATTGGCCAGGGTCGATCTGGCGTCGCTGGTGATCCGTAAGAGCATACATAAAAAGGGTTTACGGCTGTCTTGCGGAAAGCGTTTGCGCAAAAGCGGTTCGACCCTCGCCATATGTTGATTGGCTTGGCTAGGGTCGGACTGGCCCGGTCGTCATCCAAAGGGGTCGCGGTTGGACAACGATTGGCTACGCCCCGTAGCCGCAAGCGGCCC
>JBBRLG010000682.1:0-3473 GCA_038231495.1 Gemmatales bacterium | reverse complement strand
TGCGGCTACGGCCGACGCCCGGTTGACCCTGACGCGCGCCGCGGATTACAATACACACGCGGCCGACCGGACCATCGACCGATGGCGGCGCCGCCGCTTGCCGACACCGCTGCGCGAAGGACGATCCTTGATCCTGCTGGCTTTCTTGTTGCCGTTGGCGTTCTACGTGCTGGTGCTCGGAATCATCAACCGCCGGCCCAACCCCTTGCTGGTGGCCGGCACCTGGGATTTCACCGGCGTCCTGTTCGCGGCCTCCGGGTTTCTCGTGTTCGGCGGCCCGTTCGTCATCAGCAGCCTGAACGAGAACTGGCGCGTCTTCTTCCTGCTCGGCCCGCACAGCGGCGGCAGCGGCGATGGCGACCGCCTTTGGACCATCTGCCTGCTGATGTCGGTGGTGTATTTCCTGCTCGTGGTGGCCGGTGCCGGCTGGGTGCTCTGGCTGCAGCGCAAACAAACCGTCATCTATAACGTCGACCTGGCTTCCTTCGAGGAAGCGTGGGCCGGCGCTTGCGCGCGCCTCGGCTTACGCCCCGCCCGATCCGGCACGTCTTACCTGTTCGACCCCGCCAGGGATCTCCTCGCCGCGACCGCGGAAAAAGCGGGCGAAGGGGCCGCGGAGGCCCGTCCCCCACGCAAGTTCGCCGCGCCGGAAGCGCGCCAGCTCGTTTTAGTAGACGTGGATTATTTCCGATCCATGCGGCATGTGACGCTGCGCTGGAGTGCGGCGGATTCGTTGTTGCGCAAGGAAGTTGAAACCGAATTGGCCAACCAGTTGAGCGAAATGCAAATGCTGCCCTCCGACCTGGGCGGTTGGCTAACCGTGCTGGCGTTCGCGCTCTTGCTGCTGGCGTTTCTGGTCGGGTCCGCGTTGTTGGCCTATCGTTATGCGATGCGGATTGGCTGAAGGGCAAAGCCGCAAGCGGCGGTCAGTCTTCGGGGACGTGAGACCGCGGTTCCACGACGCGCCACGCGGGTTGCCCGTCTGGCCCAACCAGCCGTTCCCCGCGCACTGGCTGCATGTACGTCGATTGGTGGTTGCTGATGCTCGGTCCGGCCGTCGGCGGATCGACGCGGCGCGGCATCGGCAGTAGCTTCTCACCGCCCGGCGGTGCGGTCAGTTCGGGGTCGGCAGCCGGAAGGGTAGGGACGGGACGCTGACCCGGCGGTGGGACGTGAATGACCACGTCTTTGTCGGCCTCGAAAACGCGGCCGTCCGGCAATTTGAACTGGGCGACGACGCGCAACTTCTCGGTCGTCGGCCACGTCTTCCACGGCAAAACCAACGTATAGCCGGTGCTGAGTAAGCCGCTGTGCCAGCTGCGCCGCAGTTGCTCGCCGGGAACTTCCCACGTACACAGCGGCCGCTTGGCACCTTCGGGCGTGATTTCCAGCGCGTGAATGAGGAGGGAACCGGGCACCTTGACGGCCTGGTCCTCCGCGTCGTGCGGCTCGACGACGACTTGCAACGCCTGGTCGCCGGTGCCGTAGCCGTCCTCGCGGCCGCCGGTCTGCCGGCCGAGGACGATGGAACGTACGGGGTAGGCGGCAACGGGGGGATCGTTGCAATACGGGGGCGGCACGCCGCGCTCGGCGTTCAATTCGATTTGCAGGCTGTTGGAATAGGCCCGGCTGCGGTCCAACTCTTCCTTGGCCTCGCGCAACTCGCGGTCGCGGGTCCGCAGCTCGGCTTCGACGCGGTCGCAGGTACGGCACCCCCCCGCCGCAACCGCCAGCGCCAGGCCGAACATGCACGCGAGGGACCAGCGCATATGCCGAGTTTCCTTACCAGGGTGCCTATCCATGTCGTGTAAGGATGAAGGATGAAGGATGAAGGATGAACCGAACAAAGCTTGCCGGTTCATCCTTCATCCTTCATCCTTCATCCTTTCTCAGCTTGCTTCGCCGGCATCGCCATTGGCGGGACGCGGACCAGCACGTGATCGACCAGGCCGTACTCCTGGGCCTCGTGGGCCGACATGAAGTTGTCGCGATCCGTGTCCTTCTCGATCTTCTCAATCGGCTGGCCGGTGTGCCGTTGCAAGATCTCGTTCATCTTCTTTTTCGTCTTGAGCAGGTGGTTGGTCCGGATCAGGATGTCCGTCGCCGGGCCGCGGGCGCCGCCGAGCACTTGGTGGATCATGACCTCCGCGTTCGGCAGGGCGTTGCGCTTGCCCTTGGTGCCGGACGCCAGCAGCGTCGCGGCCATGCTGGCGGCCATGCCGATGCAGTAGGTGGACACGTCGCACGTCACATAGTGCATCGTGTCGTAAATGCTCATCCCGGCCGTCACGGAGCCGCCGGGAGAGTTGATGTACAGGTGGATGTCCGCCTTCGGGTCGTCGAACTGCAAGAACAGCATCTGCGCCACGATCAGGTTGGCGCTGTCGTCATCGACTTCGCCTTGCAGGAAGATGATCCGGTCCTTGAGCAGCCGGCTGTAGATGTCGAAGACCCGTTCTTCGCGACCGCTCCGCTCCACGACGTAGGGTACCAGAGGCATGGCAAATCTCTCCAGGCCCGTCCGGCATGCCCTTTTCATCGGCAGCCGGTGCGGGGATAAATGAAAGAATGGGAGGACGAGAGGGCCGGCCCTCGCGCCGGGCGACGGGTGGCAGCAGTTGCACGCAACCTGCCGCCAAAACCGGCGCGCCGGGAGCGTAAGCGACCGGAGTCTAACACCGCGACAAACTCCGGTCGCATACGCTCCCGGCGCGCCTAATGCACTCACGCCGGCTTCTTCTCGTCGGTCATCTTGATAAGCACGTCATCGACGATGCGGAAGTCCTTGGCCTCGGTGGCGGTGAAATAGCGGTTGCGCTCGGTTTCCAACTCGATCTGTTCGACGGTGCGGCCCGTGTGCTTGGCGAGGATCTCGTTGAGGCGGCGCTTCTCCTTGATGATCTCGTTCATCTCGATCTCGACGTCGGAGGCCTGGCCGCCGATGCCGCCGTGCCAGGGCTGGTGGATCATGACCTTGGCGTGCGGCAGGCAGTAGCGTTTGCCCTTGGCGCCGGCCGCCAACAGGATCGCCGCCCCGCTGGCCGCCATGCCCATGCAGTAGGTGGCAATCGGGCATTCGAGGAACTGCATGGTGTCGTAGATGGCCAGCGTGGACGACACCGAGCCGCCCGGCGAGTTGATGTAGAAGTGAATCTCCTGGCTGCGGTTCTCGTATTGGAGGTACAACATCTGCTGGATCACGATGTTGGCCGTGATGTCGTTGATCTCCGGGGAATAAAACGAACCGCCGGCACAGCCGAAAAAGATGATACGGTTTTCCAGCAAGATGTCGTTCGTCTGGTACTGCCGCTGCCGGGTGTACTCCCGGTAGCGCTGGTTCCAGATGTCCGAAGGTTTGCCGGAGCTGAAATCGAACATGGGTCTTTTCTCCTGATTATCGCAATCTCGGCGAGCCCGGGGGGGGGGCACCCCGGCGGGGGGTTGCCCCCGTGGGGGGGGCGGCCACCCGGGGG
>JBBRLG010000681.1:0-3482 GCA_038231495.1 Gemmatales bacterium | reverse complement strand
CTATCAGGATTTGTAACCGTTCACCGCGTTGTTGAAAACCAGCCAACCGGTAGACATGGCGCGCTATCATTTCCGCGACGACCCATTCGTTTCGCGTGGCTTGAGAGCCAAGGAAACGAACTTTACTTCCGCAAGTGCTTATCGGGTATTATCTTGGGGAAGTTCGTTTCCCCACCCCCGGTCACACCCCCCCTGGATTCTCTCCTTCCGGTGATGTCGAATCATGTCCACTGCCCGCACCCGGTGAACGGTTACAATGATTTATTCCGTCTTCCGCCGGATCATCCAGTTCCCCAACACCAACAAATCCATCCGCGTTCGCAGGAAACACTCGACCGCCTCGTGCGGCGTGTAGACGATCGGCTCATTTTCGTTGAACGACGTGTTCAGCACCACTGCCAGCCCGGTCGCGCGTTCGACCGCCTCGATCAGCGCGTAATAGCGCGGGTTTTGCGCGCGCGAAACCGTTTGCAAACGGCCCGTGTTATCGACGTGGTTGATGGCACAAAGTCGGTCGCGCACCTCCGGCTTCGTCTCGTAGACGAGCATCATGAACGGCGACGGGTGCGTGTGGGCGAAATAGTCGCCGACGCGCTCCTCCAACAGCGACGGCGCGAACGGGCGGAACCATTCGCGGTGCTTGATGCGCGAATTGAGCACGTCCTTCATGTCGGGCAAGCCGGGGTGGGCGACGATCGAGCGGTTGCCCAGCGCCCGCGGCCCCCACTCCGCTTTGCCCTGGAACCAGCCGACGATTTCACCCTGCGCAATCGCCTCGGCCGTCCGCTGGAACAGTACCGCGTCCGCGACGTGTTCGGCGACGACTTCAGGCGGGAGTTTGGCCACTTCCTCGGCCAGCGCGGCGGCGCCGAAGTCGCGGCCCGTGTAGGCGTGGTCCATTGCCGGGCCGCGCGGGCGGCGCAGGACGGTGTGATAGACGTGGTAGGCGACGCCCAGCGCGGTACCGTCGTCGCCCGCGGCCGGCTGGGTGTAAACGCGCCGGAACGGCGTTTTGTCGAAGATCATGCCGTTGGCCACCGAGTTCAACGCCACGCCGCCCGCAAGACACAGATCGTCACACCGGGTCTGCTCGTAAAGGTTGTTCAAAAGGTGAAAATACGCCTTCTCGAAGCACTTCTGTAACGAAGCGGCAAGGTCCATGTCGCGCTGGGTTAGCTCCGCGTACCGGACGCGCGGCGGGCCGAACTGTTCGATCATCGCCGGCGTGTACAGCGGTGCCACCGTCGGGTGGCCCTGGTCGTCGAACGAGTAATCGACGCCCTCCGTGTGGTGCAGGAAGTAGTCCAGGTTCAATTCAAAACGGCCCTTCGGTTTCAACAGCACCAGGCGGTCGAAGAAGTCCGCGTACACGGGCTTGCCGTAGGGGGCCAGGCCCATGACCTTGCCCTCGTCGCCGTACTTGTCGTAGCCGATGAACTGGCAGACCATCGTGTACAGGATGCCGAGCGAGTGCGGGAACAGAACGCGGTCCAGCACTTTCGTGTCGAGGCCGTCGCCCAGCGCCGTCATCGTGGAGGCAAAATCGCCGAAGCCGTCCACGCTGAGTACCGCCGCCCGGTCGAATCCGGATACAAGGAAAGTGCTCGCGACGTGACACAAATGGTGCTCGACGTGGTGGACGCGCGCCTTGAGCTTAGCGGCGGGGACGCCGAGCGCCGCGCACAGCAGTTGCGGCGCGTTCTGGGCTTTGGCACGGTACCCCAGGCGCTGCTTCGCCAGCCGGGTGATGCGCGTCAGGTTGCCCAGCGCGAAACCGAGCTTGGCCAGCAGGTTCGCCTTACTGTCCTTGTTAATGCCGAGGTGGTCCACGTCGCCCAGGCCGATGCCGGCGATGTCGAGGACTTCCTTGACCGCGAGCGCGGGAAAGCCGGCGAAATGTTTGACGCGGTTGAGCCGTTCCTCGGCGACCGCCGCGACCAACTCGCCGTCGCGCAGCAAGACCGCGCTGGCGTCGGCGTGGAAGCTGTTCAAACCCAGCACGTACGTCGGTTTCATCGGCCCACCACGTTCCCCAGCAATTTAAGGTATTCGTCAGCGTAAGTCGTACAGCCCGCCTCGGAGCGCCACCAGTCGTTGGCGTCGAAGCCGTCGGTCGGCGCGGCGAAGAACGGCAAATCCGCCGCGCCGTCGAGTTCCGAGCGGAAGATTCGCCGTGCCCGCCGGGTGTGGAAGTTGTTGGTAACAACCGCCACCGTCCGCCCCGGGTTTTCGGCCAGGTAGCGTTTTAGCGACCGGGCTTCGTCGGCGGTCGAATCGACCTCGCCCGGCAACAGGACGATCACCGCCGCCGGCACGCCGCGGGCGAGTAGCACCCGCCGCATCAACTCGTGGTCCGACGGCACCAGGCCGTCCTCGCCGTCGGGTGCCGCCTTCACGGTCGGCACCAGGACGCGGTGGACCAGGCCGGCTTTGTACAGCTCCGCGGCCACGAACGGTCGCGTGCTCGCGCCGCCGCCTAGCACCAACACGTCGTCCACCGGGCGGGGGGGCGTCGATATGTCGAGGAACGCGCCCGCCGGCGGCAACCACCACGGGTGCAACGCCACCAGGAGGGCGAGCAGCAGTACCACAACCAACACCCCGAAGCGGCGCCGGCGCGGCTTCACTGCGGGCGGGGCAACGTCTGGCCGTATTGGTCCGGGTTCCATGCCTGGCTTTCCGTCGGGTTTTCGCCGTAAACGCAAACGTGCGCCAGGCCGAGGTAGCCGTTGACGCAGGCGAACACGCCGGCCTTGTGTTGCCACCAGTTCGTTTCATCCCATTCGCGGTTCGGCACGGCGCACCAGCGGACGCGCCCGGCGAGTTCGTCGCCCAGGACGGTGCGAAAGATGCGGCGCACTCGCCGACTGTTCAGGCGTTCGCACAATACCGCCACGCGCGCATCGGGGTTTTCTTCCAACCAACCGCGCAGGCCGCGGGCACGGTTCCAGTCGCCGCTGCCCGGACAGGCTATTACCGTGAACCCCCCTTTAGTCACGCCGCGCGGTGGCAATGCCTTGTGTGCCATTGCCCCCGCCGTGTCGAGGACGCCCAACCGCACCAGGCGACCCGGCGGCCCTTCCAAAATTAGCACGCGCGGCGCGGACCCGTCGCGATACCGCTCCGCCGCAAGGTCGTAGCCGCGGTCGGCACCCAGGAGCAGCACCACGTCGCCCGGTTGCGCCGTTTCGTCAACGACCAGGACGCCGCCGACGACCCGCAAGAGAGGTGCCCGGAAGAGGTACAGCACGCACACGACGGCGGCCAGGGCCAGCAGCCGTAGGGCGACTTTTTTCAGGCGCGCGGGCGGTGGGCGGGGCGTCGGGGTTGATGGCGGCTGGCTCATGTTTCGCAGCTTTCCTCTGTTACCAAATCGCCCGGCGCGGGGGCTAGCTGTCCATTTCGTAAGTTCGCTGCCACTGGAGAGGGCGAACTGTCGTAGCCGCAAGCGGCTCGCTTGCTGGCTGAACCCGCGGTCGTAG
>JBBRLG010000680.1:0-3537 GCA_038231495.1 Gemmatales bacterium | reverse complement strand
CGGGCGCGATGCGCGTCGTACACCAGCCGTGCGTCGCGGGCCAGACTAGGCGTGTACCGGACCGCCGTCGCAAGGGTGTAGGTGACCGGGTACGGAAGCCGCAGCCGGGTCAGACACACCGCGAAGTCGTCGGGCTGAGTCACGAACAAGAATAGGAGGCCGGCCCCGATGGTGTTGATCCAGCGTGCCGCGAAAAACAACCCTTTCTCCAGGCTCAACGTGGTCAGGTGGATGTTCCAGAAGAGGAACCGCCCGTCGTAGAGAACTTCCGAAGTCCGGCCGGGCATGAGGATTTCGTAGAGCCAGTTCAGGCTCAGATCGCTCGGCACGTGACCGCTGGGAATGACCGAATCCGCCCAGAACATGTTAATCGCGGCGATAAACCACGCAGGGATCGCGGCGATCAGAAGGGCATTGAACCAGTACCGAAAACAACGGGCGCAAACGGCCAACGGCACCATGAGCGTCACGCACAAGACAACCCAGCCAAGGCTGGGTACTACAAATCCTGCCACGCTAACCGAAAGCAGCCATGCCAGCTTGGCGAGCGGGTGAGTGCGGTGGACCCAGGTATCTTGCGGAACGAAGGATAGGCGCAACTTCATCGTTCGACCTCCGGCGCCTGGAGTACTTCGGCCCTTGGTGTCCCGTCCGACAACGGCGGGCGTGCCAGTCGGAGAACTGTTGGTAGCGTGAGCCTCGCCAGGTTCATCGTCTTCTGATCGGCCAAGACCTTGGCCGTATCCCCATCCGCAATTATCCGGCCATCGACCATGACCACGGAGCGGGCGGCGAAGCGGTAAGCGAAATCAACATCGTGGGTCACCACCATGACGAGGTGGTTGTCCGCGCAGAGTTTCTGGAGGATGCGGCCCAGGTCGATCAGGCGGGGCTCGTCAATTCCGTGTGTCGGTTCGTCCAGAATCACGACTTCCGGGTTGCCGACGAGGATTGACCCGATGGCCACCCGTTGCTGCTCTCCCGCGCTCAGCGAGAAGGGCGATGTGGCCAGGAGGCCCTCAATGCCGAGTTGCCGGGAAACGGCGGTGAGCCGTTCACTAACCACCTTGCTGTTGATGCCCTGAATCCTGGCCGAGTAAGAAAGCTCGGCCTCCACCGTATCGCAGAACAATGTGTGCAAGGGGTTCTGAAACATGAGGCCCACATGTCGCGCTAGGTGCGATGTTTGGGTCCGCCGAGCATCCATTCCGCAGACCGTCAGTGCTCCTCCTGTCGGCTTCAGGAGACCGTTGAACAGCCTCATGAGCGTTGATTTTCCAGCCCCATTGCCGCCGACCAGGGCGACCAGTTCACCCGACTTCAACTTCAGCGAGATTCCTTGGACGGCTGACCGTTTCGTGTCCGGATAAGCGAAGGAGAGTTGGTCGGCGTGGATCAACTCGGTTCCAACCCGGCCATTATTGTTCCCTGGGTAAGAGGCGGGCTGTTCCGACACTCCGTGGATCGGTGAGAAGAAGGCCAACGACACAGGCAGGTCGGTGGCCTGTAGCGATGTCAACAGGTTTTCCCTGGGGCCGTGATACCGCACTACCCCAGCCGCGATCACGGTAACGGTGTCTACCTCATCCATCAATTCCGGGAAAAGCCGGTGGGAAACGATGATGACATTCATGCCGCGGCGCTTCAGTTCGGTTAGGCACGCAATCACGTCGAGAGAACCTTGGGGGTCCAAATTGGTGAACGGCTCATCTAGGAGCAGTACCTGCGCATCCAGTGCTAGGCTGCACGCGATGGCCACGCGCTGCTTCTGGCCCCCAGACAATTCAATGAGCGCCGCTTTTGCCAGGTGCGACAAACCCATGACGGCCAATGCTTCCTCCACCCGGCGCTTCATCTCGGGACGCGGCACCGCAAGGTTTTCCAACCCAAACGCGACTTCTGCTTCGACCGAACTGGCCGCAAAATAGCTGTCCGGATCCTGAAACACATACCCCACCATCTGGGCCAGTTGGCGACGGGAAAGGGAGGCAACGCTTGCCCCCGCCAGGGAAACCTCCCCCTGAAGTTCCCCCCGAATTACACCGGGGATTAGCCCTCCGAGAGCGTTCAAGAGGCCGGTCTTGCCCGAGCCGCTTTGCCCGCAGATGAGGTGTAGTCGGCCCGGTTGGAAGGTCAGGTTCACGTCGCGCAAGGCTTGAACCCGCTTGCCCTCAATCCGGTACGCCACGCTCAGCTTCGTAATCCGCACTTCAAGCACGATTCGTCTCCTTTACCGCCAACCCCATAGGCAACACGCGCGCCAAAAGCATCGACAGAAAACACAATGCTGTAAATGATTGATAATTTAGAACTTACGACATCAGCATTTTCTTGCAATGTTCAGCACAACCTCCCCGGACACCCCTCCCAATCCAGAATTGGTACCAAATCTGGTCTGGCGCCGGGAGCGGGTTACCTCTATGCGGCCAACTCGCCGGCTCGTGCGCTGGCTCTTGGCCCGCTTCTTCTCGCGGATGGTTACTGTTTGGAAAACAAAAAGGGGACGGGCACGTTTATTATTGACATCCGGCGTGCGCACTTGTATTTTCCCCTACTATGCCACGCCTCCCACGAGCCGCCGTCGGCGGAATCTGCTACCACATGATCAACCGCGGCAACGGGCGACGGGAAGTCTTCCGAAAAGACGGCGACTACCGGCGTTCCTCAAGGCACTGGCACATGCCTGCATCGAGATTCCGACGCCCGTCTTGGGCTTCTGCCTGATGCCCAACCATTTCCACCTGGTCGTCTTGCCGACGGCCGATGGCGACCTGAGTCGCTGGATGCACTGGCTCCTCAATACCCACGTCCGCCGTTACCACCGTCATTATCAAAGCGGCGGCCATATCTGGCAGGGCCGCTTCAAGGCGTTCCCGATTCAAGAGGACGAACACCTGCTCACGGTGTTGCGTTACATCGAACGAAATCCGGTGCGTGCCAACCAGGTCGCAGGTGCGGAGCAATGGCCTTGGTCCAGCGCCCGCTACTGGCACGACGAGGCTGGCCGCCCCGGATACCTCGCGGTGGGTCCGGTGCCACGGCCGCAGGACTGGCTGGAGTGGGTCCGGCGCGCGCTGACGAGCAGCGAATTGGAGACGTTGCGCCGAAGCGTTAACCGGGGTACGCCTTACGGCAGTGCCGCTTGGGTCGAGCGGACGGCGGATCGGTTGGATCTGCGGTCTACCCTACGGCCCCGCGGCCGCCCATGCAAAAAGGGGGCAGTGGAACCGAATGTCCATCAATAAACGTGCCCGTCCCCTTTTTACGGCCCGTCCCCTTTTTACGGCCCCGGGAGGCAAGTAACGAATTACTCCCAATCCTTTGGCATTTCGCGCCCCCGCGCCGTTATTACCTCGGCAGGAGTGGTCCGCACCCCCGGCCGCCAAAGGGACCCTTGCCAAGGTGCCCCTTGCCACCCACCCTCGCCAGTCTTTGCCACGCCTTTGGCAAGGGTATATGAGCGCCGCTGCCTGCTCCTGACGGTCGCTGCGTGCCAAAATCCGACCCTTGCCAAGAATGTGCGCTTTGGCAAGGGTG
>JBBRLG010000679.1:0-3554 GCA_038231495.1 Gemmatales bacterium | reverse complement strand
TCCTTGCGGGGGTTCTGATGATAAGACCCGCGTCAGCGGGTAGACGAAGGTAGCCCCGGATGGAGCGCAGCGCAATCCGGGGGAGCCGCGGCGCAACCCCCCGAATGTTTTGCCCCACCCCCACCCCCGCGCTTGCAGTGAGTGGTAGGCAATGTGACAACCGACGTGGTATAATGAACAAGTCCATTCCCGGCCCATCGTTTGCTTTCTTCCGCGGTCTTTCCACGAGCAGAGACTTCCAACCATGCGGCAGCTTCGCAATATGACAATCGGCGTCCTGGGCGTCCTCATCGCACTTGCCGCGGTCGGCGCGGCGGGTTCGACCGTGCTGGGGATAGCGCCGTGGAGTCGTACCGTCGACGACGAGGCCGGCGGCACGTCGCCGTTTCACGACCGCGACGCCATCGCCATCAAGGCAATCAAAGCCAAAAGTGACCCGAAATACCTGCTTTCCGTCCAGGAACTGGCCACCGTCGAAGCCTTTAACAAGGCGGACTTGCGGTCGCGCGTGGCCGGCCAGGTCAAGGCGGTCCACAAGGATCTCGGCGACCGCGTTACGAAGGACGAACTGCTCGTCGAACTGGACGTGCCGGACCTCGTGCAGGCGGTCAAGCAAAAGGAAGCCGTCGTCGCCCAGCGCCGGCGGAACCTGCAAGTCGCGCTGGCGCATGTCAAGGACTCGCGGTCGATGATCGATGTGGCCCAGGCGTCGATCGACCAGCGCAAGGCGGAAGTCGTGCTCGCGGACATAACCGCCGACCTGCGGCGGAAGCGTCTGACCCGGTTGCAAGAACTGCAAAGGAGCGACGTGGTCAACCGCCGACTGCTCGACGAGGAGGAACGCGACGTGCGCGCGGCGGAGGCGGCCACGGCAGTTGCGCAATTGGCGGTAAAGAAGGCGGAGGCGGATTATCGGGAAAAAGTGTCCTCCCTGGACATCGATCTGGCCGATGTAGAGGACAAGCAGGCCGGCATCGACGTGGCCCTACAGGACCGCGAATACGCCCAGGCACTCGCCGGCTACAGCCGACTCACCGCCCCGTTCGACGGGGTCGTCACCGCGCGCTCGGTCAACGTGGGCACCTTCGTGCAAAACGCCGCGTCGGGACACGCCGACCCGGTGATCTCCGTCGCCCGCACCGACATCGTCACCGTCGTCATGCAGGTGCCGGACAACGTCGCCGGCCTCGTCAGCCGCGACACCGAAGCGGTGATCCTGTTCGGCGAACTGCCCGGCGTCACGGCCCGCGGCCCGGTGACGCGCTACTCGCGCACGATCCTGAAATCAGACCGCACGATGACGGTGGAAGTCGATCTGTACAACGGCACGGAGGACGAGTACGCCCGCTACAAGGCGAAAATGGTGGCGGCCCTTCTCGCGCCCTTCGGCCCCGACGGCTTCGGCCAAAAAGCCGCGTTGTTGGCCGCCAGTCGGTCGGTGTGGGCGGAGAACGCCAAGGGCAGCAGCGACCCGCTGCCGGTGCCGGTCAAGGGGCTGCAGCGCGTCGAGTCCCGCCAACGCTTGCTCGACGGCATGACCGGCTCCATGCGGCTGCTGCTGCGGACGCACAAGGCCCACTTGGTGCCTAGCAGTGCCGTGTTTAGCAAGGGCGGCAAGAATTACATCCTTGAAGTGCGCGACAACGTGTCGCACCAGGTTCCCGTCCGCGTGCAGATGAACGACGGCAACATGGCGAAGATCGCCAAAGTCGTTCGCGAGGCGAACCCGGCGCACGGCGACCCGGAAATCATCAAGGAACTGACGGGCGAGGAGGTCATTGTCCTCAACCGCCAGATCGAGGTCGGCGACAACGCGCCGGTGCGGGTCACATTGCAGCCCTGGTGACCGCTGGCGGCGCGGGCAGGGAGGCCCCATGACAGCGAACTGGTTCAGCCGCGCCGGGCGACGCCGCCTGCTCGGACTCGGGTGCGCCGGCTTGACGCTTCTCTTGGCCGAGGCGGCACCGGCCCAACTTGCCATTGCCAAGCCGAGTCCTCCGGCCGACGCGCCGACGCCCGCCTTGTTGCCCACCGCCGATCCTGAAGTCCTGCCGATCGACCTGCCGACGGCGTTACGGCTGGCGAACGCAAGCAACCCCACCATCCTCATCGCCCGCCGCCGGGTCGATGAAGCCTACGCGCTGCAGCAACAGGCCCAGTATTTGTGGCTTCCCAATTTGCAACTCGGCTCCGCGTACCAGCGGCACGACGGCCAAATCCAGGAAACGCAGGGGACCGTGCTGACCGTGTCGCGCAGCAGCGTCTTTGTCGGCGGCGGCGCCACGTTTCGCTTTGAAACGTCTGAAGCCCTCTTCGGACCCTTGATCGCCCGCCAGTTGACGCAGGCCCAGGCCGCCCGCGCCCAGGCCATAACGAACAACGTTCAGTACGAAGTTGCCTCCGCCTACCTCGAACTGCTCGGAGCGTACGGCGAATTGGCGGTCCTCGACGACATCGTGGCGCGCGGTCAGGAGATGCTGCGCCGGGCCGAGGTCGCCAACCGGGCCGAAGCCAGCCACATGCCGGCGGACGTGAACCGCGTCCGGGCCGAGGTCAGCTTACGGGTACAAGAACGCTACCAGGCCCGCGGCCGGGTTGGCGTCGCCGCCGCGCACCTGGCGCGCTTACTTCTCTTGCGGCCCACGCTCGGCCTGGTGCCGGCGGACCCCGCAGTCGTGCCGATCACGCTCGTGCCGACCGAAACGCCGCTCGACGACCTGGTGATGACGGGGTTGCTGACGCGGCCCGAACTGGCCGCGAGCCGGTCACTCATCGAAGCCAGCCGGCAGCGCCTCCGTCTGGCCAAGCTCGGTCCGCTGTTGCCGCGCTTGCAGGTGGACTACCTGGCGGGCGGTTTCGGCGGCGGTCCGAACAGTTTTATCGGCGACTTCAACGGCCGCGGCGACGGCACCGCCCAGATGGTGTGGGAGTTGAAAAACCTCGGCTTCGGCAACGTCGCCCAGGTCCGCGAGCGCCGCGCCCAGTACGACGTTTCCAACCTGGAGGGGGTGGAGTTACAGGCGCAGGTCGGCGAGCAGGTGACGGCGGCGGCGCTGACCGCGCGGGCACGGCGGGATGCCCTGGACGAAGCCCAACTTGCCGTGCGGGAAGCCTTGAAATTATGGGAACGCATGGAAGCGACGCAGTTCGAGATGATCGGCCCGAAGAACCGCGTCGAGTTCGATTCGATCCCGCCGGTCCTGGCGCTGCAAACGTTGCAGCAGGCCCGCGAGCGCTACCTCAACGCGGTGATCGACTACAACCGGGCGCAATTCCAGCTGTATACGGCGATGGGCCAGCCGGCCCTCGAAGCGCTACCAAAAGCGACGGCGATCCCGGTGCAGGAATCGACCCGGCCGGTGCCGTATTCCGCGACACGACCGAAGGAGGAGGATTCGTTGAGCCGCGGTTAACTCGTTCTACGGTGTCCGCTGCGGTTGTTGGCGTGGGGGGGGGGGGGGGGGGGGGGGGGGGGTGGGGAGGAGCAGAGCGCGGCGGAGGCCCCCCCCCGCCCCCCCGCACCCACGCCAGACGCGACAGCACCCAACCAAAAG
>JBBRLG010000678.1:0-3559 GCA_038231495.1 Gemmatales bacterium | reverse complement strand
GCCTCGAACGCCCGGCGCTCGTACCGCTGTTGCAGGCGGACACCGGCCAACACGTCGGCACCGCCGAATTGCTCGACCGGCACGGTGACGACGAGGCCGCTGTTGGCGAACGGCGAATCGTGCCGCGACAGACTCATGCCGTTGGTGCAAAACGCGCCGGGGTCCGACACGCTCGGCATGATGTAACCGCCGGCACACATGCAAAACGTAAACAGGTCGTGCGGGCCGTGGGCGACGAGCGTGTAGTCGGCCGCGCCAAGCCGTTGTTCCAGCGGCGTCGGCCCGTTCTTCACGCGGTTGACGAGTGCCTGCGGGTGCTCGACGCGCACGCCCATCTGGAACGGCTTTTGCTCCAGCGGCACGCCGCGGCGCAGCAGCATTTCGTAGGTGTCGCGGGCGCTGTGGCCGATGGCCAGCACCACGACGGTTGTGGGGACGTAGCCCGACGACGTGTGGACGCCGCGGACTCCGCCATCGGCCAGGTCCAGGTCCTCGACGCGGCAGGAAAAGCGCACCTCACCGCCGAGGGCTTCGATTTGTCGGCGCAGCGCCTTGACCACGGCGGGCAGGCGGTTGCTGCCCAGGTGCGGCCGGGCTTCGTACAGGATGGACGGCTTGCCCTTGCACGCGGCGAACAGTTCCAGCACGCGGCGCACGTCCGGTCCGGAGTTGCGGTAGGTGAGTTTGCCGTCGCTGAAGGTGCCGGCGCCGCCCTCGCCGAAAAGGTAGTTGCTTTCCGGATCGTGCGGCCCGCCCGCGTCGAAGGCCCGCACGTCGTGGATGCGGTCGCGGACCGCGCGGCCCCGTTCCAGCACCAGGGGACAGTAGCCCTGTTCCGCCAAGAGGTACGCCGCGACGAGGCCGCCCGGTCCGGAGCCGACGACCACCGGCCGGTGGGGCAACGGCCGTGATCCGCAGGGCGGCAACGCGAACGGCTCCTCGTGGTACAGGTCGATTTGGGCGGCAGCGTGGCGACTGCGGCGGGCGCGTTCGGCCACGGCGGTTTCGTCTTCGGGCAAAGTGACTTCTGCGGTGTAAACGAATTGCAGGGCGGCCTTGTCGCGCGCGTCCAGGCTCTTGCGCAGGATTCGCCATTTCAGGGGCGCGTGCGGTGTGAGGCGCAGGATGCCCGCCAACCGTTGCGGCAGCACCGATTCGGGTTCGTCAACGCTCAGACGAATGTTGGAGACGCGCAGCGCCATGGGGTTCTTGAGGTGGCGGCGATTGCCGCTTGTGGCTGAGCGCAAAGCCGCAAGCGGCAAAGCGCTCAGCCACAAGCGGCAAAACAGTTACTTTTTGCCCTGGACGAGGTCGGTGACGTGGACTTGGGCCAGGTATTCGCGCATCTGTTCGGCACCCTTGTTGCAAATCCGCTCCAGCTTGCCGTTGAGCGTGCCGGTCGTCTCGCGCGTGGGCGGCGCGACGCCGCGGATCGTGCCATCGACCGCTTCGACGATCTCCAACATGGTAATATCGGCGGCCGGCTTGGCCAGGTGATAGCCGCCGTTCGGCCCCTTGGTCGAGCGCAACACCCGCGCCGACACCAGCGGCTTGAGTACCTTGAGCAAGAAGCGCTCCGGGATGCCGCGCTCCTTGGCGATAATGTGCGACGCCACGGGCTTATCGAGCACCTTCTGGGCGGCCATGTAAGCCACGGCGTGCAGGGCGTAGCTAGCAGCAGTCGTCAGTTTCATGTCTTCTCCGCCGCCGCCTGAAAACCAGGCTGAACGGTCTCCTTTAGTGAAGGGGTGGCAGGGGAATAAATCGGGAAAGTCCAACACGCCGACGTTCCTGAAGGACACGAGCGCCGGGGGCAGGTTGGAAATGCACCCTACGCTTCCGTTCGTTGAGCGATCTCTATTAACCCATTTTAGGCAATTCGCCAGGCGGGTGCAATCCCTTTATTCGCGCTCCGAATATGGAGTAGATGATAGGTATGCCCTTGCGGGGGGCAAGGGCGGCGCGCGACGATTTGCGATTTAACCAGCCACGACCGCCGACGGGTTCGGCGGCTCAGGGCTTGGCACCCGCGCGGGCGACGTCCTTGTCGGAAAAGGTGACGCCGACGACGGCGGTGGCGGACAGGTCCTTGTCCCGGTAGCGGACCAGGCCACGGCGCAACTGGACGCGCCACAGTAGCGGGCCGGTGTAGCGGGCCAGCTTCTCCGTCTCGGGGTCGTAGCAGTTGGTGCAGACGAAAAATTCGCCACTTTCGCCCGGCCCCAGCTCCTTGTCCTCGTTGGCCCCCGCGATCGTTTGCGGCTTCTTGGCGGCGTACTGGGCCGGGCCGCCGAAGTAGTGCAGGTTGCCGGCCTCCACGCCCGTCAGCGGCTTTGGACCTTTGTCCTTGGCCCACTCCCGGTTGAAATAGCGGTCCAGGGGGTAGAACGAAATCGCGTGCGCGACGTTGCGCAGTTTGAGGTGCAAGATCAGGGCCGGGTCGTTGGTCGGTTCGGGGTCGGTGTGGCCCAGGCGCATGCGGACCTTGGCCCACTCGACCCGCTGCGGTTGCACTTCCAGGTCGCCAATCGTCAGCGTCTGGCCGAGTGCGACGACCAGCCGCGCCGGCAGCGGTTTGGTGTAACGCTCGTCGGGGATGTTCAGGGTTTGCTTGCCGGGACGCTTGAATCCGGGGTGGTCGCCTTCCACGTCGGGCAGGAACTCGCGCGGGTCCGTTCCCCCGCCGCCGCCCCCCGTGCCGCGCTGCCCGTAGAACAGGACCGCCAGGATCGTCGCCAGCACCGCGTACAGGATCAGCGGCATGAGGACCAAACTGACGAACAAGACCGACCCCATTTGCGACCGGCGCGGGCGGGTCGCCGCGGCCGGGCCGGTTTGCCCGACTACCGCACCGGCGGACGCGCCATCTCCCCAGGGAGCGGTAACGTCCGGAGGGGAGGGGGGTAAGGTCGCCGGGGCTTGAAAGGTTGGAGCGGGCGGTTGCTCGGCTCCGAAGGGCGGCGTGTCGGTCAAGGCCGCGGGGCCGGGCGGCGTCGAATCGTCCACCGCGTCTTCAAACGCATTGAACGTCGCCGGAGTGGATGGCGTAATCGGCGTCGGAGTGGGCGGCTTCTCCAATTGGAGGTCTTTCAAGTGGCTGAGCGGGTTGTCGGGCGGCAGCGGCGTCGGGACCGGCGGCGGCGGCGGGTCCGTGGCGGTACGGGCCGGGTCCGCCCACCAGGGGGCGTCCTTCGCCACGGCAAAGGGCGATTCCGCAGACGGGTTGGCCGCCAGCGGGTCTTCCTCTCTCGCCGCTTCGGGCAGGGCCGAGGTCGGCGCCGGCTGGGCCGGTGCGATCACGACCTGCTGGCAGTGCGGGCAACGCACCTGCTGGCCCAGGTACTCGACGCCGACCGCCATCAGCTTGTTGCAGTGCCCGCACTCGAACGTCAACGTTTCCATGCCACAGCTCTTTCAACAGGATTCGCAACCGATCACTCCCCCCCTGCCGAAGGGGGGGTCGGGGGGGGTGGATGGGACGGGATGAGGGAGTACAGCAACCGGTCTTAACCCCCCCTACCCCCCCTTCGTAAGGGGGGGAAAGACGGGATGAGGGAGT
>JBBRLG010000677.1:0-3568 GCA_038231495.1 Gemmatales bacterium | reverse complement strand
GGGGGGGGGGGGCGGGGGGGCGCCTATCCCGGGGGCCCACCCCCCGCGCCCGCGCCCGCGCGGGCGTGCGGGGGGGGGGGGGGGGGGGGGGGGGGTTTGTTTGTGTGTTTTCGCGGGTCGGCGGGGGGGGGGGGGGGGGTGGGTGGGGGCTTCTGGTCTGCGTCTTTCATACACTGCTCGCCGGCCCCCCCCCCCCCCACTCCGCTCGCCTGGCCATTGGCGCTAACGGACGTTTTTCGGGGAGATTCTGACGTGGATAACAGTAGAGCAGGCATCCTGAAGCGGCTGCGGGCGAAGGTGGCCGCAGGGCAGCCGATCATTGGCGGCGGCGCCGGTGCCGGCATCTCGGCCAAGTGCGAGGAGGCCGGCGGCATCGACCTGATCGTGATCTACAACTCCGGCCGCTACCGCATGGCTGGCCGCGGCTCACTCGCCGGCATGATGCCCTACGGCAACGCCAACCAGATCGTCAAGGAGATGGCCCCCGAGGTTCTCACCGCCGTCAAGCACACGCCCGTCCTCGCCGGCGTTTGCGGCACCGACCCGTTCCTGCTGCGCGAACCGTTCCTCAAGGAGCTGAAACACCTCGGCTTCGCCGGTATTCAGAACTTCCCGACGGTCGGCCTGTTCGACGGCATCATCCGCACCCACCTCGAAGAAACCGGCATGGGCTACGGCCTGGAGGTCGAATGCGTCGCCCTGGCCCACCAAATGGACCTTCTGACAACGCCGTACGTCTTCAACGTTGCGGAGGCGCGCTTGATGACGCAGGCCGGGGCCGACGTGGTGGTTGCGCACATGGGCCTGACGGTCAGCGGCACCATCGGGGCGCAGACGGCCAGGAGCCTCGACCAGTCGGTGCAAGAAGTGCGGGCAATCGTTGAGACGTGCAAGGGCGTCCGCTCCGACTGCTTTGTGATCTGTCACGGCGGGCCGATCGCCTCGCCGGCGGACGCGCAGTACGTCATGGACCGCTGCAAAGGCGTGGACGGTTTCTACGGGGCCAGCTCGATGGAACGGCTGCCGGCGGAAATCGCGATCACGAAGCAGGTCAAGGAGTTCGTGGGGTTGAAGCTGCCCGGATAAGCAAAAAACCACCTCACGCAGAGGCGCAGAGGAAATGCAAAGGCATTTTTCTTTGCGCCTCTGCGCCTCTGCGTGAAGCATTGCTTTATTTGGCCTGATAGTGCCGGGTAATCAGGTCGTTTTGCAGCCACAGCAGCTTGTTGAACGCGCGGAGCGTGCGGACTTCCGTCTGCCGGTCCAGGCCCAGGCCGCAGACGGTGGCCAGCAGCGCGTCGGACACGAAGCCCATGAGCGCGTTCATCTGGACCAACGGCACGTCCAGTTCCGGGTTGCCGGCCTTCGGCGTGTGCATCTTGCCGACGAAGTCCAGGTACGCCACCATCTTGCCGTCGTACGGCTTGGTCACCAGCGTTGCCAGGTAGCGGCCCAGGTGCTTCTTGCGGAACTCGATTAGTTCGTGGTCCAGGGACAGCGATTCCACGTCCTTCGGCAGCGAACCCTCGTAGCCGTGTTGGGTCGGAACGAAGTGCCGTTTGGTTGCGTCAAACGCGAACAGCTTGACGTACACCGCATCGACCAGCGCCGGCACCGCCGCGGCCAGGTGCGCCGCCGCGGCGTGGATCGCGCCGATGTCGTCCTGGTCGAAGCCCATGAACTCGGCGAGGTAGCCGAACCGGTACGCGACATCTTTTTCGAGCTGGGATTCGTCGATGTGCTTCATGGCTGTAGTCCTTCCAGCGGGGGTCCAGGGCGGTTAAACCATCTAAACGGATAGCTTTATCCTGTTCCCAAAATTTTACTGTCTCTATAATGGATGTCAATGTCTTGTTTGGAAAACTTCGGAGGCAAGGTCATGTTTTCGCAGACGGTGGAGTACGCCTTACGGGCGGTCGTGTACCTGGCCGGCCACGTCGGCGCGTCGCGGACCACCGAGCAGGTCGCGAAGGCGACCAAGGTGCCGCACGCGTACCTGGCCAAGGTGTTGCACGGTCTGAGCCGGGCGGGGTTGGTACACGGACAGCGCGGCCGGTTCGGCGGCGTGTCGCTCTTGAAAACGCCGGAGGAGATCACGATCCTCGAAGTGGTCAAGGCGGTCGATCCGATCCGGCGCATCACTTCGTGTCCGCTGGAACTGGCGTCGCACGGCATCCGCTTGTGCCCGTTGCACCGGCGGGTGGACAATGCCCTGGCGCTGGTCGAAGACGCCTTTCGGAAAACGACGCTGGCCGAGATTCTGGCGGAGCCGAGCGAGAGCGTGCCGTTGTGCGACTTCCCCGGCCGGCACGAATTGGAACAGGTTTAATTGAATGACACACGCTCGCCGAGGTGGTAGTAATAGCACTGCACAGGCTAACGCGCAAGACGGCCGCCGGAGGACGCACTGATGAGCACAACCGAAATCTATTCGCCAGGCCTCGAAGGCGTCATCGCCGGGGAAACGGCCATATCCACTGTTGCGGAGGGACTGAGCTACCGCGGCTACCCGGTGACGGAGTTGGTGGAACACGCGACCTTCGACGAGGTGGCCTACCTGCTGCTGCACGGCGAACTGCCCGACCGGCGGCAGCTGCTCGACTTCCAGGAACGCATCGCCGCCGCCCGCCAGGTGCCGGGGCCGCTGCGCGACCTGCTGAAAGCGCTGCCGAAGGACACGCCGCCGATGGACGTGGTGCGCACGTCGGTCAGCATCCTGGCCCACTACGATCCCGAAACGGCGGACCTGTCGCCCGAAGCCAACCTGCGCAAGGCCGAGCGGCTTCTGGCCCAAATCCCGGTCGCCATCGCCGACCAGTTCCGCATCAGCAAGGGGCAGCAACCCGTCGCGCCGCGCCCGGACCTGGGGCACGCGGCCAACTTCCTGTACATGCTGCGCGGCACGGAACCAACGCCGGCCGCGACGCGCGCCCTGGACGTGTCGCTGACCCTTTATGCCGAGCACGAGTTTAACGCCTCGACCTTCGCGGCGCGGGTGGTCTGCTCGACGGAATCCGACTTGCACTCGGCGGTCGTGGCCGCGATTGGTGCCCTAAAGGGCCGGCTGCACGGCGGTGCAAACGAAAAGGTCATGGAGCTGTTACAAGCGGCGGGCGGCCCGGAGTCGGCGGAGAAGTGGATTCGCGACGCGCTGGCCCGCAAGGAAAAGATCATGGGTTTCGGCCACCGCGTTTACAAGGCCGGTGACGTGCGTGCCGGCATCCTGAAGGCGTACGCCAAGCAGGCGGCGGAGACGGCGGGCACGGCCAAGTGGGAAGAGACGGCGGAGATCATCGAGCGTGTAATCGGCCAAGAGAAGAACCTGTACCCAAATTTGGACTGGCCGGCGGGACGGCTGTACCACGCGCTGGGCCTGGAAATCCCGTTGTACACGCCGATCTTCGTGATGGCGCGCGTGGCCGGGTGGAGCGCCCACGTCATCGAGCAACAGCGGCACAACCGCATCATACGGCCACGGGGACTCTACACCGGACCGGCGCGGCGGTCGGTGAAACCGTAAGATCGGGTGTCGGGTGTCGGGTGTCGGGTGTCGGGTGTCGGAGAAGAT
>JBBRLG010000676.1:0-3571 GCA_038231495.1 Gemmatales bacterium | reverse complement strand
GCTGACGCTCCCGGCGCGCCCCAAGAGGCAGAGGCTCAGAGAGAGGACTACTTGGGTGGCTCCAACGGCGGCGCGGGAGGTATGGACGGAAGTTTTTTGCCCCCGGTTTTCAGGCCGCCCTTGACGGGGACGTTGACCTCTTTGCCGCTGTCCGGACCATGGCCATTGTTCGCGTTGGAATCGACCTTGTCGCAGCCAACTGCCGGAAGCAGACAGACGAGGGCGAGGACGAGAAGACGTATCGGCAACTTCATGGTAGCCTCGGAGTTTGAAAGGCGGATTCGGACGAGAAAGAAAGTCGTCGCCCGCGCCGTCGCCCAAGCGGCGGCGCGGGCGAGGGGAAAATCATTGACCGATTGCGCCCCAATCGACCGGGTTGCCGTCATTCATGCCCGAAGCATTGTAAAAGATCTGGTTGTCACAGCCTTTGGTGATGCCGCGGACGGAGCCGTCGCAGAAACCGAATTGGACCATGCCACTGTGCTTGCTGCTGAACGTGTACCAATCGACCGCGCTGTCCAGGCGGAGACCCCAGGCGGTCGGCATGCCGCCCGCCCCCGCCCAGGTGAGGGCGAAATTGCGGGAGCCGCCCGACTTTCCCGCAAGCGTTTCCCCGAAGCCAATCGTTTGCGAGGTACCGTCCTTGATGTCCGTCAACCGCGTGTGCGAGTTGGCGTAGTACGGGCCGGAGTACTTGAAGTTGTAGGTGCCCAGGTAGCCGGAGTTGGCGATGTAGTTCGTCCGGCCAATTTCGTGGCCGAAGTTGGGCGTGTCGTACAAGTAATCGATCCAAATCTGACCGGGCTCGACCCAATAGGCGTCGATAATGCCGTCGGTAACCTGTCCGTAGACGTTGTCGGAGGGGCACTCAAAGATTTTGATGTGCGTGTCCATGTATTTCGGGTAGCCGGTGTGGTTGCCGTCGCTGCTGTAGGGTGGCGTGTTGTAGGCCCAGGCGCCGATCGTAGTGTCCTTCTGAAAATAAGCCTGGGGGAACAGCTTGTAGAGCGGTTCCTGCTCGATGAAGGGCAGCAGGTAGCACATGACGCTGATGTACGGACCGGCCCAGGGGGGCGCCGAGACGTAGCCCGCGTTGGCACCGTTGGTTGAATACGGGCTGAGGTTGATGCCGGGGGGCAGGGAGCCGAACGAACTTTCGTAATTCATCGCGGCGAGGTTGATCTGCTTGAGGTTGTTCTGGCACGCCATGCGGTTGGCGGCCTCGCGGACTTTCTGGACCGCGGGCAGCAAGAGCGCGATCAGGATGCCGATGATCGCGATGACCACCAGCAGTTCGATGAGCGTAAACGCTCGCCGAAGGGTACGTTGGACCATGTCTTTCACCTTGTTCCCGAAGAAGCTAAGAAGAAAAGAAACACGAAAACAAAGCGGGAACGCTACCATTACGAGTGCATCGACAGCGACGTTCCCGAATGCATCCCCGACGGAAAATTCGCAAACTAAGACTTACTATAACCGCCATGGCGTAGGTTGCAAGTAGTTTCTCATCATTTCTTCAGAAAAGGCAAAAGACAGGAATCCGCTGGAAAAATCGGCTTATTGCCACAATGACTATATATCTATCTGTACACTATAGATGACTGGTTTTCTCCCATGCAATCGTTAACCATGCACCCCTGCGACCTGGAACGGGCCGCCCCTGAAGTGCTGGCGTGCTATCCCACCCCTTTGGGTTTGCGAAGCCCGGTCGCGCTCGGCAACCTTGGCGGCTTCAGCGGCGCGGCCCTCTTTCGCATTGGGGATGCGGACGGGGCACTTTGCTTGCGCGCGTGGCCGCTGCTTGGACCCGGACCGGAGCGACTTACTTGGATTCACCACCGGATGCAATCGGCAAGGGGCGCGGGCCTGTCCTTCGTGCCGCGCGTTTTCCCGACCAGCGACGGCCGTACCTTTGTTGCCAACGCGAGCCGGCTTTGGGAATTGCAGGAATGGCTGCCCGGAAGCGCCGATTTTCACGAGCGGCCGTCGGTAAGGCGGTTGGAAAACGCCGCCGTCGCGCTGGCGGCCTTGCACTCCGCGTGGGACCGCACGGCCGGCACTACCCAGCCCTGCCCGGCCGTCCGGCGTCGGGTCGAAAGCCTGCGCCGGTGGGACGCCTTTGCGCCGACGACACCCGGCGACGCCGTTACGGACCCGACGTTGCACGCTGTCGCCCAGCGGGCGCGCGGGCTGCTTCCCCGTTGGCAGGGACAAGTGCGTCCGTGGTTGGAACCCTGGGGAAACCGGCCCTTGGCCTTGCACGCCTGCCTGTGCGACGTCTGGCACGATCACGTCCTGTTTACGGGCGACCAAGTTACCGGCGTCATCGACTACGGCGCGGTGAAGGTCGATAACGCCGCCGTCGATCTCGCCCGCATGCTCGGCAGTCTCGTCGGCGACGACGAACCGGCCTGGCAAGCCGCGCTGGCGGCGTATCGGTCGGTGCGCGCCCTGAGCTGTGAGGAAGAACAACTGGCGCGCGTCCTGGATGTGACCGGGACGGTGCTGGGCGTGGCCAACTGGCTGATGCGGCTTGCCGTCGAGAAACGGACGGCGGCGGAGCAAGAGGCGGTCGCGCGGCGGTTGGAGACCTTGGTGCGCCGGGTCGCGGAGTGGGAAACGAAGATGCCGCTTGCGGCTGAGCGGTAAGCGCTCAGCCGCAAGCGGCAATTCGTGGTTACCGCTTCGAGAACTGGAAGCTCTTGCGGGCACCCTTGCGGCCGTACTTCTTCCGTTCCTTCATGCGGCTGTCGCGCGTCAGGTAGCCGTTTTCGCGCAGTTTCAACGCCATCGAGTTGATGACCGGCTGTTCGCCGTCGGCCTCGGCCGGGGGCGGATTGGTCAGGCCGAACATCTGCTTGAGGGCGCGGGCGATGCCGTGACACGCCGCTCCGGACTGGCCGGTGATGCCGCCGCCGTGGCAGTGAATCTTCACGTCCAGCCGGTTGCGCATCTCGGTCGCTTCCAGCGGCGCGTAGACGGCGTTGCGGTCCTTCTCCTCGGTGAAGAAGTCCTCGACGGTGCGGCCGTTGATGAGGATCTTGCCGGTGCCTTCGGTCAGGCGGACGCGGGCCACGGAGGTCTTGCGCCGGCCCGTTCCCATGTAGGAAGTCGCACTCTTTTTCGCTTTGCTCTCGGCCACGTTCTATTCTCCGGGATCAGGGAACCAGCTTGAATTCCTGCGGTTGTTGCGCCTGGTGCGTGTGCGTCGGGCCGCTAAAGATTTTGAGCTTCGTCATCTGCTGCCGACCCAACGGCGTGCGCGGCACCATGCGGCGGACGGCTTCGCGCAAGATGCGGTCGGGGTGCGTCGTAATCAGGTCGCGGGCCGAGGCACTCTTCTGGCCGCCGGGATAGCGCGTGTACCAGTAGTACTTCTTCGTCTCCATCTTCGTACCCGTGAAGCGGATCTTATCGACGTTGACGATGATGACGAATTCGCCCGTGTCGACGTGCGGCGTGTAGAGCGGACGGTGTTTGCCGCGCAGGATCGTCGCGACCTGCACCGCCAACCGCCCCACCACCTGGTCGGCGGCGTCGATGACGAACCAGCGGCGCTCGATCGTCTCAT
>JBBRLG010000675.1:0-3592 GCA_038231495.1 Gemmatales bacterium | reverse complement strand
TGCCGTCGAGTCCCCATCCGAAGACCTGCACGCGCTGCGGGACACCCTCCGCCTGCAAACCCATTCCGCATTTGAAGTCGTGCTCGTAACCGGGCCAAACGCGGAAACGTTCGCACCATTCGCCGCCTCCATGAAGGTCGTCGAGTGCCCGTCCTCGAACTTGGCGCGGGCGAAGAATATCGGGATAAGGCACGCCGCGGGGGAGGTCGTTGCGTTTCTCGATCCTTGCTCAATCCCGGACAAGGAGTGGCTGAGCGAGCTGGTTCGCGGCTATGCCAACGAACACGTCGGCGGGGTCGGCGGGCTGATTGCGAATAGCGGTAACAGCGATCCCTGTTACACCGCGGACCGCCTCGGCAACCGACTGGACGCGGTGCCGCCGCCATATGGGGCTTATCAAATTCCTTATACCGACCGCTACATTTGTTTGCACCCCGGCAACGCTTGCTTCCGGCGCTCGCATTTGCTGGCGGTCGGCGGCTTCGACGAAGGAATCGGCGAAGAACTGTACTACACCGACTTGTGCATGCGTCTGACGGATAGAGGCTTGCTCCTGCAACCAATGTCGGGCGCTGTCGTCTATCGCACCGGCAATACTATTTACCATCCCCACGAGTATCCGGCGAAAAAAAGTATAAGGAACAAAGTTCGCTTCGCGGTACGGTCGGCAAACCCACTCACCGCGCGGGCAAACGTTTTGCGTCAATTTGAGTGCGACCAGCCGGAAGACGATCGCGACCGGGCGCTATGGGAGGGGATTGCCCTCGCGGTTCAGGATCATCAACCTCCGGCTCTTGCGGAAACGCCCCCGTCGCTGTTTATGTCATTTCCGGTGTCGCAATCGGAAGGCCCGCTTCTGACGCTGTGCTTTACGACGAAACAGGTGCCGCCGACATCAAGTGACGCGGAATCGCGTCAAACCTGGAACCGCGCGCGCGGCCTGGCCGCGCGCGGGCACGAGATTCACCTGTTCGTTAGCGTGCGGGACGCGGGGTGTGTCGATTTCGAGCAAGGCGTGTGGATTCATCGCCTGCCGGCGGCGCAAACGGAAGGCGTCGCGCTCCACCGTGCTATTGCCCGTTTGGCGGAGAACCGTCCCCTCGATCTAATCGTCGCGCGAGAGTGCGAGGCAATCTATTGTGTCCTCGACCGCGCGTTAAATTGCGTGTTAAGCCTTGAATCAGCGACTCCGCTGCAAGGCGAGGACGGTACCGAACCATTACTATTAAATTCGGTGAGGCAGATAATTGTCCCCGAACAAGCGCTATTAAACCGCATACGCCGTCAGCACGGTGGTCCGTTCGCACCGGCAGTGATTCATCTCTGTCCGCCGGCAGTGCCCGACCGGGCGTCCGAGTTTTCGCCCTCCTGTCCGTCGTCCGCCGTCCGCATCCTGTTCGTCGGCACGGGCGACAGCGAACACGGCGCTGACCTGTTCCTGCAAGCGCTTGCCACCCTGATCCGGGAGGGGCACGACGCTGAAGCCGTCCTCACTTTCGACGGCGACGCCCCGTCCCCGACCGGCCCGTCGCAGCGCATTCTCCTTGAACGCGCGGCGGCCACCCTCCCCGGACTTCGTCGCCGCGTGCATTTCGCGGGCGAACGGTCGGAAGACGGTTTATGCCAGGCCTACGCGGATTGTGACGTGGTGTGCTTGCCCTACCGCGTCGGAGCGGCGGCCGTGCCCGGCCTCGAAGCGATGGCGTTTGGCAAGCCGGTCGTGGCGAGCAACCAGGGTTCGACCCGCGAATTCCTGGGCCACGATTCGCTGTTCCGTCCGGGCGACGCCAACGGCCTGACGGACCGCCTGCGCGAATTGATTGCCGACGCCGACTTGCGCGAATGCCGCGGCCGGGAAGGCCGCCGCGTCTACGAAGCGCGGTTCGCCTTCAACGACGTGCTCGACGCCACCCTGGACGTCTACCGGCAGTTCATCGCAGTGGCAGCCGCCTTGCCGCGGAGGGATGCCCAATGACCGTTGTTCCGCCGCGCGGGCTCAAGGTGTCGTTCGTCATCGGCGTGATCGTCCGCCGCGACGCCATCTCTAACATTTGCTTGCAACAGGTCGAAGCCCTGACGCGGCACGCGCACCGCCATCGCTACCCGTTGTCCGTCAAGATTTATACGACGAACAGCCAGGAACCCGACACGCGCATCGCCACCGTTGCCGACATGGCCTCGATAATCAGCGACCCGCATTTCCTCGAATCAGATGTCGTAATCTATCACTTTGGCATCTATACGCCGCTCTTTGATTCAATCCATTTCGCCGGCCCGATGACGAACAAGCTCGTCTATTTCCACGGTATCACGTCGCCGATGCTGGTCCACGCGGACCAACGGCCAGTGCTCTACCGGTCCTACGAGCAGGCTGTCAACTTGCACGTGGCGGACCGCGTACTGGTGACGAGCAAATTCCTCATGCGCGAACTGGCCCGCATGGGTATCCCATCGACCAAGATGGTCCAGACGCCGCCGGCGATCTCGTTCGCGATTCCGCCCACGCCGCCGACGCCGCGCCCGTTGGGCGACGACGGCCTCCGTCTCCTCTATATCGGTCGATTCGTCCGGGCAAAAGGTGTGTTGGACCTGTTGCAGGCCGTCCACACTTATTGTCAACAAACGGGTCAGCGCCCGCGTCTCGATTTAATTGGCAGCAAAACTTTTTCCGACCCGGTTTACGTCGCCCAATTGCAAGAATATGTGCGCGACGCCGGCCTGACGGACGTGGCACAATTCCACTTCGACGCGCCAACCACCCGGCTAGTGGAGTTACTCGGCGAGGCGCACACACTGGTCAATCCGTCCTACCACGAAGGCTTTTGCGTGCCGGTGTTGGAGGCGTTTACTTGCGGCTGTTTCGTCATTTGTGCCGACGCCGGAGCGTTGCCGGAAACCGCGAACGGTTTGGGCCGCACGTTTCCGATGGCCGATCCTGAAGCGTTGGCCGGTCGCCTGGCGGAGTTCGTCGCCGCCCGCGGCCGGGGCGGTTTCCAAACGGATGCCGGTTTCCTGGCGGACGCGGATTGGGTTCAAAAGACGCGCACTTACCTGGTAGACCTGTCGCCGGTCCGGTCCGAAGAGCGGTTTTGCGACGCGGTGTTGGCCGACTTGCCATGCGTCGCTGGGGACCTTCGCCGGGTGTTGGCCGAACGCTGCCGCCAACTATTCCTCGACCTTTGTGGCTGCGCGGTCCCCGCGCTAGTAGATCGTGGCCCGGAGTACCTCGTCAACGCGGCGCTCGAACAGACGACCCTGCGGGCTGCTTCTTAAATGACCGCTCGCTTTCCTCCGTGTGTGGCAAATCTTTCGAGGAGCGAAACGCTGCCTGCCCTCTCCCCCGAGGTGCGAGGAGAGCCATTCCCCGACCGCGGCAGCTTTTGCGCGTGCGCCAGCGTCCGCTGGCGCACGCGAACGACACCCCGTTTTACTTTAGCGAGGGTCGGCCTTTTTCGTGGCGTGGGTCGAGATTGGCGAGAGTCGATCGGGCGTCGGTGGTGATGCGTAAGAGCCTACTGAAAAAGGGTTTACGGCTGGCTTGCGGAAAGCGTTTGCGCCAGAGCGGTGGGACCCTCGCCATATGTGGATTGGC
>JBBRLG010000674.1:0-3597 GCA_038231495.1 Gemmatales bacterium | reverse complement strand
GTCGCCGACGCCCGCCTCGGCCAGGGCTGTATTGAGCGCTTGCTCGAACGATTCCCGCGCGAGGAACTCTTTGCCCTTCAACGGCTCCAGCTGAACCAGCACCGGCTCGGGCACGGGCGGTTGGTCCGCGCGTAAGGACTTGAAGGAGTTTTCGGTGAGCGTGAACCGTCCGCCGTTGCCGGCGGCGATGACGCGGTCCACCTGCTTTTGCAGTTCGCCGATGCCGAGGTCGCCGCGGTCCTCAATGATGATTTTGAAACCACTCGCCGAACCCAGGCCGGACACCGGCGGCGGCGTGAACAACTTCACCTGGGCTTCGGGCACTTTCTCGGCCAGGTCTTCGCTCACGCGGTCGGTGATGGCGGTGCTGTTCATCGACGGGTCGCGGCGCTTGGCGAACTCGTCGAGCGTAACGAAGAACTGGCCGAAGTTGGAACCGTTGGAATTAAGCGTGAACGACTGACCGGCGATCTCGGTGGTGTGGACGGTGCCCTTCATCGGGTTGACGACATCGTTGATGCGGTCGGCGACCTGCTGCGTCCGCTGCAAGGAGGCGGAATCGGGCAACTGCACGGCAATGTAGTAGCGGCCCTGGTCCTGGTTGGGAATGTAACCGCTGGGCAGCTTGGTGGACATCCACCACGTCAGCCCCAGCAGGCCGCCGTAGAGTACCAGCACGAGGGGACTGCCGCGCAAGCCGAGGCCGACCACGCCCGTGTAGGCGCGGGTGCCGCGGCGGAACGTCCAGTTGAATAGCCGAAAAAACCAGCCCAGGGTGAAGTCCAGCAGTCGGCCCAGCGCGTCCTTCTTCGCGCCGCGCGGCTTGAGCAAAAGCGCGGCCAGCGCGGGGCTAAGGGTGAGCGAGTTAAACGCGGAGATCACGGTCGAGACCGCGATCGTCAAAGCGAATTGGCGGAAGAACTGCCCGGTGATGCCGGTGATGAACGCGCACGGCACGAACACGGCGGACAGCACGAGCGCCACCGCGACGACCGGCCCGGACACTTGCTCCATCGCCTTGTGGGCCGCCTGGTGCGGCGACAGTCCTTGCTCGATGTGGTGTTCGACCGCCTCGACGACGACGATTGCGTCATCGACGACAATGCCGACTGCCAGCACCAATCCGAACAGGGTGAGCGTGTTCAAGCTGAACCCGATGGCGGCCATGGCGGCGAAGGTGCCGACGATGGCCACCGGCACCGCCACCAGCGGAATGATCGCCGAGCGCCAGTTTTGTAGGAAAACCATCACGACGACGGCGACGAGGATGACTGCCTCGATCAACGTGCGAATGACCTCGTCGATGGACTCCTGGATGAACGGCGTCATGTCCAGCGAGACCGTGTATTCGATGTCCTCCGGGAAACTCTTCTTCAGTTCCTCCATCCGGTCGCGGACGCGTTGGGCGGTGGCGATGGAGTTGGCGTCGGGCAGCGCCCAGACGGCGAGGCTGGCGTTGGGCCGGCCATCGACCTTGCTGGTGGTGTCCCTGTTGCGCGCGCCCAGCTCGGCGTGGCCGATGTCCTTGACGCGGACGGTGCGGCCCGCGCCGTCGCTGCGCAGGATTACCTCGTTAAATTCCGCCGGGTCGGACAGCCGGCCGAGCGTGGTGACGGGGAACTCGAACGAGGACGGCGGGTCGCCCGCTGCCGTCTTCGTCGTTGCGGCGGCATTCTTGTCGGCACCAAAGTGGCCGGCGGCGACTTGCCGGTTCTGCTCGCGCAGGGCAGTGGCCACGTCGCTGGCGGTCATGTTCAGTTCGGCCAGGCGGTCGGGATCGACCCAGACGCGCATGCTGTAATCTTGCTGGCCGAACTGCTGGCAGTCGCCGACGCCGTCCACGCGGGCGATCTCGTCCTTGAGGTGAATGGTCGTGTAGTTGCTGAGGTAAAGCTGGTCGTAGCGGTTGTTGGGCGAGTAGACCGCGACGACGAGGAGGATGTCGGGGTTGCGCTTGCGGGTGATGACGCCGGCCTGGCGAACCTCTTCGGGCAAGAGCGGGAGGGCGAGGTTAATGCGGTTTTGCACCAGGACCTGGGCGAAGTTCAGGTTGACGCCGGTTTTGAAGGTGACGGTCAGGGTGTAGGTGCCGTCGTTGTTCGACTGGGACACCATGTAGAGCATGTCTTCGACGCCGTTGATCTGCTGTTCGATGGGTGCGGCGACGGACTCGGCGACGACCTTGGCGTTGGCTCCCGGATAGGTGCAGGAGACGATGATGCTGGGCGGCGCGATGGGCGGATACTGGGCGACCGGCAAGTTGACGGCGGCCACGGCGCCGGCCAGGAACACGACCATGGACAGGACGGAAGCAAAGATCGGCCGCTCGATAAAGAAGTGCGAAAACATGCACGTTTCTCGTTCCGACCAGGGACGCCCGCCGCGGGGGTAGGTAGGTTTGGCCCCGCGGCCCTAGTGCCTTTGGTACCGTGCGGCACCGGGGGCCAGGGTATTATAGCGGAAACGGGGCGGTCCATCCTGGCTGCAACCGGGGCAAGCGTTGGCGTGTAGGCTCTGACACTCGCCCGACCAAAGAATGCCTCGGATTGCGAACACGTTCGGGCCGCCGTTTCTGTTTTTACGAACTCCACGGTAAACGCGGGAAGCCGTCGCCGCTCCGTCCTGCCGTCGCTGGAAAAATTCCGACAACAATCTGGCTGCAATACGCAAAATTGACAACTCCGGATAGTGCTGTACCTGCGTCCAGAAGTGACGTTGCAGGTCATACCGCAGAAGGAGCTACGTTTCAACGAACACAATCGCCACAAACCTCATTGACGTAAGGACTTATCCGTGATAGAATACCACTCTTCATGCTTTTGATGACGAACATTAGGAATACCGGCCGCATGGAACTTGAATACGCTTTTGTAGCCAAGTTCGCTGACGTTCACCCTGATGGCTACTTTTCGGTCATTGGTGGTGGAGTTCGGGCGATTGCCGTTGCCCAATTGCCAGCCGCGCACGCGGCCCTTGCTGTGATGGTTAGCGTGGGATTGTTGCCGGACGAATGCCAGAGCGAGCGTCGGATGCAGCTAGAACTGTTTGATCCGAACGGGGTAAGGCAGCCATTAGAAATTGACTTCCCGTTGCCGACGCCCCGTCGCCCGGAAGATCAGCATCAAGTTGGAATTTGCGCTGCGATCAATCTTGCTGGCGTCTTATTTGGGACGTGCGGACGCCACGAATTCAGGATTTCGGTCGATGGTCACCAACTTGGAGTGGTTGGGCTTCTTGTTACGCTTACTACCGCTCAGCAGGTGCCACAGCCATGAACGCAACAGGGATCGCAATTAGGTTTGTTGCCGCGATACCGCTCGCGCAGTCGCCAGAGGTTTGCACTATGGCAACAGAGACTGATCGGTGTGTTACGCACGTTACAGTCAGTATCCAAGGTAAGACGTACACGGCGGAAGAACTGGAGTATTGGGCTACTATCCACGCGGGGGCAAAACACTGGGTCGTGACTCCACCGACCTTCCAGCGGTGTTTCCGGCCTGCTATGGTGGCAGGAGTACCAGGAGGGAAGGGCCATGATCGAACCAGACTGGTCGCTGTGCGCCTGTCCAAATCCCGCGTGTGCCGCCTACGGCCAGC
>JBBRLG010000673.1:0-3602 GCA_038231495.1 Gemmatales bacterium | reverse complement strand
GGTCGCTGCCGCTCCCGGCTCGCCAATCTGTTAATGACGCTCACGGCCGGTTATAGTATTCGCTGCTGGCGAAGATGCCGGCGGTGATCGTCTCGTCGGTCGAGCCTTGCAACAGCAGGACCACCCAATCGACCGCGCCGAAGTCGGGGCCGCGGCGTAGCACCGTCTGGTAGTCCGCCGCCACCAGGTTTTTGCGATATTCCAGGCTGGTCAGGATCGCCGTCGCGATCTGGTCGCGCGTCGCGCCGTTGCTCAGGCTTTTGCTGAAGAACGCCTGGCCGTTGGCGTCCAGCGGCCGGCTTAGCAGGTCCTGGAAGATGCTTTGAACGTAGGCGTTGGCGTCGCCCTTGGCCCGCGTCGTGAAGTATTCCGGCGAGCCGGCGATCAGCGCAATCATCTGCTCGTCGGTGCCGCCGCCCTGCAAGAACTTGACGAAGAAGCTGCGGCCGTTGTCGTCCAGGTTACGCTTGAGCAGCAGGTTGAACGCCTTATTGGCCTGGTTGCCCAAATACTCCGGCGACTGCTCGATCTGCGCGACGACCTGGCTGCGGTCGGTGCCGGCGTCCAGCGCTTTCGACCAGAATGCCAAACCGGCGGCGTCCACCGGGCGACCGAGCAGGTCCAGGTAAAGGTTGGTCACGAACTTCTGGTTGAGCGTCAGGACTGTCGGGTTGACAGTGGCGGTCAAGGAGCCGGCCACCGTGCCGGTGCCGGGGTCGGAGACGGTGACGCCCTGCGTGCCCACCGTTTTCAGGGTGAGGCTAAACGTGTGGACGCCCTTGTCGGCTGCCGTGAAGGTGTAGTCCGCGGGCAACGACGCCTGGCCGTCCAGGCTGGTGAAGTGGACGGTGCCCGTGTAACCGGGGAAGGCTGCGTTGGTGGCATCCAGCGCGGCAACGGTCAGCGTGAACGGCGTGCCGGCCACGGGGGTCGCCGTCGAGGTCGTAAGGCCGAAGTGGGTCGCCGCCTGCTTGACGGTGACGGCGACGTTGGCGTTGAAACCGGCGACGGGGTTGGTGTCGGCGGCGGTGACGGTCTGGGTGCCCAGCGTCTTCAGCGTGACGTTGGTGAACGTGTGCGTGCCCTTGTCCGCACTGGTAAAGACGTAGTCCGCCGGCAACAGCGCCTGGCCGTCGCTGCTGGTCAGGTGGACGGTGCCGGTGTAGCCGGTGGCGGTGGCGTTCGCGCCGTCCTGGGCCGTGACGGTAAGGCTGAACGGCACGCCGGGGATGGGCGTCGCGGTGGACGACGTGACAGTGAACTGTGCCGTCGTGTCCGACGCGCGGTAGGTGGCGATGCCCGCCGCCCAGGACGAGTTGCCGGCGGACACCGCCAGGGTGCCGTCGGCCTGGTACTTCCCGGCCGCCCCGACGACCTGGAATTCGGGAGCGACTTGCAGGGTGTAGCTCAAGGAGGCCTGCGGCGGCGGCGGGGAAAACGAGGCCGTGCTCTGGGCGGCGGGCAGGCCGGCATAGTTCGCGCCGGGCGTGAACGTGATGGTCGGCGGCGTGGCGGACGTGTTCGTGGTGGCGTTCACCTCGACGATGCCGAGGAGCAGTTCCTTCGCCTGGGCCGTGGTGGCGGTCTGGCCGGAGGTCGGCGTGCTGCTCGTGCCGGTGCCGTTCTGCGTCTGGTCCAGCGCAGTGGTCGCGGCGATGCCGGAGAACTCGAAGGCGGTCGCGGCGGCCTCGGTCGGCGCGGCCCCGGAGAACGTGACCGTGATCGCGTCGCCGGCGACCAGCGCGGTTGTGATCGGGGCCGAGAAGATGGCAGTCGGGTTGACCGAGGTGTTGAAGATCAGGTCTGCATGATAGGTGTTGCCGCGGGCGTCGCCGACCGAGACGCCGATGCCGATGCTGCCATTTTCCACGACCTCGACGAAGACGGTGTCGCCCGCCGCGACGCCGGCCGCCGGGGCGAGGATCTTCAGCGTGGCGACCGAGTTGCCGTTGGCGGCGCCGATGTCGCGGACGTGGGTAATGGGGCTGGGCACCCAGCGATCCTCTAGCGCTTCCAGCCGGAGTGCGGCGGGCAAGCGGCGGGCGGCGGTGCAACGACTTTTGAACCAAGAAAACATGAGTGCTTCCTTTCACGGTTGGAGAAGACGGCCCCGAAGAGTTTCTCCCAGGGGGCAGCGAGAGGACGGCGCTGGCTGTGACTGTTATTGCTATGGCCCGGCGGACCGGAGTTCAACAAGCGGGGCGGACATTTTTTTGCTAACACCTTTTTGGAGTGCGGCGTTTTCCGCCGCTTTCTTTGGTTTTGTACCGCCGGCCCAGAAAAGAAAGCGGCGGCAAAGCGCCCCACTCCAAAAAGGCCCCGCTTCGTTTCTTCGCGAGCAGGATTTCTACAATGAACGACACGGAATTCCGCCATCTTACAAGGGGGGTCATCGATGCGTCCTTTCTACCTCATTTTGCCGTGCCTCGCCGCGACGCTCGTACCGGCCCTGGCCGCCGACAAGGACGAACCGATCTTCGAGCCGGGTGCCATATTGAAACTCGAAGCCGCCAAGGGTGCCGGCGGCGAGGGGCCTGCCTGGCACCCCAAGCTCGGCGTTCTGACCAGCGGCAACGGCCACGTCATGCAGCTCGACCGCGACGGCAAGTCGCAAATCTACCGCAAGGACGCCGCGACCAACGGCCTCCTGTTCGACAAGGAAGGCCGCCTGCTCGGGTGTGAACCGGGCCAGCGCCGCGTCACACGCACCGAGCTTGACGGTAAAATCACCGTCCTCGCCGACAAGTACGACGGCAAGCGCTTCAACGAGCCGAACGACGTGACCGTCGATTCCAAGGGACGCATTTATTTCTCCGACCCGCGTTACGGCGAGACGGCGGGCAAGGACCAGCTCGACGACAAGGGCCGCACTATCGAGGGCGTCTACCGCATCGACGCCGACGGCAAGGTGGCGCGCGTCCTGGGCCGCGAGGTCGAGCGCGCCAACGGCGTTCTCGTCTCCGCCGACGACCAATACCTGTACGTCGCGGACAATAACAACAACACGGACGGCGGCGCTCGCAAATTGTTGCGCTTCGACCTCAAGGCGGACGGCACGGTAGACCCGGCGAGCAAAAAGCTCCTGTACGACTGGGGCAAGGGCCGTGGGCCGGACGGCGTCAAGCACGACGCCAAGGGTCGGCTGTACGTCGCCGCGGGGTTGAACAAGCCGAGCCCGCCGTTCGAGCCGGCCGACGACGTGAAGGGCGGCATCTACGTTTTCAGCCCCGACGGCAAGCTGCTCACGTTCCTGCCGGTGCCGACCGACGAGGTGACGAACTGCGCGTTCGGCGGCGACGACCTCAAAACGCTGTACGTCACCGGCGGCGGCACGCTGTACAGCGTCCGCACGACGACGCCGGGCCGCGTGCTGTTTCCGGCGGGCAAGTGACGTTGAAAGAAATGTTCCACGACGGGTGGGCGTCTAAATTGTGAGTGGGCAAGGTGGGATTCCAAGAGGATTCAGCCCCGTTCAGAGATTGTCTCGCTTTCATGCAGCGATTTCCGTGGGGGTTGGTGCCGGTTGGCTTCGTGCCTGAGCGTTTTGAACTTGGAGGGCATTGTGCGTCAGTACCGACAACCCGATCTGAATGCGGGCCCGC
>JBBRLG010000672.1:0-3603 GCA_038231495.1 Gemmatales bacterium | reverse complement strand
GGCTACGGGCGTTTGCGTCACATTGGACCGCGGGCAGTTTATTCCCGCGCAGCGCCTAACCTACCGCTGCCCTCACTTGTCGCGACCCGGCCCGCGTCCCGACGGGGCCAGTGCAAAGCGCACCTCGCCCACCGGACCCGAAGGTACGTCCGCGGTTTGCACGTCGGGCAAAAGCTGGACACGGTAAAAACCCGGCTTTCCCATGTCGAACCATGCGCGCAAGTCGAACGTCGCGGCCTTCGTCTCCTCCATCACGGCCAACGTCTTGCCCTTTTCGGCCTTGAACGTCGCCCCCGGTTTTGACGGCAACGCGAGCCACTCGGCCGCGCGCGCGGCTTGCGGCACCAGCGCCCCCTGCCGCGAGATGACCGCCGGCGAATACAGCAAGCGCAGGCGCGCGACCTGCTCCGGGGCCGGGCACGGTTGGTCCAGGCCGCCGGCGTTTCGCACGACCAGCCCGAACGTCAGGACCGCGTCCGACGGCAGCCGCGGCGGAAAATCGTCGAACGCCTCGACCGTGAGCGGCGGCACGTCCAGCCGGGCGTGCAAGCCCGTTCCCACATGCACCCAGGCGCCCTCCCGCGGCTCGTCCCACCGCCGCCACGGTTGGGTCGGGGGGAATTCGATCTCCTCGGCGGGAACGCGGGCGATCTGGTTGGCACCGGCAAAGCCGTAATAGCGCCGCCACTTCCCGTCTTTGAAGACTTCCTCCGCCTGCACGACCTTCCCGTCTTGCCGGTAAGCCGTCCGCCGCGTTATTTTGCCGGTGGGCCGGTCCGTATCTTCCGTAAGGTAGGGCCGGTGCTTGAGCGTGACCCACCGGGCGTCGCACGGCAAAGTCAGACCGCCGACCAGGCGCGCCGCGCCCTCGCCGGCCAGTGAGAAAACGGCCGTGCCCTTCTTCACCTGTTCCGGCGTTGCGGGCTTGTCCCGTTTCAGGGCGCTGGCGTCCTGAAAAAGGTGGTCGCCGTAGTGCCGCAAGAAGGCACCGCAAGCCGCCACCGCCTTGTCGCGCCGCTCTTCGGGCCAGTAGAGTTCGCACCGCGGTGCGGCGTCGAACTTTTCGCAAATCTGCCAGGCGACGAAATCGCAGACCCGGAACGTCTGGTTTACCCCGCCTTCGGGCACGTCCAACTCGCGCACACTCCCGCCCCCGCGCGCCTCGGTCGAGTTCCGGCGGCGGATTTCTACCCTGCCGTCCGGCCGGACCTGAACGGTCCCTTCGCCGACCCGGTTGTCCAGTTCTTTTAGCACCGCCTTCCGAAAGACGGGTTGCCGCAGTAAGTTCGTAGCGATCAACTCGGGAATCTGCTCGCAACTCGAACCCCGCTCGCCGTGCTGAAACAGAGGCAGCCAGGGCGATTTCTCGTCGCCGAAAAGGTGTTCGGCTGCCGCCGCCATGCCCGGGTGTGTGGGATAGCGCCCCATCGGGTCGAAGTGTTGAGAATAACGGCCAATGCCGTCCAGTATTTTCGGCGTGGCCAAACCGACCCAGGCTACGTAGTCGTCCAGCGCGGTGCGGTCGCCGAGTTCGCACCGCTTTTGGACGAGCCATGCAAATTGGTGGCCGGACTTCGGCTCGGCCCGCAACTGGTTCGACCGCCGGACGAGAGGCTCCAACAGTGCCGCCTTCGGCTCCCACCTGGCCAACGCCTCGGCGAGGTCCGCGGCGACCTCCGTTTCCTTGCATTGTTCCAGCCGCAGGAGCATCAAGTCCGTCACGGACGGGTGCTTCTTCCCGCGCAGCGGCTCACCCAGAGCCGTACCGTCGTCCGTGCCGCGCGACTTTGAGGCAAGCCGGCGGGTCCAGACCGTCGTCTCCGGCCCCACGGGATCGGTACCGCGGTCGGCGAGTGCCGTGGCCGCGAACGTCCACTCAGCGGGTGTTGCCCGGTCTTCGGCCAGTATCGTATACCAGCGCTCGGCCGGCGACAACCACCGGGCGTACCGCGTGAGCTCCCGGTAACGTGCGACCTCTCGCCCGGTGGTTGTCGCCTCGCGCCGCAAAATCAAGTCCTCCTCGGGGGACAACTCGATGTACGCTCGGCTGAGGATGCCGTCGATGGCTGACTCTGCGGCCTTGTGAACGTCCTGACAGCGCATTGCCGCATGGCCTCCGAAGCGGTCATTCGGGATGTAACCCCCGCGCGTCAATCGTTTGTCATTTTCAAAACACTTCAACAACGGCTCCAGTGCCGGTTCGCCCTCGCGGATCAGCGCCCGGACGACCGGGTCGGACAGGTCATTGCCTCCCCAAAGTTGCGTACCGTCACAGACCTCGTCCAGACGAGCGACGAGGGCGGCGATGCGCACGCTGGCGTTGGGGTGTCTGCCGGGACCCATGCACACGACGGCCGCGCGCGACGGTTCCTTGGCACGCCGCTCCTGGTCGGCCAGCAGCGTGGGCACCTGCGCGAGGCAGCCGAGGGAAGCGGGCCAGTCCTTGTCGGCCCCGTTGTTGAGCAACTTGGCGGTAGCCTCGGCGGCCGTTGCAAAGGCCTTCAGTCGGCGGAAGCCGTCCAGCGCCACGGCGTCGTCGCCGCGCCGGTGGCCGCCGAGCGCCTGGTTGAACCGGGTGCGGGCCACCAGGGAAACCAGGGACAAATAGGGATGGTTCTTTTCCCGGACGCCGCGACCGACGGGTTCCTCCGCCGGGTGGTTGGCGGCCCATAACGCGGAAGCCAGGTCGCCTTTGCCCAGGCGCAATAAGAGGGCGGTCGCCAGGTCGCCATCGTTGCCAAGGGTGCCGTGCCACACGGTGCCTTCAGCGCTCGTCCGCGGCCGCCAAGCGTCCACCGTTGGTTCGTCGGGCTTGAGGAGGCGAGCGACGACCGCTTTGACGTCCGAGTCCAGATCGGCCCGCTTGCCGCACGAGAGCATTGGATACACCATGCCGTTCCAGCAGACGACGAAGCGCCGGCCGTCGCCGTCGGTGGGCGGCAGCACCCAGCCGCGGGTCGGCGTGATGCCGTCGTTGTTGAACCGGGACGAACCCGTTACCACTTCGACATCCCGGTAGTCGCAGCCGCGTGGGTCGGCCAACCCCTGGTCGAACACCAGCCGCACCGCGTACACGAAGTCGTGGGGGACCTTGCTGGTCGGCGGTTTCCACTCGGCGTCTTGCAGCGGCGGGTCGGGAATGCCCTGACTGGTGACGCGGAGTCGCTGTTCCCGGTCGGTGGGAACGTCGGCCCGTGCCAAGGCCGGCAGGAGGGCAAGAATGCCCAAGATGACCGGCGATAAAAGTGCCGGACCAGGTCGGGTTGCGTTGGTGAACACGGTGCGTGCCTCCGGACTGGACAACCGCGGCGAATACAGACGGGGGTGTGAGAAAGTGTAACCGGTTTAGGCGATTGACGGAAGGACCGTTGGCTGAAAGGTCGTGGTGGGGTGGGGCAAATCTTTCGGGGGAGCCAGCCACCGACCCCGGCAGCTTTTTCTCGTTCCGGAACCCCGCTCGGCAATGCGGATGCCTGCATCCGGTTTTCCGTTGGCAAGGGTGGCCTTTTTCGTGGCAAGGGTCGAGATTGGCGAGGGTCGAATGGAGTTTTTCCTGCTGCGTAAGCACAGACCGGCAAAGGGCTTGCGCAAGGCAATCGGAAG
>JBBRLG010000671.1:0-3604 GCA_038231495.1 Gemmatales bacterium | reverse complement strand
GGCGACCACCACACGGTCCCGAAAGATTTGCCACACCCCAAAGTGCGGGGGTAAGCGGGCCTTGGGCAAAGCAGAAATGGCTCAGGACCCGCGCGGCACCGGCAGGCCGAGGGCGAGCCGCTGTTCGCGCATTGGAACCGTCTGATGGCTGACGATTTTCAGGTCGCTCAGCGGCCGGGCGGTGCAGGGCAAAAAGAAGCCCGCCTCCCGGTCCGCGGGGAAATAGCGGCGCGCAACGCTTTGATCGACCCGCCCCTCAACCAGCTTTGCCGCGCAGGTGATGCACCAGCCCTGCAAACACATGAACGGCAGTTCGACGCCGTGGTCCAACGCGGCTTGCAAAACGAATTCGTCGGACGGGCAGGGGAAAGAAAACGCGCCGTGCGGCGTGGACAGGACCACCTGGTACGTCGTGTTCGCCTCGCCCATGCCCGTCACCTTGGAATGACCCTGCCCCCGGCTCAGGGGTTGTAGAACCCGCGGTTCTTGCTATAGGGCGCGTCGCCCGGCGAGCCGCGGCGGAAGTGGCCCGAGGGCCGCACCACGCCGTCGCGTTCCTTGCTCAGCAGTTCGATGAACCACGCCTCGTGCTCCACTTCCTCATTCAAAATCCGTGCCGCCATGTCGTAGGTGCGCGGGTCTTTGCCGAACGTCAGGTCGCAAATCTCGCTCCAGGTGCGGATGGCGCACCGCTCCGCCTCCAACAGCACCGTCAGGATGTTCGTCGCCGACGGGTCGTCCGGCAGGTAGGCGTCGGGGCAGCCGGACCGGTCGGCAAACGTGCGGATGTCCTTGGGAATGCTGCCGCCCAGCTCGTAGATGCGCGGGGTGATTAGCTCGAAATGGGCGCGGTCCTCCAGGCGGGCGTCCTCGCAAATCTCCTTGTAATCCTCCTCGCCGGCCAGGTTCATGCGCAGGATCGTGTAGTAGTAGTAGGTCGTGAACTCGGCGCCGGCGGCGTCGATGAGCTTCTCGATAAGCTGTTCCACGTTGACGCCGCGCGCCCGAATCTGCTCGACGCCGACCCGTTCGCTACAGTCGCCGGGTTTCACCTTGCCCGTCGCATGGGGCTTCGGTCCACTTGCCATGTCGCAACTCCTTCGTTGAGGAACCAGTCCAATGAATGCCGTCAAACGGGCCACGCGCCCGTCGCCACCCACCCTTGCTACCCCGCGCGGAGGTAGGAGGGAATTACTATGGTTCCGAGGGACGCGTGGACACCGCCTCCGGGAATCGACCCGTTTACTCCCCCCCTTGGGAAGGGGGGGGTAGGGGGGGTTAAGAACGCTCGCAGTACACAGTCATTGCATCCACCCCCCCTGCCCCCCTTCGTAAGGGGGGGAGTGATCGGAGGCTCTTACTTCACGGCATTGAAATACTCCGGGGAGCCGAGGACCGCCGCGATCACGTCCTCGTCGCGAGCACCGGTCTGCAAGGCGTTGGCGAAGAAGGCCACGCCCGCCGGGTCCGCGGCCCGGCGCAGGTAGATCGGGTAGTAAGTCTTGACCAAATCCTGGTACGCCTCGGGGCTGGTCAACACCTGCGTCGCGATCTGCGTCAGCGGCACGTTGTTGGTAAGCTCCGGGTTAAAGAAGGCCAGGTCGCTTGCCGACGGCGCACGGCCCAGCACGTCCAGGAAGATCGTGTTGAGGGTGCCGTTCGCGGTGCCGCCGCCGCGCGTGCTCAGGTATTCGGCCGAACCCATTATTTGCGCCTTGACCGCTTCGACCGTGGTGCCGGAGTTCAACTGCTGCACGAAGAAATTGAGGCCGATGGCGTCCGGCGACCGTTTCAGGAGCGCCTGGAAGGCGCTCGTCACCTCGGCGACGTGGAACTCCTGGCTGGACACGATTTGCTGGGCGACCTGCTGCCGGGTCAGGCCGTTGGCGTCGAGCAAACCGCCGAACAGCGCCAGGCCGCCCGGATCGACCGGGCGGTTGAGCAGGTCCTGATACATCTGGGCCACGACCCGCTGGTTTTGCGTCGCGAAGTTGACCTTGGCGGTCGCCGTGACCGAGACGAGCGCGCCGCCGAAGTCCTGAATGTCGGTGCTGACGGCGAAGGTGCCGGCATTCGTAAACGTGTTCGTGCCCGACACGTCGAAGCCGCCCTGCTTATTGGCGGTGATCTTGCCGGGGGTCGAGTGGCCGTCACCCCAGTTGATGATGGCCGTGAAGTCCTTGGCGTTGCCATTCGGGTCGAGGTCGGAGAAGCTCGCGACCGTGCCGGTGAAGGCGGCGTTCGGGACGGCGTTGATGGCGTTCAAAGCGCCCGCCGTGCCCAGGCCGCCGGAAACGATCGGGAAGCCGTTGGCGATGGCCTGCGGCTCGGCGTAGACGAAGTCGTCGGTCGCCACCAGGTTGGCACCGGCCACGCCGTCGGTCGCGCTGCCGGGCGCGAGGGTGGTGCCGTCGAATTTGAAGATGACGTCGGTGCCGAGCGTCAATTGCACGTTGGTCACGATGGCGGACCCGAACAACTGGCCGACGAATACCGGCTGGCCCTGGCCGCCCACCGGCGCGAAAATCGTGGACAAAAGCTGCGCGCCGTGGAAGAACTGGATGCTCGTCGTGTTGGCCTGCGTCACATTGAGGAAGACCGCCCCGAACCCGCGCGACGCGGCCGGGACGACGGTCGTGTTCACGCCGCTGGGCACCACGAACTTGAAGTCGATGCCGTTGTCGTTGAACATGGCAAAGGTGTTCTTCGGCGAGAAGGCGGGGAAGAGGGCCGGGTTGGAGCCGCCGACGCCCGGGTTGTCGCCGACGAAACCGTCGCCACTGACCGCGTATTGGGCGCCGAAGTAGACGCCGCGTTGCTGGAAGCGGTTGAGCGGGATGGCCACGGTGGAGTTCTGCTTGATGACGATGGAATTGCCGCCGAAGTCGGTGCCGTCGAGCTTGACGCCGTCCCAGTTCACCCGGCGGAAGCCGTTGGCCTGGGGGGCGGTATCGAGGTTGTTGGCACCGCCCGTCGCGGCAGTGAAGTTGTTCAGGGCAGTGGTCGCCGCCGCCGCTCCGGCGCCGCTGAAGTTGGTCGGCGCGCCGGCAACTACCGGGTTGCCGGGGGCGAGAGGGGCATCACTGATGCCTGCCGTGGTGGTGGCCGTTTGCGTCGAACCGCCGACCTTCTCCGCGACGGTGACGCTCACGGGGAAGAAGAAGGGCGGCACGGTGGAGCCGGCTTCTTCGGCGTAGGTGTGGGTGTCGGTGAAAGCGAACGAACCGGTGCCGGGGCCGCCGACGGCGGTTACCTTGGCCGCGGTCGAAACGGCCGTGCCGTCGCCGTAGTTGATGGTGACGTTGAAATCGGTCGGCGTCAGGGCGAGGTTGCTGTCCGTAAAGCCGCCGTTGATAAGGGCCGCGGCACCTTCCGTGCCCGTGAAGGGCGTGGGGCTGACGCCCGTGACGACGGGCACGCAGCGGTCTTCCAACCGTTCGAGCCACGGCGTCCACGTCTTGGTCCGGCGACCCTTGGCTGCCGAGGCTTTCGACGCGCGACCGGCGAAGTGCTGGAACCAGGATTGAAACATTGGCTGCCTCCCTTGATGGAATTCTTTGAGTAACCGTTCACTCCCCCCCTTACGAAGGGGGGGTAGGGGGGT
>JBBRLG010000670.1:0-3629 GCA_038231495.1 Gemmatales bacterium | reverse complement strand
CACTCCGGTCGCTTACGCTCCCGGCTCGCCAAAGCGACCGCGAGCATCATGGTATGCGCAATTCCTCCAACAACGACCGGCACGGCAGCTGTTCGACCGGGTGTAACTTCGTCGGTTCCAGGCCCGCGGTGCGCGCCCGCCGTAGCATTTCCACGGCGGCGTTACGGTCCTTCGCAAGATGGTGCGCCCGCGCCAGGTGGAACAGGACGGTCGGCGTCGGTGCGTCGTCGGCCGCTTCCTTGAAGTCGGCCAGCGCCTTGTCGTTCTGGCCCAGTGCCAGGTAAACCAGGCCGCGCGTGTCCAACAGCGTCGATTGCCGGCCCATGCCCGCGATCGCCGTGTTGATTTTCTGCAGCGCCTCCGGGCCGTCGCCCGTCCGCTGTGCCAAAAGCCAGGACAGGTTGTTGAGCGCCACGATGTTGTTCGGCTCGGCCTGCAAGATTTTCTTGTACTGCTCCTCGGCGTCCGGGTAGCGGCCGCGCAGGTCGTAGAGCGCCGCTAGGTGCATGTGCATCGCCAGGCCGCGGTTCTTGGCGTCCTGCTTTTCGCGCACGCTCGGCAATGACTTGGCTTCCTCCGCGCGCTTGGCGATCTGGATCTTGAGCCAGGATTCCACGCTCTGACACTGGGCGTCGGTCGGCTTCATGCCGTACATGAGGCTGACGTAGAAGCCGCCCGCGGTTTCCGGCACCAGCTTGTCGCGCTCCTTTTCCAGTAGGTCAAAGCCTTCCGCGAAGCGCAATTGGCGCTGGTACGAAGCCAGGAGCAGCACCACCTCCGACGGCTGCGCCTCCTTGCGGCTCGTGTAGGTCCGCAAGAGGGCCAGCGCCTCGTCGCCGCGCTTCTCGGCTTCCAGCAAACGGGCCTGCAATTCCACCGTCGCGTACACGCCGGCCTTGACCTCGCGCTGCTTTTCCAGCGCCTCCAGGTTGGTCAGCCACGATCGCGCCTCGGCGTAGTCGCCGTGCCGGATCAGCCCCAAGATGAAGCGGGACAGGTAGCGCGGCGCGTCGGCCAGGTACTCGCGTCGATCGCCCTGGGTCACGGGCAGGCAAAGCGTTTGCAGTTGCTCGCGCGCCTTGCGCCAGCCGCTCTTGTCGCCCTGGCTTTCATAAAGCAGCGCCAGCACGAAGCGGTCGTCGGCCAGCAGCGATTGCCGCGCGCCCAGCTGTTCCAACAACTCGACCGCGCGATTCCGAAACTGTGCCGGGGACTGCGTCGCCAGGACGCGTGCCTTGGCGCGGATCGCGTCGGTGCTGTCGTCGTCGGTCGCCTCGCGCACCAGCTTGCCGTCGTCGTCGAGCTTCACGCCAACAAGGTCGAGTGCCCGGCGAAAGCGCGCGAAATCCGTCGTCGCCGACAAGACGTAGGCGAAACTCTGCTTCGCCCACTCCTGATCGCCCGCCGACGCCTTGACGCGGCCCGTGACGACCGTTTCGAGCAACGGCCCGACTGCTTCCAGCCGGCCCGTTTTGAGGAAAAAGCCGCACACGCTGCGGATGATGGCGATGTTCTCCGGCTCGCGCGTCAACGCCTCGTCGTAGTGCTTCCCCGCCTCTGCGAGGTCGCCGACGGTTTCAAAACACTCGGCCAACGCCAGCGCCTTGCGGTCGCCGTTGATGTGGACCTTGGCGTCCTCGATCGCCTGGCGGGCCTCCGCGTCGCGGCCGCGGGCGTGGAAGAACTGCACCAGCGCCACGCGCGGGTCGGGTTCGTGTTCGGCCTGCTTGATCGCCTCCTGAATCTTGGCAAACGCCTCCTGGTCCTTCTTGGCGACGAACAGCAAGCGCGCCTGCCACACCAGCTCGCGGTAATTGGCCGTGCCGGGATTCACCGCGTCCTTGCCCAGGCGCAGCGCCAGGTCGGTCTTGCCCTGGTGCATGGCCACGTCCGCGGCGAGTTGGCCCAGCTGCGAATTGATGAGCACCGAGTCGCGCAACCGCTGCAATTCCTGGTCGGCCTCGGCATAACGTTGCCGTTGCACCAGCGCGTCTACGAGCCGCTGGATGACCTTGGGACTGGTCTCGCCCAGTTCAATCGCCTGCTTCAGATGGACGATGGCCTCTTCGGCGTTGCCGGACATTTGCGCGATTTCGGCGCGGGCCAGCGACACGCGCGGCCAGGGCGTGCGCACCTGGTCGAGTTGCAACCGCGCCTCGGCCAGCGCCGTTTTCTTGTCGGCCTTGCCTTCGCGCGCCAGCCAGATTTGCCGCAGTGCCTGGCCCAGGTGGTGGAACGTGCCTTGCGCGCGTTCGATGTTTTTGATGTCGTCGAGCTGGCGGTTCATGCCCGCCTCGTCCCGCTCCATCATGGCCAGGTCGAACAGCATCAGCCGCAGCCGCAAGTCGTTTTGGTGCAGCGGCAGGTGCGTCATCTCCTGCCACAGCTGCCGAGCTTCCGCCTTGTTGTCCAGCAAATACCACGATTCCGCCAGCCCTTCGAGCAGCGTCGAGCGGTCCTCTTCCGTAAACTTTTCGTTGCCTTCCTTGAGTTTGGTCAGATAGGCGGCGGTACCCTTGGTGGGCGGCTTGATGACGATGCGCGCGCGGGCCAGGCGGAAATCAACGCGGTCCTCGCCGACCGTCTTTTCGGCGTCGTCCAGCACGCCGAGCGCCAGGTCCGGCCGGTTCGGCTCCTGCTTGTATGTGAGGAACGCCTGGGCGGTCCACAGGTCCACGTCCTTCGGATATTTTTGCAACCCCGCCGTGAGGACCTGCCCCGCCGCGTCGTATTTTTGCTGTGCCGCCAACATTTCGGCGCGGAGCAGCTGCACGTCCACCCATTTGCGCTGGTTGTCCACCGACGCCTTCTCGGCACGCACCAGGGCCGGCTCGACCACCTGCCAATCCGGCTTGGGGGCGATCAACTGGCGCTGCACCTGCATGCGCGCCACGTCCAGCAGCTCCTCCACGGGCACCTTGTCGCGCCCCAGGACCTGCTCGTAGTTGCGCATGGCCTCGTCCATGCGGCCCATCGCCCACTGCGCCTTGGCCATGCCGACGCGGGCGGCCACGGAGTTCGGGTCGCGGATCGCGGCACGTTCGCTGACGGCCAACATCTGGTTGGGCTGCTCCAGCTTTTCGTAGCACTGCGCGAGGAACAAATCGACCTGGAATAGCAGTTCGGGTCGGCCGTCGAGCATCGGCCGCGCCTTCTCGAAGAGCGTCGCCGCTTCGCCCCATTTGCCCTGGTGCAGCCGCAGCCGCGCTTCCAGGTATTCCGACGCCGCCGGCAGGCCTTCCTTGATCGCCTTGAGCTTATCGATGGTCTGGGCCGCGTCCGCGACTTCCTGGCGCGCCTTGGTTCCGGTGTCGTCTTTGCGATTGAGGTCGCTGGACGACACGTCCAGTTGCAAGTTGGCCAGGTGCCACAAGAGTTGGAAGCGGCCACCCTCGGTCGCCGACTTGTAACCGGGCTTAGCCTGCAACTCCAGGCCCGATTGCAACAGCTTGCGGGCCTCGTCCCGGTGCGCGGCAAACGACTTGGCGTCACCCTTGGCCGCGCCCAGCAGGCGCTCCTTGTCGGCGGCGGCGATCAGCACGTCCACGTCTTCGGGGGCGCGTTCCAGCGCCTTCTTCACGTCCTCCGCATACTCTTCAATCTTGGCCACGGGTGACGCCAAGTCGTTT
>JBBRLG010000669.1:0-3657 GCA_038231495.1 Gemmatales bacterium | reverse complement strand
GGGGTGTGTCAGGGGGTCGGGAAACGAACTTCCCCAAGAGAATACCCGATAAGCACTTGCGGAAGTAAAGTTCGTTTCCTTTGCTCTCAAGCCACGCGAAACGAATGGGTCGTCGCGGAAACGATAGCGCGCCAGGTCTACCGTTGGCTGGTTTTCAACAACGCGGTGAACGGTTACTAGTTTTTTTGTCAAATCGGCCGTCGGGCCATAAAATCGACACCTGCGTTAACCGCGTCGCCCGGCCGCGAGGAGTTTGTACTTATGTCCTTTGCCGTCCACACGCGCACGGAACCGGGTCCGACGAATCGGGACGCCACGATTTACGTTTTGCAGCACGGCACCGACGGCTGGGCGGAGGTCTGGCCGGCACTCGGCTTCAACTGCATCCGCTGGCAGGTCAAGCGCAAGGGCGAGGCACTCGACCTGCTCTACGACGACCCCGACCTGTTCGGCGAGGGCCGGCCGACGCGCAGCGGCATCCCCATCCTTTTTCCGTTCCCCAACCGCATCCGCGCCGGCCGTTTCACCTGGGACGGCACCGAGTACCAGTTGCCGTGCAACGAGTCGGGCGGCAAGAACGCCATTCACGGTTTCGCCTGCCAGCGGACCTGGCGCGTGACCGATCGTGGCGCGGACGCCAACGCGGCCTGGGTCACGGGCGAGTTCCGCGGCGCGCTCGACGCCCCAGATTGCGTCGGGTTGTGGCCGGCGGATTACACGTTGCGCGTGACGTATCGGCTGACGGCCAACCGCCTCCTCCTGGAGGCCGAGGTCCACAATCCCGACACCAGACCGCTGCCGTTTGGCCTGGGCTTTCACCCGTATTTCCGGTTGCCGTTCGCGGCGCAAGGCAAGTCCGACGACTGCAAGGTGACGGTGCCGGCGCGGTCGTTCTGGCAACTCGAAGATTGCCTGCCGACAGGCGACCTCTCCTACCTGGACGGCAAACGGGACTTGAACCGTCCGCGGCGTTACGGCGACTTGAAGCTCGACGACGTGCTGACCGGCGTGCCGGGTGCGGCGACGGACAAGGGCGGCTTGTTCGAGTGCGCGACGATCCGCGGGGCGAACGACGCGACGTTGCACGTCCGCTGTTCGCCGGCATTCCGCGAGATGGTGGTATTTACGCCGGGGCACCGGCAGGCGTTTTGTGTCGAGCCGTACACCTGCGTGACCGACGCGGTCAACTTGCAGGCCAGGGGTATCGACGCCGGCTGGCTGGTGCTGCCGCCGGGCGAACGTTGGAAAGCCGCGATCGAAATGAGTTTGTAATTCTGCCGCTTGCGGCTTTGCGTTCCGAATCGCGCGAATCGTGTTTAGCAGAAAGCAAAATGAATGTCCCGCCGCAAGCGTCTTGACGTTCCCCTGTCGCAGCGCGAAGTGCCCGAACCGGTGTGCGCCCGACTCCGCGCGCCGCTGGCGGTCGTCCTTGGTTCGCCCGCCGAGGTTGTCAACCTGCTCAAGGCCTGCCCGGTCACGCCGACGACCTGCTACCAGATGGATTTGCACCAGACCGAGCGCCTGCGCGAGGCGCTGGCGGTCGAAAACCTCGTCGCCGAGGTGGTGACGCTGCCCGACCTGTGGGACCTGCCCGCCGAGTTCCAGTCCGCCGTCTACATGCCGGCGCGCGGCGGTGAGCGCGACCTGAAAATCGACATGATCGAGCAGGCGTTCCACGTCCTACGGCCCCACGGCACCTTCGTGGTGTGGTCTTCCTACGAAAGCGACCCGTTTTTCGCGCAGCAGTTAAAAAAAGTGTTCGGCCGCGTCCACCCGAACAACCTCGACAACGATTCAGTCTTCTGGTGTCAGCGCGACGGCGACCGGCCCCGACGGCGGCACGAATTGACGTTTCAGGCACGCATCGCCGGCGGACCGTCGTGCCGTTTCCTGTCGCGTCCGGGCACGTTTTCCTACGGCCGCTTCGACCACGGTGCCCGCGCCCTGGCCGAGACGATGGTCGTCGAGCCGAAGGATCGCGTCCTGGACCTCGGTTGCGGCTGCGGCACCAACGGCATCTTCGCGGCTCAGAAGGCCGGGGCCGAGGGCTTCATCGCGTTCATCGACAGCAACGTCCGCGCCACGGCTTTGGCCGAGTTCAACGCCCGCGCCAACGGCGTGACGGCGTTTCAGGTCGTGGCGACGAGCAAGGTGGACGGGGTGGAAGAAAACAGCTTCGACGTGGCCCTGGCAAACCCGCCCTACTACGCCCACCACGCCGTTTCACGGCTGTTTGCCGAACGGGCGCGGGTGTTGCTGAAGCGCCAGGGGCGGCTCTACCTAGTGACGAAACAGCCCGACGAAATCTCGACGTTCATCGAGGAGACGTTTGGCACCATTGAAGTGCAGTTGCAGCGGGGCTATACCGTTTTGAAATCGTGAGGTCGTGCAAAGCCGCAAGCGGCGGAGGAACGTTACCATGGAACCGATCCTGCCTTTTTGGTTCAAACAACGGCAGTGCAAGTACGAGCCGGCCGGCGCGGACAATCAGATGAAGGTAACTGGCCCGAATCTCGGCGAGGCGTATCTGCGCGTTTGGCAGGCGGCGAATGGCCGTTGGCAGGCCGCGTTCCGGCGCGCGGCCGATGGCCCCGACGACGCCGTCAGCGACGCCGACATTCCCGGCCAACGGCAAGCGTGGGACGCGGCGTTTGAACTCTACCGGCAAAACGTCATCGTCTAACTGTGGGCGTAACTTAGCGCAGCTGCCGCTCGAACCAGCGGCGCAAATCGCCCAGATTGTTCGGGTCCAACGCCTCGATCACCGCGAACTCTTGCCGAGCCTCCTCCTTTTTGCCGGCTTTAATCAGGCACGTGATCCACGCCTGCCGCGCTTGCAGGTTGCCGGGGTCCATGCGCAGCCAGGCTTGCGCGTGCGGCCGCGCTTCGTCCCACTCGTTCCGCGCCGAAAGCAGGCCGACGAGTTTCGCCCGGTAGTCGCGCGACCATGGGTCTACCACCGCCGCCCGCCGCAGGTAGTCCAACGCCTTGTCCGGCTGCCGCTGGTTGAGCGCGAGGTTCGCCGCCGCGGCCAGCGCCGTTTCGCGGTCCGGCTCCAACGCCAGCGCCCGCTCGTAGGCGGCCGCAACCTCGGTCGGACGCCCGGCCATTGCCAGCGCCAGCCCCTTGGCCTCCCACGCTTCCACGTCGTCGGGCACGCGCCGCAACGCCTCGTCCAAGAGAGTCACGGCCTGTGCGCCGACCAGTTGCGGCGGTGCCTTGCCGTGCGAACCCTGGACGACCAGGGCGAGGCCGGCGTCGCGCAGCATTTCCTTGTCTTCCGGGTCGATCCGGTCGCGGCCGAACGGTCGCAGAGTGAGGCGGCCCGGTCCGGCGGGAACGGGAGTAGGTTGTGCCGGGCGGGTGGCGCGCGTGCGCAGGATGCGGTGGTCGGTCGAGGCGTTGTGAATGATGTCGGTCGCCGCGATTGGCGGCATGTGGCACTGCACGCAGTTGTCGTCCTTGCTCTTCTTCATGCGAACCTCCAACGGCTCCGTGCAGCCGTGCTCGGCGTGGCAGTCGAGGCACTTCTTGCGGTAAAAGGCCGCTTGCCGGGCCGGCTCCGCGTAGTCGTGCGGGTTGTGGCAGGTGACGCAACTCATTTGCTTTTGGCCGGTCCCGCCCAGGTAGCAACGGCTCTCGTGCATCTGCTCGACG
>JBBRLG010000668.1:0-3670 GCA_038231495.1 Gemmatales bacterium | reverse complement strand
GTACCAGGTGTTCGTCGCCAGAGAATTCGTGGAAACGGCCCCGGTCGAAGGGTTCACGAGGTAGGTCTGTTGCCGGTACACACGCCCCTGGTCGTCGTAAGACGCAGTTGTTTGGGCGCGTAGCAGCGACGACGACGGGGCCACGGGTACGCCGCCGGAAGTGCTAATCGTCACACCGTCGCCGTCGTATTGCTGGACCTGCGTCACTTCGCCGAGGTTGTCGTAGGTGGCATAACTAATCGGCCGGTGCGTGGTGGTATCCTCGGTCGTCTGCACGCCGGACTTGCTCGCTACCAAGCGGTCGCGCCAGTCGTAGAAGTTGTTCGTCACGCGCGCGGTCGCGCTGAGGCCGGGGTAAGAGGTCGTTTGCGTCAGGTCACTGTCGCCGACACCACCGGCGTCGTAGACGTTGGCGGTCAACTGCACCATGTTTGACGGGGACGTGTTGTTGGTGGGCGACCAATTGCCACTTGCCGGGGTGTCGTTGGTGCCGACCCAGGTGCTAACGGCGCGGCCCAGGCCGTCGTACACGACGCGGTTGATCGTTCCCGTTGGTGTCTGCACGCGGTTGGCCCGGCCGCGGCTATCGTAGCCGTTCGCGGTTTCGTAATAATTCGTGTTCAGCGTACCGATGTGGGTACTGGTCGAGTAGGTCACGCCGCTCAGGTTAAAATAGGCGTCGGAGTTGGCTAACTGGCCCGCGGCGTTCGTGTAAGCGCGTGCCAGCGTTTGCACGCTGGCCACGCTTTCCGTGCCGTCGGGAGCGCCGTCGGTCAGGTTCGGCGTCGCCGTCATCGTCAGCGTCTCGAGGTAGCCGCCCGGCCGATCTTCGCGCAGCAGTTGGGTGGGTAAGGTCGGTGTCAGCGTGGTGGTGTCCCAGCCGGCGTAGACGCGCGTTTCGTGGTTCGGGTCGTTGTACGTCTGGTAGGTGACGTTGCCCTTGGGATCCGTCGTTTGCGTCGGCCGGCCTCGCGCATCCACCGCAATTTGCGTGAGTAAATTGAGACCGCCGCCCGTCGGCGTCGCCCAACCCGAGGGCGGGTCGTAGCCGTCTTGCGGAGGGCTTGTTTTGAAATCGACGATCGTTTGCACCACCGCCCCGGTCGCCGCGTCGTAGGCGACGTAGTGAATGAAACCGTCCGTGTCCTTGACCCAATTCGGTCGTGCATAACTGTCGTAGAACGTCGTCGTCGTGTCGGCGGTTCCCGGCCCGTTCTGCGTCGAAGAAACGGTCGGTAGGCTCACGGTCGTCGATTTAATCTGGTTGGTGCCGGTGGCGAACGTATAGCTGGCCGTGGTCGTTTCGCCGCCGGTGCCGTCGGTGTTGCGGGAGGCGGTTGCTGCCACGACGAAATAGCTGGTGTTACTATTGGCGTCCGTATTGGATTTATATTGCACGGCATCTAACAATATCGCCGTACCCGACTGCCCTTGTTGGATTTGGTGGCTCTTCACGTAGCCGACGGCGTCTCCCGCCGTCGTACTCGTCGCCGTCGTCGTGGTGCCGAAGGTCGTGGTCTCGATCGCGCCCGCGGTCGAGGCTAAATACTGGTAGCCGGTGCCGGTCTGGTAGTGCAGCAGGTCGTTGTAGGTGTCGCTGTAGCCGGTCACGGCCGACGGCGCGGCCAGCACGATTTGCCGGCCGGCGCTGTCGTATTGCGCGAAGGTCAGCCAGTGCTGGCTCGAGCCGGACACGTCGTAATAATCCTTCAACATCTCCACGCCGCCGGTGTTGGTGTAGACGATATTCTGGTTGCCGTCGGGCAGCGTCTCGACGGTCTTGGTCGCCCACTCGTTGGGGCCGGGCGTGCCGGACGGGTGCGTATTCGCCGTGTAGGTAAACGTGGACGTGCCGAGACCGCTAGTCGTGGTGCCGCCCGCGCCGGCGTTCGTCACCTTGGTCGCGCGCCGGCTGCTGTCGTACTCGAAATAGTCGTCGGCGTAGGGCGCAACCTGCGTGTCGGTGGCGCTGCCCGGCGCGGTGGAACCGAGCGCGGTCACCAGCCGGCCGTAGGATGCCGGGCGGAATACGTATTTCAGACCGTGCAGGTAGCCGTTCGCGCCGCCGGTGAGGTCGGCTTGCGTGTAGTAGCGGTAGTAGGTCGTGTCCAGCGCCGTGCCGCTGCCGTCCTGGACCACCGACGTTTTCAGGTCGCCGAGATTGCCGTAACTTTGGGTGCCGTCGTAGTAGGTGTACGCGACTTGCCGCACCGTCGTCCATGCGCCGCTATCGACCTTGCGGCGCAGCGTCACGTTGGATTCAAGGCCGGCGTTGGCGTCGGTGCTGGACCGGTACGTCGTCAGGTACGACTCGGTGTAGGTTGCGCCGTTGACGGTGTTGCTGCGCTGCACTTCCGTGACCTGGCCGTCGCTGTTGTGCGACGTGACTTGGGTTAAATTGCCGGCGGCGTCGGCCCACTTCTCCAAATGCCCTTGTTGCAAGGTCGGCAACGTGGCGTCGTAGTTGTCGAACGTCAGGACATCGCCTTGCGGGTCGGACAGGACGAACTGCTTGTTGGCCGACATGGCGACGAGGCTGGCATTGTCGAAATAGCGGGGGACGTAGGCACCGCTCACGAGGTCGAAATAGCGGGCGGTGGTGCCGTTGGTGACGACGGCGACACCGGTACTCGTGGGCAACAGGACCGGCAATTGGGCATCGACCATGCCGGTGCCGTTGTAGCTGGCGCGGGCGTAGCCGAGGACGTTCGTCCAACTGCGCGTCTGGCCCCAGGGTGTGCCGAAGCCGTAGGAAGTCAGGTCGGAGAAGGTCAGGTTGACCGCGCCGTCCGTGTAGCGCACCGGGTTGGTGGAGAATTGGGGCAGGGCCGCTTCGGTGCCGCTGAAATTCGCCGTGGAGACGGGCGCGAGCTGGGGCGCGAAAGCGTTGGCCGTGGGGTCCAGGTGGTTGACGGCGGGGTTCAGTTCCAGCGACGGGGGCAGCGATACGGTGTCGATGCCGCCGAGCGGCGGGCCACCGTCTTCGGGCGGGCTGGTGAGCGGGTTCAGGATTGAGTAGATGCGTCCCCCTTGTTCGTCACACCGGGACTGGCGGAGAGCGCGGGAAAAGTACGCTGTCCCCTTTTCTTTTCCACCCGCTTTTCGCCCTTCGGATTGACGCCTGGATCGGGAAAGTATTAGCACCAACATAAGTCTGTTATTAAATGAACCTGACCCCTTTTGCCTTTCTGACCCCTTTTGCCTTTCCTAACCTGACCCCTTTTGCCTTTCCTTTTGGCTTTCCAAGGCGTGCCGTTTTGGCGTCGCGCGGCGGTGGCGTTCATGTACGCATCAAACTACCGTATGGTAACGGTGAAAACGTGTTCTTGAGCGCCGGTAACCGCCGTTGGCTGCCGTGCCTTCCACGGTCAGCCGTTGTCGATGGACGCCACGGCTGGGAAAAGTACGCTGTCCCCTTTTCTTGTCTTTGACTCCCGACCGCTTTTCGCCCTTCGGATGGACGCCTGGATCGGGAAAGTATTAGCACCTACATAAGTCTGTTATTAAACTAATCTGACCCCTTTTGCCTTTCCAAAACGAGGCCTGTCCTGAATGGCACTTCCTGGAGCCTCTAAGTCTTTGCAGGGCGAGCCTTACGCGCTTTGTTGCGGGGAGTCTTGAGGAACGGGTAGTGCTTTTGCCGGCGCTTGCGGGCCCGCGGTTCGTTCCG
>JBBRLG010000667.1:0-3671 GCA_038231495.1 Gemmatales bacterium | reverse complement strand
CTCGACGGGCACCGCGCCGCAGCGTACCGTGAGGTCGCCCAGCCCCACGCGCCGCAGTGTTGCCAGGGCGCTGCCGTTGAGACAACAGCCGCAAACCTTGCGGCGTGGGAACGCCGCCCGATCGACCAGCAACACCGACCGCCCGCGCCGGGCCAATTCGCGCGCCGCCAGCGACCCGGCCGGCCCGGCACCGACGACGACCGCATCCCAGACGGTGCGTGTCGCGTCGTGCAATCCCAGGCTTGCGGAAATCATGACGGCCGTCTCCATGTCAGCAACATGCGGCACGGCCAACGCCACGCAACTGCCGCGCCGCGCAACCCCGCCGCGTCCGCCAGCCCGCGCAGCTCCGGCATGGTGAACGCCCCCTCGACCGAGCGCGGCCCGTCGGTGTGAACGACCCACGACCGCGACAAGAGCCGCGTGCCGACCTGGGCCAGCAGCAACCCGCCCGCGCCGCGGACCAAGTCGTTGACCAACACCAGGCTGCCCGCTTGCTCGCCCATGCGCGCCAGAAACGCCCGCGCCTGCTCGTTTTCCAGGTGGTGCAGGAACAACGAACTCATGACCACGTTGTAACCCGACAAGAGTGGCCCCGCCAGTGCGTTGTGGACGAAAAAGCGCACGTCCGCCCCGGCCGCCGCGGCGCGTCGTTTGGCGCAATCGACTGCCACCGCACTGACATCACACCCCTCAATTTGGAGGGGCACCCGACGCCGTTTGGCCAGGAGACTCAGGCGCACCGGCACGTCGCCGGCCCCGGTCGCCAGGTCGAGGACGCGCACCGGCCCGCGCCGCGCCTGTTCCCGCAGTGCCGGCCACAGGATGCCGGCGCTACGGCTCCACCAGTTGATGCGCGCCAGGCCGCGCAGCGCCAGGGCGTGTTGCCCGGCGTCGAGGCCCGGTTGATCCATGACTTCCGGTTGCAGCCGCCGTTGTTCCAGCACGCGCGTGGCCCCTCGAATGGCTACCGAGCTTCGCCAGGTGCCACGGCACAGCGAACGGACCTTTGTCTCAACTTTCGCAAGCGCGGCAGACCCAGGAAGGAGGATCGAGATGCGTCGGGTGAAGATGAAAAATGAACCCACATCGTTTTCGCTTCAATAGACTTGATCGTGCGTGCCCAAAGCCAGTAGCAGGATTGCCTCCGCTCCTTCATGTTGAGCGTACTCGAATACGACGCGCAGATCGTACCCCACACTGCAAGCCCAGCATCCCGCCAACGCACCACGCAACTTGTGCGTTCGGAGCGACGGATACGTTGCGTCGGCCGACAACTGTTCCAGCGCTGCCTCAATCGGCGCCGCCGCATCGGGGCGCGGCTTGAACCAGTTCCGCAGGTCGCGCGCGAACGCGAGTGAGCTTAACAGCGTGCGCCTCATGACCGTGTCTCGCGTACCAACTCCGCCGCGGTCATCGGTTGACAGTGCCCGGCAGCGAATTCGCGTCGGGCCTGCGCTACCACCACCGCCACGCGCTCCCGCCCGCGCTCGGCCAAGCGGCGGCTCAAAACCGCTACTAATTCGGCCTGGGCGTCCGGGTCGAGTTGTTCGGCGGCGTCAAGGGCGTCGGCAAATCCGATCTTCTGATTCATGACGATCTCCTGATAAGCGACAATTCCTTCAGGGTACTTGGAGCCGTGTTCGCGGGGCCGGTCAGCTTCCGCGTTTGGTTCGCCGATGTGTTTTGTTGTCAGCATCCTCGACCGGGCGGGGTCGCGGCGCCGGCGCACCGCGAAGCAAGCCTTCCGTGCTCAGGTCTTCATCGATGTCCGGCCAATGGATGCCGTAACCGCCGCCGGCGACGCGCCAGTTCTTGCGCTGAGCCGGAGAGGCGTCGAGCAACCGCGGATACCACGCGAGCGGCACGATGATGGTCCGCCCGTCCCGAAGGGACACGCTCAAGGTATCTTTCGTGAACTTCACGCCGACGACCCGCTCGTCAGCCGTTAGCGCCAAGATGCCCATGCCAAGCCTCCAAAAATGCCGCTTGGTGTTGAATCACCAGGCGTTGAATGCGCCGCAGTTCCCTCGGCGCGAAACCGAAATTGCGTGCGAAGGCGACTGGTTCCAACCAGAACTTCGCCGACAAATCGTCCCGATCGACATGAACGTGTGGCGGCTCATTCGGTTCGTGGCTGTAGAAGTAGAAGCGGTACGGGCCGCTTTGTAGGACGGTAGGCATGGCACGCCCGTGTTTATCGCAACCGGCCCCCGCTTCGGTACCTCGCCCCAGCGAGAACAATAGGTGTCAGTTCATTTCTTACGGCGTTCCGATGCCGGCGACGGGTAGGCCCGCAAGGTGCCGGCAGGCGGCGCACATCATCTGAGCAGTTCGTTCTTCGCCTGTCAAGAATCTGCTCGTGTCCAATGATCGGTGCCGATTCATTTTTTAGGGCCGCGAAGGAAGGTGAACCGCAACCGGTTTTACGTTGGCAAGGGTCGGTTTTTCATAGCAAGGGTGGAGAATGGCAAGGGTGGTCCAGGACAGGTTCGTGGGTAACTTCTCAATAACTCTTCCTTTCGATGTGTCCAAGCGCATGGCAGCACGCCGGACCCGCGTGCCGATCGTGGCCGTGTTTAATGACGCTGCCGATTTCCTGCCGTTGTTCCCCCAGCAAGGGTTGCATGACGTGGCACGGGTGCTACGGATGGAGGAGGTAGGCGATCCGTTCGGGGCCAAAGGGTTGACCTTCCAAGACGTCGGCCGGCAACGGTGCCAGCACGGTGCGGCCCTCCGGGAGTTCGCGTTGACTGGGAGCGCTTTTAGGCCGCGGCTTTTGGCCCTTGCGCATGGCAATCTCGTCGCGCAGTTGCTGCATGGTCTCTGCGCGTTGCTGGAGGCGTTGCTGCGGGGCAGCGCGGATGGCCAGGAGCGCGGGGGCGAGGCGCTGGCCGAGGTGTTGACGGCTCACGGCTTCGAGGGCGTCCTCGTCGGCGACGAGGGCGGTTTCGGCCCGCGCCTCAAGAGCAACGAGCAGGCCGTCGAAATGCTCTTGCTGGCGTTCGCACGCGCCGGCCTCCAACCTGGCGCGGGTAGACGGCACGAATCCGGTCGAGTATCTGAATGACGGGCAGCGTGAGACGGTTCGGCGGTTCGGTCGCCGCGTCCTGCTGGAAAAGCCCGACGCATGGAACGACGTGCTCTCCCTGCTGGCTGGTAGCTAATAGACCATGCGAAGGTTGTTGGTTCGAGCAATGCGAACGAGCTGTCCATTTTTTGGAGTGCGGCGTCTTTCCGCCGCTTTCTTTCTTTTTTTGGAGTGCGGCGCTTTTCCGCCGCTTTCTTTGGTCTGTTCCCGCAGCACCGTAAAATAAACCCCCGTAAACGAACGCGGCGCAAACGCGCCGCACTCCAAATTGAAAACATCACGAACTAGCTGTCCCCAACGAGGAAGCCGAGAAAGACCTCGTACTCGCTGATCCCGGCGAGGAAACGCTCGTGTTCTTTGGATGGTTTTGTTTCTTAATGCTGACCTGCACCGGCATTATCGGCGGGGCCGCCAGCCAATGACGCTCGTGCGGGTTGCGCCGGCTGCGACTAGACAAATAAGGGGTGGGAAGTAGTCTGTAGAAAACCTCGGGGTCGTAGCCGAATTGGCCAGAATTCGGGCCGGCAGCCGCCCGAATTCTGGGCAATTCGGCTACGACAGCCCCTCGGGGGTCAAAAGG
>JBBRLG010000666.1:0-3674 GCA_038231495.1 Gemmatales bacterium | reverse complement strand
GGAGGGAAGCGTCGCCGCCGCCGAGACCGTCAACGGGAACGCCGCCATCGACAGGGCGGTTCAGGTGCCTACAGCTGCAAGCCGGTGCGAAGACGCAAATCGCCCAGTTATGGCTACGCACATGACAAGTGACCCACTAGGGTCGGGAAAAGGCGTCGGGAGTCAATTTGATCGACAACCGATCCTTATTGTCCGTATTTGGTCCGCCTTTGCCAGTCTCAATCAAACCCTGTCCACAACGCCTCATTGCCCACACTCAACCACTCCCGCTGCCTCTGTCGGGCGTTTTCTTCCCTTTTCCGCTCCTTCTCGTCCGGTTTTTCCACCGGCCGGCCGCGAACGCCGCGGCCTTCGTCCAGCTTCGTCACCAGATACCGCAGCGCCGCCAGGGCGTGGTTGTTGTCGTCCACCGGCGTCTCGGCCCGTTTGTCCGTGGCGTCCTCACTGTAACGGTAAAGTTCCGCCTCCGCAAGCAGATTGGGGCAAACACCGGCTACGACTTTTAGACGGCCGCTTTGTAAGCGGGCCGTCACGGCGGCGATTCCCGGACGCAAGGCATTGCGGCCGCCGCTGACGGCGAAACCGGCGCGCTTCAATTCGCTGATGTCGCCGGCGCCGGACGGGTCGGCGTACCAGCGGACCTGACGCGACAGCCGTTCGGCGTGATGGCTCAGCGGCCGGTTGCGCTCGTAGTGTTCGCCGGTCAGCCACAGCACGTCGTCGCGATCGACCGCGCCCCAGACCGCTGCGAACGGGTTGCGAAAGCCGAAGTCGATGCCACCGACCTTGCAGCCGGTAAGAACTCCGGTCGCTGACGCTCCCGGCTCGCCAACAGGCACGACGCAGCGGGCGAAATCGGGATAAACCAGACCTTCCAACGCCTCGAACGAACAGCCGTACTCCTGCCGATACCACGACTCGCCCAGGTTGCGGCGTTCTTCTTCCAGGAATTCCGGCTTGATGCGCGGGACTTGCGCCGCCGGCACTTCGACGCGCGTCCATTCCGGCCCGCCGTGCGCCCAGGCGTCGTAGAAAAAGCCGCGCTTGCCGTAGGGCGTGGACAGGCACAGCAGCCGGCCGCCGGAGACCGCGATCATCGGCCGCACCGTGTGCGGTACAGGTCGTCCGGCACGCGGGCGGCTTCGTCGATGATGAGAACCTTCACGTTGGCGAAGCCGCGGATGGTGTCGGCGCTGCACGGCAGGCTGACGATCCGGCTGTCGTTCGCGAACTGGAGTTCGTGGTTGGACTTCCGCCGGACAGGCGACTTTTCCGCGACAGGTTCTTCCCGTTGCCGTAGGCAACCAACCCCCCGGTCGCTATGATTCTCCGTGGAAGCCCAGCCGGGGCTGTCAGCGATCGGTCAGCGAAGCCATTGCAAAAGGGCCTAAAACACACTAAAATGTGTCCAGCGTCAAGGGGCCGAAAGGCTTACCCCACTTGACGGCAATTCTGATTTGATCGCTGGATACCGAAAATCGGGGCGTGGCGCAGTTTGGCTCGCGCGCCTGAATGGGGTTCAGGAGGTCGGAGGTTCGAATCCTCTCGCCCCGACTAACACAAAGGCTGATGTGATAGCAAGTTACGTCAGCCCTTGTTTTTCCCTCCTTGAGCGGAGGGCAGGAAACTGGGCAGGAAACGCATCAACACACCCGCTCGTGGTGGGCAGTTGGTAATGAGCAGGCTTTCCGGCTTACCCGTGGCAGGAAACGGGAGAGCCGCTCATGCGTCCGCTGAAGCCTTGGTATCGTAAGTCCAAAGGCAAATGGTACGTCGAGATCAGGGGCAAGCAGAACCCGCTCGGCGCACACCCTGAAGATGCTCCGCCTCCAAAGAAGTGGCGGAACGGCTGGAACGCGCCGCCGCAAATCATGGGGGCGTTCCATAAATTGATGGCGGCCGACCCGGCGGCCATCCCAAAGACTGACGAGTTGAGGGTCTGCCAGGTTTTCGACCTGTTCCTCGACTACTCTGAAAAGCACCACAAGCCCGAAACCTACCGCGGTTACCGCGACTTCCTGCAGGACTTCAGCGAAATGTACGGTACGCTGCTGGCCAGGGAATTGAAGCCGCTGCATGTGACTCGGTGGCTGGACGCACACCTTGGTTGGAAGGGTAGCCGCCGCAACGCTGTCGTCGCCGTCAAGCGATCCTTCAATTGGGCCGACACGGAGGGCCTGCTCCAGCCCAATCCAATCAAGAACGTGAAGAAGCCACCACAACACCGCCGCGACCGCATTCTTACCCCGGAAGAGCGGCGGGAAATCCTGAACAACATCGTGGACCGCCAATTCCGCGAGTTCGTGTTCGCCATGACGGAGACGGGAGCCAGGCCCGGCGAGGTGCGAAAGGTGACTGCCGCCAATGTCAACCTAGAATTGGGGGTCTGGAGCTTCGCCGAGCACAAGACTGTGAAGCGGGTCGGGCGGCCGCGAGTCGTCTTCCTGACGCCCGCGATGGTGGAATTAAGCAGCAAGCTGATGGCGGCCTACCCCGATGGTCCCCTGTTCCGGGGACCTCGCGGTAAAAAACCCTTCAGCCGCAACGCTGTCCGTTGCAGGTTTCGTCGCCTGCGGGAGAAACTGCCGCACCTCAAAGGTGTAATCAGTTACACGTACCGGGCCACCTACGCGACCAGTGCCTTGGAAAAAGGTGTTGGCATCGCCCAGGTCGCGGAACTTCTCGGCCACGTCGATACCAAGATGGTATCGCAGCACTACAGCATGCTGTCGCAGCAGGTGCAGCACATGCGGGACATGGCGAAGAAGGCGGCGGAGTGACGAGGATATAAAACCCCCGTCCGCTTCCATGCGGGCGGGGGCATGAGCAAGCCTTTCGGCTCACCCGTGGCGCACGTGAATACGGTCAGTTGAGCTTGATATGCTTTAGAACAGGGGCTGCTTCATGGGGGCGCCCCGGCTGCTTGCACTTTGCGAGAAATGCTTCCAGTTCCGTTTCGTCAATCAGGATCTTGCCACGTCGTCCTGGCTTGCCGAAGCGATAATGGGTCAGCAAGCCAAGGGCGCACCATTCGTAGACAAGGCTGTCGCTAACGCCGGTCTTCTGCGCCGCCTGCTTTGGCGTAACCACGACTGCACTCTCCTTCTCCGCCCTACACAACTGTCGCTTGACAGTTCGAGACTTTCCGGTTCCGCCTTCACATCTCAACGAGGCTACCTTGCCCAGGTCTCCATCCATGAGCATGGCAATCCGCTTTAATTCAGGCTCCGGAACATCATCCGGCAAAACCACTCTTTGTTGCGAGGCAGACGCATCACGAACTGGCAGCACGGGCAGCGGACCTTCCGGCCATCCCACTGGGCTTTGCTTCGCAGCTTCTTCCGGCAGCGCAGGCAACGAAACAGCATAGGTCACCTCTCTATACCGTGGTCTATTTCTTTCCCCGTCGGGGTGGCTTGCTGCTGCGCCGGAGCAACTTGCTCGCGGTCAGCAGCCGCCCTAAGCTTGTTAGTGCGTTGGGTCGAGCAGGACACACAAAGTCCCTTGGTACTACAGAATTCCAGCGCAGGGCCAGCGCATATCAAACTGTGTTGAGCGTAAGGACTTCGGCGAGGAAGTCGGTATTATAGGCACAGCGGAGGAGTTTTCCGCGGAGGCTATCCTTGGCGGGATGGCGTTTCACCAGCGTGATGGCGAAGCGTCGCAGCCAACTG
>JBBRLG010000665.1:0-3695 GCA_038231495.1 Gemmatales bacterium | reverse complement strand
TTGAACTCGTTGCGCACGGGGTGTTCGATGAGGACGAGGCGCTCGGCGTCGTTGCGGTTTTTGATCGTGTAGGTCTTCGTTTCCTTGACCTTGGTGGTGGTCGCGATGATGCCCTTAACTGCCTTGACCATCGTGAAACGGCCGTTGTCACTGGACGCGACCGGGTTGACTTCAACGCCCAGGTCCACGGCGTAGGAGATCAACCGTTCTTCCTTGGGCTGCAAATCCAGGATGCGGGCGTCGCCGGCGTAGTTGTTGCCCTCGAACACGGTGATCGGGCCTTGCATCAGGTGCAGGCCGGACGTGTTCTTGAGCTTGAGGCCCAACAGGGGGAACTTGGCCTGGGTGTGTTCGTTGTAGATGCTGACGCGCGTGCCCTCCACGTCCTTGTTCACGATGGGCAGCATCGCGGACTTCTGCCGAGGCAGGCTGACCGGCTTGTCGATCGCGTACTGGAAGAAGTCGCCCAGCTTCGACGCGGTAGCGACGGAGGAAATGCCCTGGCCCAGCTGGAGCCTGCCTTCCTTTTCCATCCAATTGCCCGGCGTGGCGTCCATGCTCTTGCGCAGGGCGTTCATGTCTTTGCCGGCCTGGTCGCGGTTGCGCTGCAGCCCACCGCCGCCACCGGGAAAGCCCCCACCCGCCGTGCCGGGCGCGGCACCCGGCCCACCCCCTGGCATCGCGCCGTTCGCCGCGACCGGCCGGTCGTCGGCGAGCATGTTGCCGCCGTAAGTTACGGGCCGTAGCGACGCGAACAGTTCCGGCTCGACCATCGGCCGCGGCACATAGAGCGGCGTGTACAGGTCCATCTGGAACGAGATCGGGCGGCCGGAGACGAGTGCCATGCGCACGTCCTTCCAGTCCTCGTCGCTGGGGTTTTCAACCACCGCCCAGCCTTGCAGGAACGGCTTGTCTGCCTTCTCCTTCGGCAACACGAGGCGGTAGCTCGTCTTCCAGATCGGGTTTTCGATGACGTAGCCGACCTTCACCTCGCGCTTGCCCTCGCCCATAAAATTGAGACTGACGGCCTTCTTCTGCGTGTCGTGCGACAGCGTTAGCGTCTCAAGAGCCTTCCTGAATTCCGAGTCCATGACCGGGTTCAAAAACCGCATGCGCTGCACGTCGCTCAATTTCAGGCTGCGCATGCCGTCCGCGCACCAGAGGTTCAGCAACTCGACGTTGACCGTGCCGTCCTTGCCGACGGGCTGGTGCTGCGTCTCGACGCCGACGACGGTGCCGGTCAGCGTGCCCGGCTGCGTGGCGTTGGTCTGCTGCAACACGACTTCGACCTTTTCGCCGCGCGCCTGGCTCAGGATGCCCGCGAACGAGGGGTTGCCGTTGAGGTTGATCGCGAACGATTTCAGGGTCTTCTCGACCGGGGCGTTGCTGTCGTACGACACGGTGCTGACCACGCCGCCGTCCAGGTCGCGGATGACCATTGACTTGAGCAAGTCGTTGATGTCCTGCACCGGGAAGGAGAGGTCCACGCGGGCGTTGCCTTCGACCGTCCCTTCGCGCTGGAAGTAGCCGACGCCGCTGGAGAACAGCACGATCTGGCCGATCGGCAGACCCGCGCCGCCGCGGCCGCTGGCGACGTTGTCCGCCGGGGCGTTCTTGCCGTCACCGGCGACGGCGGCGGCGGGTTTGAACACCAACAGGCCGGTGCCGAGGATGCCGACTCCCGTGGCGACGGCGACACCCGCCGCCAGGATGGCGATTGACAGTCGATTCATGTGTGGCTCCCTTTGAACCTGGGGCAATGGAGAAAAGTGATTTCCGTAACTGTTCCCCCCCTTACGAAGGGGGGGGTAGGGGGGGTGGTGCGGACACCATGACTGAGTGCGGCGATTATTACTTAACCCCCCCCCACCCCCCCTTCGTAAGGGGGGGAGTAGTCGTCAGGGAAAAGACGAGCGAGAAGGTGTAAAGGTTTGCGCATTCGGCCCGGTCGTCCGGAATCGTTCCATAGGATACGATAGGGAAAGAGGAGGCGACGATGAATGCAACCGACGACGTGATTGTGGAGTTCTTCGGCGTGCCGCGCCACCGGGCCGGGCGGGCCGAGCTGCGCGTCGCAGCGGGCACCGTCGCCGAGGTGCTGGCGCGCGTGGGATGTGCCTGTCCCGGTCTGACGGGATTGACGCGACCGGACGGGCGGTTAGCGCCGCATTATTTACTGTCGGTTGATGGACAACGGTTCGTCACGGACATGCGGGAAGAGATACGGGGTGGGGAAAGGCTGTTGCTATTGTCGGCGGACGCGGGGGGGTAACGGGTGACCAACCGTCTTGGGCCACGCCGCCGCGGGCGAACGGGCCGCGGCCGACCGTGCGGAACCGGGAGGCCACGCCTTTAGATTTTTCGCAACCGAACGCGCGGGTCCGAGCCGCCCCACTAAAAGGGAGTGGCTGGGGCTGACCGACCGGCCCGGCGGAAAAAGGGGCGGGAGTAGAATACTACAAAGAGCGACAAACGTGCTATTTGACTCCCGACCCCTTTGTCCTTCTTGACAAGTCGAGGTGGAAGATGTCCAATCAGTCGGTGTTTTGTGCTGGTGCAGGCGATCGTGTGCCGACGCGGCGATCATGTGCCGGCGGTTCGCGATCATGGGCCGGCGCACGCCGATATAGTGCCCGCGCAGCGATCATGTGCCGGCACCGGTTAGCATAATCACCAGTTCGGCAAGAGACGCTGGAAGAGGCGAGAGCGATAATGGGCCAGGTGAACGTGTCTGAGCAGCGCCCGTTGGATCGCGCACCGTGGCGGATGGTGGCGGCGGGTTTCCTAGTTCTCGGGCTCGGTGTGTCGGCCGGTTTCGCGTGCAGGGCCGTTAAGGATGGGTGGATGCTCGTCGCCGGGGTCAGCCTGTTCACCGCCGGGCTGATTTTTGGCTTGGCCTTCATCTACAAGGGGTTGACTTGGCTCGTTTTCTTCCGCCTCAAAGGGGCACCTGTCTTTAGCGTTCACCCCGGCGGTATCCACATCCTGGGCGGCACGCCCAGGCTTCTACCGTGGTCCGGCATTCGATCGGCCGAGGTACGGGAAGGCACCGAGACATCGTGGCTGGTGGTCACCCTCGAAGACGACACCACCTGCACAGTCGATCTTGGGGCTTGTGCGATTGACCGGGAGCGGCTCCGCCGGGAACTGACACGGCTCGCGGCGGTCCCGACTTCGGTCGATCGGTGGTTGGTCTGCCCAGCGTGCGGCTTCCCGAGCGATTCGCTCAAGACGTACACTATCTTTGTCTTCCTGTTCCTGTTCGTCATGGGGTCCGCGCAAAGAACCCGCGGGATCGGCTGCCCCAAGTGTATGCGGCGGCAGACGACCGAGTTCTTGAGGGTCAACTTTCTCGCCGCTAACGTGTGCTGGCCGTTCGTTGTTCTCCCGTGGGGCATCTGGCTGATGGCCCGCTCGCTGGTTCATGGACACAGCCGAGAAGTTCTCGATACGATTCGAGACGCCGGATCGGACAAACGTTAAGCGCCGGGTACAAGCCGACTATCTGGGTCTGGCCTTACTCCAAGGCTGCTGCTGATTGTGAGGCGTGAAGAGGCCGCCCCAGGAACTTCCTTTGGGGTTGACAAGCTGCTCCGTGTGTAACGAAGGTTAAGTCGTATTACACCAAGCCTTTGGGTAAAACAGACTGGGACAGGGGCCACGGCACTTGGCTGGCGGTCGTGACGATATTCCCG
>JBBRLG010000664.1:0-3706 GCA_038231495.1 Gemmatales bacterium | reverse complement strand
CGGTCTGCGTCTGGTTCGTCGGCAAGTCGTAGGGGGGCATCAGGGCGGCGTTGTAGACGCAGCCGGTGATGAGCGGCCGGTCCGGGTCGCCTTCGAGGAACTCCACGACCACCTCGTGGCCGATGCGCGGGTGAAAGGCCATGCCCCAGTTCTTGCCGGCCAGACCCTGGGCGACGCGAATCCAGCACGACGTGTTCTCGTCCTTCTTGCCCTCGCGGTCCCAGAAGAATTGGACCTTTATGCGGCCGTATTTGTCGATAAATATCTCTTCGCCCGCCTTGCCGGTCACGACAGCCGTTTGCGGGCCTGGGATGCGGGGCCGGGCGGTGGTCCGGGCCGGCCGGAAGGTGACGGCGGCCGGGATGCAGGTGAAGGTGTTTTCGTACTTCTGCACCGCGCCGGTGCCGGACGTGGTCGTGTAGCTCTCGTCCCGCGCCGCGTGGCGGACCGCGGTGAGGGCGTACGTTTTGCCCCGCTCCGAGGCACTGTCGTGGGTCTTGAGGGTGAATTTGCCTCCGGGGCTGAACGAGCTACAAGTGCCGGCGGCGGCGACCACGTCGTAATTGGTCTCCTCCTCCTCGATGAGCAAGCGCGTCGCCGTGCCGCCGTCGGCCTTCTTGCCGTAACGGCCGGGGTAGTCGTACTTCTCGTACTTGTCGTTGCCGGTCAGCTTTACCACGGTGTCGGCGCTGGACAGCAGGCTGGTGGTGGGCGTCTCGAAGTTGTAGTCGGTCTCGGTCCACTTGCCCGTGCGGAACTCGTACTGGTGCTCCCAGGTGCTGACGTGGTGCGGCGCGAGCGAGCCGTCCGAGAAATCGACGTCCTTCTCGGCACAGTCCTTGTAGGCGATTTTCTGGTCGGACATGACCAGGGTGTGCTTGCCCACCTCGTGCCGGAAGTAATAAAAGATGCCGTTGTCTTCCAGCAGGCGGGAGACGAAGTCGAAGTCCGATTCGCGGTACTGCACGCAATAGTCCAGCGCGGGCGGCGGCGTCCGCAAGGATAATTCAAAGTCGGTGAAGCCGAGGTCCTTGAAGACTTGTTGGACGATGTCGGTCGCCGACTTGTTCTGAAAGATGCGGCAATCGCTTTTGAGCGTGAGAAACCACAGCCAGGGCACGACCTCCGCCCGGTAATAGCGCAGCTTGTGGACGGTACGGCCCCGCGCGCTGAAGCGGCGCACCCGGCCGTTGAAGACGCGGGCGGTGCCGCCCTTGGGTTGCACGGTCCACGTCACGTTCTGACCGACGATGTCGAGGGGGGCGATGTCGTCGCTCTCGGACAGCATTTCCAGGTCGAAGCTGAACAGGCGCGACATTTCCTCGGTGCCGGTGAAGGCGGTGAGGAGCAGGATGTCCGGGCCGAGCGGGGTGGTAAGGGAGAGCGGGCGGTTGGCTTGGGTAAACTTGGCCATGACGATCCGACCTCGAAGAGTTGGGGCGCAAGGAAAGGTTGTCAGCTAATCAAGACGGTCGGACAGCCGAGAACGATGGCCCCGCCGTGGGCGCACAAATCGCCCAGGCGCGCGGCAGGTTTGCCGCCGATGAGGACCGTGAACGACCCAAGGGCGATGGTGTCGGGGGGGCCGACGCAGACCGCCATGTCGCCGAGACGTGCGGCGGGCAGGCCGCCGATGAGGACCGTGGGCGCTCCGGGCGGCAGGATCGGCCCGCCGACGTGCGGGATGGGCGGCACGCCCGGCGTCACCATCGGGCAGACGTGCATGTCCGTGATGCGGGCGGCGGGTTGGGGCATGGTAGATACTCCTGCGAACATGAAACCAGACCGGTCGGGCGAGCCGACCGTAGCCGCAAGCGGCTCGCTTGCTGGCTGCTGCGCGGGTTCAGCCAGCAAGCGGGCCGCTTGCGGCTACGGCCCGCCCGACGCATCAATCGTGGCAGTCATTCCCGGAAACGTCCCTATTTCACAAAGGACTTCGTGACGGTCTCTTTCTCGGTCAGTTTGTTAAGGAGGGGGCCTCCCCCTTCCTTGATCAGAAATTTCGCGACCATCTCATGCAAGTCGATGTCGTAAAACGCCCCGTTTTTGTCCCCGCCTTTTCGCAGGGTCTCCGGCGGAATCTTGGGGTTAATGCGCTTCAGCTCCTCCCAGTAGAGAGCCGAGGCGGTGAGGAAGCGTTTTATCACCTCCGGCGTCACGCCGAACGTGTTGGCCTTCAGGGAACGCACCTTCACGATCAGGTCCACGGCGAGGTTGGCCGGGAACGGGTCCAGGTCCGTTTCCGACGCGACCCACGTCGCCAGTTGCGTCCGATTGGCGAGGTTGAAATTGATGTTCCACGACAGCTTGTGGTTGGGGGCCGACCCCTTCTTTTCCTGTTCCGGCGTTACCGTCACGGGAATGTAGCGGTTGAACGCCTCGATGCCGGCCATCACCATGGCGATGCCCTCGGTCGGGGCCGACGCCGGCAGCGTCTTGCTGATGTCCTTGTACGGCTTCGCGACCTTGTCGGTTTCCACCTTGCTGTTGATCTGAAAGCCGAACTGACTGGACATGCCGGAGCCGACGACCACCAGCGAACCGTCGGGCACGCCGATCGCCAACAGGCAGCGGTCCTCGCTGATGGACCGGTCGAAGTCGTAGAACGCGACCATCTTCTCCATGATGGCGGAACTCAGCAGCGAGCGGACGCCTTCTTTCTCGGTGTGCTGGTAGCCGAGGGAGTAGACGACCAGGTCCGGCACGTATAGTTCCGTCTGGCCCGCCTTGTTTTTCAGCCACAGGCCGACGTACGCGAGGTCGCCGGCCTCGATCAACTGCATTTCCTGCAGTTCCAGAACCTTGCGCTGGTCCTCGAGGTCGTCCTCGATCTTTTTGTTCCGCCCGCCCGCGGGAAAGGCGGCCGCGAAGCGGCTTTTCGCGTCAAAGCCGCTGTCCCCTTCGCCGGGGCGCGTGAACCACAGCGTCACTTTGTAGCCCCGAAGGATCGCCAGCTCGGCGACCCACGCCGCAGTGGCCGAGCCGCCGTAGATCGCAATCGAACGCGTTGCGATCTGCGACTTGGGGGCCTTGAAGTCCGGCGCCATGAACTCGTCGCCGGCGACGACGTGCCCCTTGAAGGATTTGATGTCCACCGGGGGGGCGTCTTTGCTGGAGCCGATCGTCAGCGGCCGGTTGGGACCGGCGCCCGACGCGAACACCACGCGGTCGAAATTGACTTTGGTCAGCTTGACATTGTCGCCGACGAGACTCGATGGGGCGGCGGACGACAGCGTTACCTCGTAGCCGCCCTTGGGTGCTTCGGCGACGCCTTGCACCCGACTTTTGTCGGCCAGAAAGTCGTTTACCAGTGCCGTTTTTGTTTTGGATACTTCTTTGGCGAAGTCGCCCGATTTCATGAAGGTGTTCGGGTTCAGATTACCTTCCGGCCGATTGCGGTCCGTGTTGGTGCCGAGCGTCTGGCCCACCAAAAGGTGTTTGGGCTGGCCCATGATGTGGTCGGCGTCCAGATTCTCCCACAGGTGCTTGCCGGAAGTCATCGTGAAGGTTTCGCCCACGAGGCGTTGATACGTCGCGGCATAGGTCGTCGCGGAAATGCCGGTGCCAATGATGAGGGTTTTCATCGAATGCTCCACGTTGGTGTTACGGGCAGGTCGGCGCCGTGCGGAGTCGAGAACGGGTATTCGTGTCCTGGGGAGTGTCGGCAGCTCTTTGGAGTGCGGCGGCTCGACGCCGCTTTCTTTCT
>JBBRLG010000663.1:0-3731 GCA_038231495.1 Gemmatales bacterium | reverse complement strand
TTCAAACATTACGCTTTCCATTTCTTTTGCGGGGCGGGATTTGTCCTGTTGCCGGTTTCGGTGTCCTTTCCAAATAAAAAGCGCATTCAACGGCCCCAGGCACATGGCACCACGGACCCGTCACGGGATCAACACCGCCGCCAGCAGCAGCATCTTGGCGAACGGTTCGTTTTCGACGGCGGCGTGAAACGACAGCCGGACGGTCTCGTCCACCGGCTCGGCCTCGGCGACAGGGCAGCCCGTCGTCGTGCGGAAGACGTCGCGGTCGCCTTCGCGGCGGCGCACCGCGAACAGGTGGCCAAAGCGGTCGAGCAGCCGGGCGCGGTCCAGCACGCCGACCGGCACGTCGTCGGCGTCGCAGACCAGGTGCCGGGCGGCAATGCTCCAGCAACGGCTTACGGTGAACAGCAGCGGCTCGTCTTCCTGTTCGTGAACTTCGAGGATGGGACCGACCAACCAGCGCCGCAGCCAGCCGCCCGGCGCGCGCCAGCGCGTGAAGCCGAGCGGCGTCCCGGTCGCCGCTTCCACCAGGGTTTGCGGCGTGCGGGACGGGCCGGGTCGGAGCACGAGCAGTTGCTGTTCGAGCATGCGCGGTTGCGACGGGTGAGAGCGGACGGTGTTCGGTTCGCGTGTACGGCGTCATTGTACAGCCGAGCGGGGACGCGGCGCGAGGGGTAAGAAATCGGGCATGGTTCAAACGCAGATGGCAAAGGCAACTACCGTTGTTCAAGCACGTGACGCTGGGGCGGCACCCGGAATGAATGCTTGAAGTCTTTGCCCGGCAAGAAGTTCCACTTTGGGATATTCGTTCGGGGGGGTGTATGGGGGGGGTGAATGAAACGAATTCCACTTGTTGCCTCGTGCTTGCGGCCTTTGAACCATGCCAGAAATCGCACGCGGGCCGTTTGCCCGGCGGCGGGTTGTAAGCTAGGATTCCGTCACGGAACAGAAACGAGGCAACTTTCTACAGGCAAGACCCATGTTACCCATCAGTTTGAACGTAGCCGCCCTGGCGGTCGCGGTCATTTTCTACACCTGGCGCTCTTACGCCGTTATCCAGCGGAAGCGGCAGCGCCGTTTGCGCGAGCGCGTCGCCTACATGCTGTGGGCCATGGCCGAACAGGTCGATTTCGAGGACGCCGTGCTGACGGCGACGGACGCCGAGATAAATCTCGTTTGACGCCCCGCTCATCGTGACCTAGTGTTCCGCTCAGACGGGGGCGCCGAAACGCCTCCCGCAAGCAACCGCCGACCTCCCCTCCCCCCGGCACGCTGTCGGTCGCCGAATTCCCCCTTGACAACCAGTCCTGTTATCTTCCGACGGGCCTCTCGGTAGCCCGCCGGCTGCGGCTCTCCGTTCGCGGAGAGTGGCATCCTCCACCGAGACAGAGGTTCCCATTTGCGTTCGGGCGGTGGGGCCTCTGTTTTTTCGTAACCGTTCACCGGCAGCAACTGCTCCCCCCTTGCGAAGGGGGGGGTAGGGGGGGTAAGAACGATTAAAGTACTCGGTCATGGCGCTCTTTTCACCCCCCCTACCCCCCCCTTCGTAAGGGGGGGAGTGAACGGTTACGTTTTTTTTTCGTAGACCGTTGAGCCTCCTCCCCCTGTCGCCGCCGGTGCGCCGGGCAACGGGCGGTGTACGGTCTTTGTCGAAATCGCACTTTTTTTGCTTGACTTCGTTTTGCCTGCCGTTGATGATCGCCTAACTTTCCCGGCCTTGACCCTGGCGCGACCCTCCCAGATGCCGGGCGCGCCGGGTGCCGACGGATTGACACCGCAACCTCAACAGAAAGTGACAACCACCATGTTTAAGGGCAGCGAAACCACCCGCGTCACCACTTCCGCGCCGGAAGACCAGGTCTACCGCGACATCGAAAAGTCGCTGGGCGACCTCGGCTCGGTCAAGGTCAGCAAGTCGGGCACCATCACCATCGACCCCAGCCCGAGCCTCTCCAGCTTCCACAGCGTCACCACCGCCAACGGCATGGTGACCAAGGAGGGCGGCGACTACGTGGTCAAGGTCGACTACGACGTCAACCCCACTCCCGTCAGCTGGATCATTTCCGTCGTCCTGTTCTGCGGCACGTTTTTCGGTGGCGCCTTCTTCCTGATCGGCCTCATGCAAAAGGGCACGGTCGCCACCGCCGTCCAGAACGCCTTCAACACCCTCAAGTCCAAGGTGAAGTAAACCGGCCTTCGTCCGCGAATCGTGTACCTCTCCCTGCCCGTCAGGCCGTCCTGACGGGCATTTCCATTCCCCCGAGAAGTGCGGCCCAACTCATGACACGGTACAAGACCTGGACGCTGACCGACGTGCGCGGCGACCTGTGGATCGACAGCTTCGCGGTCGGCAACGATAGCTTCCATTTGCCGACGCCGCACGACTGGTCGGTGCGCAAGCGGACGCTGCGCGGCGGCCTGCGCGACGGCGTCGATCTGATCGAGGTTCACAACGGCGCCCTGTCGTTCTCCGTGCTGCCGACGCGCGGCATGGGCCTGTGGCGCGGCGACTACCGCGGCAACCTGCTCGGCTGGCGGTCGCCGGTCCTCGGCCCGGTCCACCCGAAATTCGTCGCGCTCAACGACCGCGGCGGCCTCGGCTGGCTCGGCGGCTTCGACGAGTTGCTGTGCCGTTGCGGCCTGGCTTCCAACGGCCCGCCCGGCGAGGACGCCTACACCGACGCCACGGGCCAGGCGCAGCGCAACCAGCTGACGCTGCACGGCCGCATTGCGAACATCCCGGCTCACGTCGTCGAAGTGCGCGTCAATTTGGATCCGCCCTACGAGTTGAGCGTCACGGGCGAAGTGGAGGAGGCGGCCCTGTTCTGCCCGCACCTGCGCCTGACGACCACCTACACGACGGTGCCGGGGTCGAACCGCGTGGTGATTCACGACGTGGTTGAAAACCGCTCGGCCCAACCGGCGGAGATGCAACTGCTCTACCACTGCAACCTCGGCCCGCCGTTCCTGGAAGCCGGCAGCCGCGTCCTGGCCCCGACACGCGAGCTGGCCCCGACGACGGCACGGGCCGCGGAAGGCATGGCGACCTACGACACCTACCGCGGTCCGACGGTCGGCTACGGCGAACAGGTTTATGCCTACGACCTGCAGGCCGACGCCCGCGGCCAGACGCTGGCTGTGTTGGTCAACGCGGCGAACGACAAGGCGGTGGCACTGCGGTTCAACCAAAAGGAGTTGCCGTGCTTCACGCTCTGGAAGAACACGGCGGCGCTGGAGGACGGCTACGTGACGGGCCTGGAGCCGGCGACGAATTACCCGAATTTGAAGACCTTTGAACGGGAGCAAGGCCGGGTGCCGGTGCTGCCGCCGGGCGGCCGCTGGGAGTGCCGTTGGAGTTTGGAAGCGTGCGACACCGCCGCTGCCACGGCGGCCCTGGTCGCGGAGACGGCGACCCTGCAAGCCCACGCCCGCGCCAAAGTCCACGCCACGCCGCAGGGGCGGTTCTCGAAGGCGTGACTACTCGGTCCCCCAACAGGCACGTACGCAATTTTCTCCAAATAGCGTGCAGGATCGAACGAAATAACGGTAAGCGCTCTCCCCGAGACGAATCAAAGGGGACGGGCACGAATGGGCCTGGTTCAAACCAGGGTAACAAGATTCCACGCGGAGAGGTCCGCTCTTGCGATTCTCTAAAGTGTCTGTCTCCCCCATACTGGTGTCTGCCAAAACCCCAGATTCATGGAGGAAACAGACATGGGCCATCTTATCCC
>JBBRLG010000662.1:0-3732 GCA_038231495.1 Gemmatales bacterium | reverse complement strand
GGGTGCGGGCAGTGGACATGATTGGACATTAACGGCAGGAGAGAATCCAGGGGGGTGTGTCAGGGGGTCGGGAAACGAACTTCCCCAAGAGAATACCCGATAAGCACTTGCGGAAGTAAAGTTCGTTTCCTTTGCTCTCAAGCTACGAGAAACGAATGGGTCGTCGCGGAAAGGATAGCGCGCCAGGTCTACGGTTGGCTGGTTTTCACCAACGCGGTGAACGGTTACTCCTCGGAATACGCACCCGGTTTTTCCGAAAATAACGATTTGTAGGGTTGTAACGACCCGCACAACCGTACAGAATAGCCGTTCCGTCGTGGCCTGTGATCCTGCCGCGTGGTTTGCTTTTTCACACCCCGGAGATTTGCAACAATGAACTCGCTTAAGCGGAATGCCTTGCGGTTGGAAGCTCTTGAAGAGCGCTGGGTGCCGACCAGCTTTCGGTTCGATGGGTCGAACGTGTTCATCTTCAACGTCACCACGCCGACCCTGACGGTCACGGAAGGCGCGGCGAACAACAACTTGACCGTTAACGGCCTTACCTTTGCCTCGACCGGCAACCTCACCATCCAGCAGGGCAACAACGCCAAGAACAACATCGCGGTGAATCTCAACTCGACGGTCGGCCTGGTGGGCAACTTGAGCATCAACACGGGCAACGGCCAATCCACGGTTTCGGTGGACAGCCTCGCGGGCGGCACCGGCTTGCTGGCCGGCAACATGCAAATCCGCCTGGGCAATGGCGGCGGCACGGTCAACCTGGGCACTACCAACGGCCTGAACGACCGCGGCAACGTGTCGGTGAGCGTCCCCGCCCAGGCCAACAACACCGTGACCGTCGGCGGCGGTGCGAACGCCAGCACGTTTGCGGGCAACAGCCTGGTCTTTAGCAACTTCAATAACGTGACCCTCGGCGGCGGGGCCGGCACCGGCGACACCTTCCGCGGCAACGTCTTCGTCAGCGACTCGACCAACCCCAACCCGGGGACGGTCACCCTGGGCACCAAGGCCGCGGTCCTGGGCAACTTCACCGTCGCGGGCGGCACCGGCAACACGACCGTGGCCGTCAACGGCAAGACGGTGGCCGGCACGCTGTCGGTCAACCTGAAGAACGGCACGAACGCTTTGACCTTCGGCAACACCACGCCGACCACCATCGGCAGCCTGAACTACACGTCGGGCAACGGCAGTACGACGTTCAACCCCGGCACGAGCCCCGTCACGGTGCAGAACGGCGTCCAGTTCAACTTTGGCAACGGCGTCAACAGCCTCGTCGGCAACAGCTCTAACTTCACGGTGAACAACAACCTGTTCGTCAACAACGGCAACGGCGGGTTGAACGCGGCGACGAACACCTTCAAGGGCAGCGTCCTCGGCGGCCTGTTCGTAAACACCGGCAACGGCACCAATGCGTTTACGCTCGATACGACCGCGGCCGTCGCAGCGGGCGGCACGGGCACGAGCAACTTCAACTACGGCACCAATAACGGCGGCAACAGCGTCACCATCAACAACACGACGACAACCCCGACGGCGCTGAACCTCAACTTCGGCAACAGCGGGGCCAATCTGTTCACGCTCAATGCGGGCAATCCCGGCACCGCCCAGATCACCGGCACGATCTCCTGGGCCACGCCGTCGATGGCCAACGCCGGCAACGGCTTCGTGGACAACGGCTACGTCTTCACCAGCTCCATCACGCTGATCAACGTCCCGTCCTGACCGGGGGCGACTTCCGACAACCACCCGCGGCCCCGACAAGATTACCCGTCTTGTCGGGGCCGTTTTGTTTAAGAGCGTTCGGAAAAAATGAGATCGCGAAGGCGGCGCGTCCGCAGCGCGAAGCAAGTACGAGCGCGAAATGCCGGGACCTGTGCCGCTCGTCCTTGCTTCGCGCTGCGGACTCGCAGGCCCGACTGAAGCGCGTCTCATTCTTTCCGGACTCTCTAAGCCTCGTTCACGGGGCTTGCCGCGGAGCGGTATTCGGCCCGCCGTTCACGGCGGGTTTCGTGAATTCGACGCGGAGGGTCGGCCAGCCCCGTTCACGGGGCTTCTCGGTGTTCGGCTTGAGCCAGCCGGGTGGAAGGGCTAAAGCCGAACGCCGAGAAGCCCCGTGAATGGGGCTAAGGACGAGCGCGGGTGTCGCCGGTCTACCCGCCGTGAACGGCGGGCCGATTACCGCTCCGCGGCAAGCCCCGTGAACGGGGCTGAATGACCTACATGCTTTGCACCCACTTTCCCGACGCTTACCCTCAAGGATCGGCGCATTTTTTGTTTGACATGGTTCGACCCAGATCATCTAATAAACGACTGAAATTGTTTTACCCCTGGACGCGGGACTCGCAACGGTATTTCCGTGCCCGCGACTCGTCTCAACAACTCATCTGGAGGTTCCGTCATGCGTTTCCTATCGCGTACCCCGAAGGCCGCACCGCCCGCGCGGCTGCAACTCGAACCGCTCGAAGACCGTGCGGTGCCGGCCAACATCTCGTTTCAAAACGGCACGCTCGTCGTCTTCGGCACGTTCCACGGCACCCTCTCCGTCAGTCAGAGCGCCGTCACGGGCAATTTCACCGTAACGGACAACGGTGTTAACAACGGCACCTTCCCGGTGAGCAACGGCGTCACGGTCAACCTCGGCAACCAGCTGCGCAACGTCGCCCTCAACGTCGCCAGCGGCAAGTCGCTGTCCGGCGATTTCACCGTGAACGCCGGCAACCAGAACACGATGGTGAACGTCGATGGTGCCGGGAAGATCCTCGGCGGCGTCACGGTCAACGGCGGCTTCGGCACCAAGGTCAACCTCGACGCGCTGGCCGGCGACTCGGTCACGGTCCTTGGTAACGTCAACGTCTGGGGCACTCTCGGTAACAACAACGCCGTGACGATCGGCAACACCACCACGGCCGCGTCACTGAGCGGCAACCTGAACGTTCACGCGGTCAAGACCATCACGCTCGGCACGCCCGGCGGCGGGGCGGTCTCCGTTCACGGCAGCGTCCTCGTAGACATGCAGCAGGCGCCGAACTCCCCGGCCAACGCCGACTCTCCCCTGTTCCTGACGTTCAACAACAGTTCGACGGTGCGCGGCAAAACCACCGTTACTAACCCGAGTAACGACTCGACCCTCGCTTTCCGCGGCACGACGGGCGAGCTGGCCCTGACCACGGGCAACGGTTCCAACAGCATCGACCTTAACGGGACGGTCAACGGCAACACGACCTATACCACCGGCACGGGTGCCACCAATGCGGTCACGCTGGACACGAGCCTCTTGAACACCGGCAACGTCACCCTCAACGTGCTGGGCGGCCAAACGACTTACGACTTCAGCCACAGCTTCCACATCGGCGGCAACCTGGTGGTAAGTGCCGCGGCCGACAACAATAACAACACGTTTACTGTCGGCGGCTTCTTTACCGGCCCCACCAGCAACGCCCAGGTGACGTTCGGCGGCGGCGACATCAGTATCATTTTCACCCACTCGATTTTGGGCGGAATCACGTTCCAGGCCGGCGGGGGTAACAACACGATAGAGGTGCTTGGGGCCAGTACGCCATTCACGTTTAATGGCTCGGCTTTGAATCAGAACTTGGGTCTCATCACCAACAAGGACTTCAACAACTTCAAGGTCAACACCCTCCTGGGCGGCAATTTGTCGCTGGCTGTTTTCGCGTTTGGCCCCACGGGGGGCAATTCGCTGACGCTGAATGGGATGGGGTCCGTTTCGGG
>JBBRLG010000661.1:0-3733 GCA_038231495.1 Gemmatales bacterium | reverse complement strand
TGGCCAATCTCGACCCTCGCCACGAACAAGGCCGACCCTCGCCAAAGTAAAACGGGGTGTCGTTCGCGTGCGCCAGCGGACGCTGGCGCACGAATAAAATCTTCCGGTCGGTGAATTGCGCCCCCGAAAGATTTGCCACACCCGTCCGCCGCTTGCGGCTTAGCGGCCCGTTGCTTCGGTTACTTCCTTACAAGTTGCGGACAGAAATCGTCAAGGCGAGACGGCGGGAAGCATTCGCCATCGCAAGACCGACAATTCAGATTAGTAACCGTTCACTCCCCCCCTTACGAAGGGGGGGGTAGGGGGGGTGGAGAGAGCGCCAGGACCGACTGCTTACGTTCTTAACCCCCCCTGCCCCCCCTTCGTAAGGGGGGAGTGAACGGTTACTCAGATTATTCCGATTTTTCAGCGCAAGTTAAGGGTTGCTTTCGGTTCGATGGTTGTAATAATGAAACTATCGCCCGAAGAATACATCTTTCGTCACAGGTCTTCACTCGCAACCAGGACGGTTTCTCGTGCATCGCTCCGCGTCCACTGGCCTGTTCTGGCGTTTGATCCGCTTTTTCGACAAGTTGCGCCCGGCCGTGCAACCCGCATCCACGCGCTTGCGCCTGGAACAACTCGAGTGCATCGCCGCCCCCATTGTCCTCGCCGACCCAATTGCTGGTGCCGGTCTTGGCTTGTTGGGCCTATCGCCTGCCGACTTTGTGGCTGTTTCGGCCACTGCCAGCGCCCCGACAGGCGCAGCCGTTCCGTCAGCCGTCGCTACCGGCCAAGCGACACCGCCGCCGGACACCGTTTGGGCGGCAGGACCGGGAAACGCAGCGGACGCAGCGCTCACCCAGGCCGCGCAATCCGTCGCTGGCACCAATTCGTTGGCGAGCAACCCGGCCGCACTGGATGCCGAATTCGCCGCGCTGAGCGACGGCCTCGCGTGGCAAAATTGGTTCGCCAACACCGCCGCTGCTGGAGCGCTGACCACGCCGGTAACGAACATCGGCTTGCCCCCGACGAGCGGTGCCGCTGCTAGTCCGTCCAACGGGGGTAGTGCCGGAAACACCTACGGTGCGGGTGCGAGTTCCGGTGCGTCGGGTAGCGATGCTTCGACCGCGCCTCCCACTTTCGACCCGACTCAACAAAGCCAAACGGGACAAGCCTCGCCGAGCGCCAACGGCGGGGATACGACCCCGCCGCTCGACAACGGCGGTGCATCTGCCGTCGCCAACAACAGCGATCAGGCAGCCGACCCCGGCACGTTGGCGGCACCAAGCCCCGCGCTGGATTTGACGCCACCCGGCGACCAGGTTAGCCGGCCGGGTGATACGGTCGCGCTGGGCGCGGACGTAACAAACGCGAACGGCGCGGCGATCACTTATGCGGCCCAGGGTCTGCCTTCAGGGTTGAGCCTCGACCCAACGCAGGGCGTCATCACCGGCACCGTAGACCCAACCGCGGCCAGCGCGGCACCCTACGCGGTAACGCTTACGGCGTCTACCGCGGACACCTCCGCCAGCCAGACCTTCAACTGGACGGTGGACGCGGTAACGCTCGCCGCCCCGTCCGACCAGAGCAGCATGGCCGGCGCTACCGTTTCCTTCCCCCTTACGGCCTCTTCCGCCGCCGGCCTGCCCGTGCAGTACAGCGCCGCGGGCCTGCCCCCCGGCGTTACCATTGATGCGGCTACCGGGGCCATCGCCGGTACGGTCGCCGCCGACGCCGGTGCGACCGGAGCGCCCTACGCGGTTACGGTGTCCGCCACCGATGGCGTTGTCAAGGACACGCACGCCTTGAACTGGACCGTTCAGCCGCCCGTCACCCTCGATTTGCCCGTCGATCAAACCAACTTGCCGGGCGAAAGCGTCAACCTGGCTCTCCACGGTACGGGTATCGATGGCGCGCCCGTGACCTATACCGCCGACGGCTTACCGCCGGGCCTCACTCTGGACGCCACCCAAGGCGTCATCAGCGGCACGCCCGCGGTCGGCGACGACACCACCGCTCCGTACACGGTAACGGTGACGGCCAGCGACGGCACCCATACCAGCGCCCAGACCTTCCTCTGGAACGTGCAATCGACCACGCCGACCACGCCGACAACGCCACCCGCCGACGACACCAGCGGGGCGGGATCGTCCGCACCGGGAGACGGTGGTGCGGGCGAGGCCGCCGCCGGCACGCTGGCGGGCGATGGTTCGGCAGCATTCTGGCCGGACCCGACCGGTGCCACGTCCCCCGTTCCGTCGGACGGCAGTATCGGCTCCGACCCGCAGGCCATGACCACGCCCGCGGCCGCGACCCCGGCGGTCGATCCGACGACTGCAACGCCTCCGTCCCTGGCCGCCAACGCTGCCGCCGCGCCGTCGAGCGGGACCGCGCTCAATCCCCTGACGGCCAATGCCGCCGCGCTAACCACGGGCACGAACGGTCCGGGCGTCACCCCGCCTGCCGAGGTTCCCGCCGCGCCGACCGTGCCGGCGCTTATGCCACCCGACGCCACGGGCACCGCGCCGCCTTCTTTGCTGCCGTCCGCACCCACCGCGCCCGGCACGGCCTTGACGGGTGCCGCCCTCGGCGCTGCGGTCGGGGCGAGCGCGGGCAACGGGGCAGCGGTCTTGACCGGAACGCCAACCGACGCCGCGGGCGCTGGCGCGGCCGCCGCCTGGGGAAACATTAGTCCGAAAAACAACACGCGAATCACGTCCAGCGTCTACGACATCCACTACAACCATGCGGGCGAAAGTGACACGGCCAGCTTCTACCTGGACGTGACGATCCACGGCTCGGTACAAGCCGCCGCCCCCGGCGCGCCGGCGGACGCCGCGCCGCCCGACGAGACGGGCACCGTCACCTACACCGCCTGGATGGTCTTGCAGGGCGTGACGCTGTACTCGTTTGACAACGTGGTCGTGCCGTTCGACACGCCCTACGCCTCCGCGCCCGACGTGTACGGGGCCGGCGGTTCCGCCCTCGTCCGGCCCGCCGGCGGCACCGAGTTTGGCAGCAATCTGAGCGCCGGCGGGCCAGGCACGGGCACGGCCACGTCGTATGGCGCGGGCTTCACGTTCTACGGGGCACCGACCACGGGCGGCACCTTCGACTATCTGCCGTTGGACCCCGTCCTCTTTTCGTCCGTGGGCGGCGGCACCGAACACCACGACCAGACCGTCACCTACCAGGGGACAGGCTCCTACCAGGGCAACGACGGCAAGCCTTACCAATTCGGCGACAGTTATAAGACCACGTTCGTCGGCGACACGAATTCGTCATCGACCCCGGCGGCGGACGGCACTGGCGGCTCGGAGCAGGATGGCAACCACTGGAAGGGTTCCTACCGCTACGACGTGACCAAGACCGACCGCGCGGCCAACCTCCCGACCACCTTCGCGGCGGACGCCAGCGGCAAACCGACCGGCCTTTTCGCCGCCCCCGCGGACGGCACGACGTACCTGTACCGCTCTTTCGACGCCAACACCTCCAACGGGGACTACGAGCGGAACAACTCCTGGCAAACGAACAACCCGCTGGGGTCGAAGGCGCATACGACCGACCACAGTAGTTACGTCGGCACCACCGGCTACCGCTCCTTCGTCACGGGCACCGCCACGGTCGGGGATCGAACCAACGCCAAAAACCCCGCCGAGGACCGGCTGACGTACCTCAGCAACTACCAGCAGACCGGCGGCTACGGCGGCAGTCGGGACGTGGACTTGAAGACCCTCGGCTACAAAATGAC
>JBBRLG010000660.1:0-3770 GCA_038231495.1 Gemmatales bacterium | reverse complement strand
GGTGCGCACGCCCCGGTTTTTTATCCGTGACAAACCCCCGGTCGCCGACGCTCCCGGCTCGCCATGCGGTTCGTTTTCTTTAGCTTTCCTCGTACTGCGCGATCCGGTTCACCGTCTCCTCGGTGTCTTCGGTCGTGTCTTCGGGCAGGCGGTATTGCATGAGGAACGCGTCCTCGCCGCTGTCTTCGTAGAACGCGCGAAGGACGCGGACGGCCTTGAACCCCTGCGAGCGGAAGAAGAGCTGGGCGGCCAGGTTCGTTTCGCGCACCTCCAACGTGATGCGCGTGCGGCGGTGGCTCGACAGCTTGCTGATGAGCTTCGCCACCATCTGGGCACCGACCCCGGAACGCCGGCAGGCGGGGTTGACGGCGAAATTCAGGATGTGCAGCTTCGACTTGTGCAACTCGTAGATCATGAAGCCGACGACCTTTTCGCCCTGCTCGGCCACCATGCCGATGCAGTTCCGCTGGCGCAGGCAGCGCAGGAAGTCTTCCTCGGTCCACGAGAACTCAAAGCTCTCCTGTTCCGTTTGCAGGACCTCCGGCATGTCGCGGCGGATCATCCAGCGAATATGGACCCGAACCTGTTCCTTCTCTGTTCGGTTCATGCTCATTCCAGACACTCCTCTTCTCCCCCTCGCGGCGGCGCGCGGCACTCCCTCCATGGAAGCGCAACGCTCCCGCGAAACCTGCCGTTCACGTTCCGAATGCGACCGGAGTTACACGAGAAAGGACCGACGGTTTGCCGTCGCAGAGGGTTGGTCTGCCGACCCCCTAACGTCGCCGGACCTTAACAATTTTCGCGTTGCCGCTCAAGATCAAGACACGACCCACACCCCAGGCCCAAACCCCCAAACGTACCGTGGGCCGCGAAAGACTGCGAAGTTGCGTGGTCCGAAGGTGAAAAGTGGGGGATTCCTTCCCCCCGGTGAACAGCCTTCTTGGCTGTGATCGCTCGTTGAATCGGATAAGTGCGGAGTCGATTGGAAGAGGACACCTTACCCACTCGCACTCCGTTTGGCAATCAAATCTTTTCCAAAAGTTTACTATCTCGGCGGACCGGGATTCGCAGTGCCGGGCACCGGCTTCAGTACGTCGCGGATGTTACCATTGACCCGCAAGTTTGCCTCCTGCACCAGGGGGTTTTCCAGCGGGTCGGCCTCGACCCGGACGCGCAGGCGGAAGTCGCCGGCTCGCTGGCCGCGCACCCGCAGGCGATACAGGCCCTCGGTGCGGCCCGGCAATTCGGGCAGCGGGTCGAACTGGACCTGTTGCTGGTGGATGACCGCCGCCGTCGGCCCCTCCGCGTGCATCACTTGCAACCCGTCCGGCACCACGGCAACCAGCCGCACGCCGGGGCAGGGCACGCCGCCCTGGTTCAAGACGCGCATCTCGTAAACAGTTTCCGCACCCGTGTCAATCGCATCGTTGCGACCGGCAATTTCCAACCACAGCGACGGGGCCGCCTCAATGTGCAGCGTCGCGGTCGTTTTGCTGTCGGCCAGACCTTCCGCGCGGACCGTCGCCTGGCATAGCCAGTCGCCGGCAACGCGTGCCTTGGCCTTGAGCGAAACGGTCTGCCGTTCGCCGTTGCCCAGCGCCCCGACGGGCCAGGCGACGACGTGCCGGTTGGTCGGATCGACCGCCCCACCCTTGCTTGCGGAGAGCGGCTCAATACCGTCCGGCAGCGTCAGAAGCAACCCCACTCCGCGGGCCGGCTTCGACCCGGCGTTGGCCACTTCGACGCGCAGATTTAACTCACCGCCGACGGTAGCCTGGCGCGACCCGTCCAGGCGGGCAGACAGCCCCGGCTCCTGGACCAGCACCGCCGCCTCGCACCGGGCCGTCAGACCGCCGGGCGCCCGCGCCGTGACCAGGTTCACCACGCGCCCGAGCTGGACCGCCTGGGCGTCGAGACGGACCGCCTTGGTTTCATTGGCGGCCAGCGTGCCGACCTCCGCCTCGACGACGTTGCCTTGCAAAAACTGTAAACCCGGCGGAATCTGGGCGCGGAGGACGACGTGTTGCATCGGCTCGGACGAGTTGTTCGTGACGCGGATTTCGATGGGCACGTTCTGGCCGCGTTCCGCCGTCTCCGGGGCGACCTGGGCGACGATCAGCGCCGGTCGGACGACCCGCGCCCGCAAGGCGGGTGCGCCGTAACTGACCGTCGGTTGGACGCCCACGTCGCCGGCCTCGCCCGGCTGTATCTTAACCTTGATCCGGCGTTCGGCCCCGACTTCGAGCGTGCCGAGCGACCATACCGCCCGGTCATTTTGCATGTCCGCGGCCGGTTCCGATTGCAAGAAGCGCGACCCGCCGATCATGCCGTCCTCGACGCGTACGTTGCCCACAGCGACCTTGCCGGGGTTGCGGACGACGATCTCGTAAACTAGCGGCTGACCCTGTGTCACCGTCGGCGGCCCGACGACTTCGAGCGACAGGACTGCCACCGTTGCCGGTGCCGTGGGCTGCGGTTGTACCGGGGCTGTGACTCGTTTTTTCTCCGCGGCGGCTTCCAGGTCCGACGGCACCGGTGCCGGGTTGGGGGGAAAGCCCACCGTTTGAATCGGGACCAGTTCCTTGGGCGGCGCGGGCGGCAGCACGCCCGGTTGCAAGCCGTCGTTCGCGAACGGCAGCAGCGGCGGCGGCGCCGATTCGGCGGGCCGCGACGCGGCAATGACCCGCGCCGTCGGCGGACCTTTGTCCGGCGTCGGCGGCGGCGTCACGACCGGCGGCAACGTGGGGACGACGCCGTGCAACGGCGCGTCTGCCGCAGTTGCCCAGACCACCGGCGGCGGTACGGGAGCAACCCGAACGTCCGGACGTTGTCCGTAGACGGTCCCCATCACCAGGGCGGCTGCAAGCAGCGCGGCTCCGTACCATCGACGCGGCAGCACGTCCCCCTCCCTACCCCGTTAGCGCCCGCTCTCCGTGGGCGGATCAGTCCTCGATGCGGTAGCGGCCCCGGCTCTTTTCGACCGGGTATTTCACGACGTTCTTGGCCATCTTCTGGGCAATCGCCTGGCTCAGGTCCATGTCGAGTGCGTTACAAAGTGCGAAGACACAGCCCGCCACGTCCGCCAACTCGTCGGCCACCTGTTCCCGGACCTTCGCATCCCGTCCCGTCTGGTGCGATGCCGCGTTGTCGATCCACAGAAAATGTTCCATCAACTCGCCGACCTCGACCGAAAGCGCCATAACCAGGTTCTTCGGGCTGTGAAACGGCTGCCATTCGCGCTCGGTGACGAACCGCGCCCAGGCGTCGCGAAGCTGCGCAACCGTGGTGGTGTCGTCGGCCATGGTCGGACATCGTTCCTTCTGCCAGCGCGCGGTTGGCGGTGGCTATTTTGGTTCTGCAATGTGCGGGAGAGGCGGAACTATAGCGAGGAACCCGGACGTGTCAAGGCGTGTTGCCAACCGTTTGGGTGCAGGGCTAATGGTTGTTGCAAACGGGACAAACTGCGGGCTGGCGCGCTCGCCGTAACGCGCAGCCGTGATGCTGATGCGCAGAGGCATTCGACCCGGTGTGGCCGTTGCCGGGCAAATATACTGCCCGCGGCTCGATTCGGCACAAACGCCCGTAACCACAAGCGGCCCGCTTGTGGGAGACGTTCACCCCCAAGCGGGTCGCTTGTGGTTACGGGCGTTTGTGCCACTTTCCCCCGCGGCCGGTATAAATGCAGGTCGTTTGACGCCGAAACGCTCAATGCACGAGCCGCCGCGCCTGGTCCGATTCGAGAAGGGGAAAAGGGGTCAGAAGGGGAAAAG
>JBBRLG010000659.1:0-3793 GCA_038231495.1 Gemmatales bacterium | reverse complement strand
TGGTGAAAGATGTATTGAGGAACACGAAAGAAGGAGTCTCCGATTCGGCGATGGAAGCGGCTTGTGGATTGCACAACCTTCGTGTGCAGAATCGCAAGCGGCGGTTGAAAAGGTAAGGATTCCTTATTCCCGATAACGTCTCGTCTACGCCGACTCAGTTGCTCAGGTACTTGGAGGGCTGTCGCCTACCCTACTGCAACAGTTCGACGATTGCTTAAAAGTGGGGCTGGGGTTGCCGCGAGCGCCGCCGAACCAAACGCAACAAAGGCAAACGCAACAAAGGGGACGCATCTATTAACCTGGTTCCCACGCGGAGCGTGGGGGACGCAACAAAGCGCAACAAAGGGGACGCATCTATTAACCTCGTTCCCACGCGGAGCGTGGGAACCAGGAGAAAGAGGAATTGAGGCATACGGTTCACAGAAGCTTGACGGAGCGTTATCCATAAAGCGCCGCAATCGCCTTGCCCGTCGCGATCGGGTACGGCCTGCCAGTCAAATCCGTGTAGTGCCCCGCCGGGTCGATGCCCAACGCCGCGAACATGGTCGCCATCACGTCCCACGGCCCTACCGGCTGCGAGTTCGGGTACGCCCCCAAGCGGTCCGACGAACCCACCACGCCGCCCCGCGCCACGCCGGCACCGGCCAGCACGATGGAATAGACTGCCGCCCAGTGCTTACGCCCCGGCGACGTGCCCGCGAAGTTGCGTTCCAACGCCACCCGCGGCGCCCGGCCAAATTCACCCAAGCACACCACCAACGTTTCATCGAGCAGGCCGCGCTGTTCCAGGTCCAACAGCAGGGCCGAGAACGTCCAGTCGAAGCGCGGCAACAAGTGGTCTTTAAGCGATCCGAAAATGTCGTTGTGCGTGTCCCAACCGTAGGCGTCGGTTTCGTCGGGCTTCTTGTCCTGGCCGCGGATCGTGTGGTTGAACAGCACCGTGACCCACGGCACGCCGACCTCGACCAGCCGCCGGGCCAGCAAACACGCCTGGCCGGAGCGGTACAGGCCGTAGCGCTCGCGGACGGCCACCGGCTCCCGCGTCAGGTCGAACGCCTGCCGTACGGCGCGGGAGCCGAGCAAGTCGTACGCTTTTTCATACGACACGTCCATTTCGCGCAAGGCCGCGTTGCCCACGGTTTGGCCGCCCGCGGTTTCCAGGTCGTCCAGCAGCGAACGACGCACGGCCTGACGCGCCGGCGACACGTCGGGCAAGGCTTCCAGGCCGCGGACGGCGACGTCCTCCTCGGTCACGTCGCCTAGCAGCAGCGGTTCGCAGGCGCGGCCGAGAAAGCCGCCCGACTGGCCAGGGGACGGCAACTCGGGCACGAGAACGGGTCCGTTGATGTGAACGGCGGAGTGCGGCAAATGCTTGCTGGGGCGAACGCGGTGCAGGACGGCACCCTGGGTGGGATAGTCGGTCGGCAGCGCCGGCGGGTTGGACGATTTGCGCGGGTGAGGCTGGCCGGTGAGCGTCAGGTAGGTGGCCGAGCCGTGGTCGAGGTCGTCGTGCGAAACGCTACGCAGCAGGGTGTAGCGGTTGGCCAGCGGCGCGACGAGCGGCAGGTGTTCGCACAGGCGTGTGCCCGGCACCGCGGTCGGAATGCTGCGGAACGCGCCGCGGATTTCCTCCGGCGCGTCCGGCTTGGGATCCCAGGTGTCGAGCTGGCTCTGCCCGCCGCTGGCGTAGACCACGAGGACCGACTTCGCCTTGCCGAACCCTGGCGTGGCCGATCGCCCGGCGTCGCCTTTGCCGCGGGCCATACCGCCGACGCCTGCCAAGAACGCGCCCAGGCCGTTCCGCAACCAGGCACGGCGGCTCAAGAGAACATCAAACAAGGGTGAGGCAGGGAACGACATCGGCGAGGCTCCGGAGCGGGTAAGATTGAGCTTAACGGTTCGGGGGCGGTTTGCAAAGCCGCAAGCGGCGATCTGCTTGTCCGCATTTCCTCATGCGTGCCCCTTGACGGCCTTGCTTAAACGCGATCAAATAGAAAGTGACGTTGGTCCCGTTCCAAAAACTGTAGTTGACACGGAAGCCGGTTGTCGGCATAACCCCCACCCACTTGCCTGGGGGAAATCGCGGTGGTGAGAGTGGCACGCAGCCAGATCAGGCCGTTTACGAGCGGTCTGCGGCGTCGAGTGTCCGGGGTAAACGGCCTCGACTAGGGGGAAAGATCATGACGATTGTCGGCAAAATGATGGCCATCGGTGTCCTCGTCCTCAGCATTCTGCAGGGTGGGTTGACCGTCATGCTCTTCGTGGCGCGCAGCAACTGGGTCAACCAGACCAAGGTATTGACTGCCCAGGTCGCCGCGTCCAACGCCAGCGCCGTCCAGTACCAGGCGGAGGCCGAAGCGGCCCGTGCCGATGCGAAGGGGGCGGAAGCCATTCTCAAGGCCCAAGTTGCCAAGCAGGACCAGGAACTCAAAGCGCAATTGCAGCAGAACGCTGGTCTGGACAAGCAACTGTCCGACCAGACGGTCAAGACGCGGGAGCAGATCGCGGTCGCCCAGGCGGCCCAGCGCGACGCCGCCCTCCGGCAGGTCGATAACGACCGCATGTTGGGCGTCGTCAAGGAACGCGACGTGCAGATCGCCAACCTCGTCACCGAAAACAAGAAAGAGCGCGAAGACCGCGTCAACGCGGAAATCCAGCGCACCACCGCGATCCTGTCGAGTCAGAAGATGGAAGAAAAGCTCCGCGAGGCCGTGAAAGAAATCGCCAAGCGCGGCCCGGCCGGTTCGGGCGGTGGCACGCCGAGTGTCAGTGCCAAGCCCAACATGCAGAACCCGCCCGCCGAGACGATTGAGGGTTTGGTTGCCGAAGCCGACTCGACGGGCCTGATGGAGTTGACCATCGGCAGCGACGCCGGTTTGAAGGAAGGCCACACGCTCGAACTCTTCCGCATCGCCGCGATCCCGCAGCAATCGCAGTACCTGGGCATGGTCCGCATCCGCAAGGTGTCGGCGACCAAGGCGGTGGCCGAGCCGGTCGGCCGTCTGGCCGCCCCGCCGCGGCCCGGCGACCACGTGTCCAGCCGCATCCTCGGCGGCGGCAACTAATTAACAGGCAGCCCTGAAACGGTGGGTCAGAATTCCGATCCTGACCCACAAAACCTCCAACCGACATTCGTTCCGGGGAGAAACAGGCAATGGCCGCTCGTTCTCGTTCCGATTCGCCGCGTACCGCGGCACCGCGTTCCGACATTTACGTTGGCCTGCTCATCCTCGCCTTCGTGGCCCAACTCGCGGGTGCCACGTTCCTGGCGATCGACTATTTTTCCTATCCGAGCAGCAAGCCGCCGGTGGTTTCACTCCGGCCGCCGGCCCCCGTGGCGCCGGCACCCTGAAGTTGCTTGCTTGCTAGCCGCGACCGTAGGGTCACGCTTTCGTTTCGGGGCCACATCCCCGTTCGTTGGTGCGGCATCCGCAATTGGCGAACCGGCTGTGTAAGCTGCCGGGTGGAGGCACTGAACCTCCACCCGGCAGCTTACGCAGCCGGTTCGCCAGCGTTTGCCGATATTGGTTGGCGCGCCTGGCTGTAACACGCATTGTAACCGTTCACCGGCAACTTCTCCCCCCCTTACGAAGGGGGGTAGGGGGGTTAAGAACGATTGCAGTCCGCGGTCATCGCGCTATTTCCACCCCCCCTGGAGTTCCCCATGAAAAGTGGACACGAGGTTAAGGGTTATTCGGACTGTTCATACTCCGCTGGGGAGACGTACCCCAGCGACGAGTGTCGGCGTTGGTTGTTGTAGAACACCTCAATGTACTCGACGAGCGCGGCGCGG
>JBBRLG010000658.1:0-3805 GCA_038231495.1 Gemmatales bacterium | reverse complement strand
TCGGCCGGGCCTTTCACAGCTACCACGGCACGAACGAGAGCCAGCCCCCCGGCTTCCGGTCGAAGGCGGCAGCGGTGGACGGCGACAGCCTCGGGCCGGGTTGGGGCTGGGGCGCGCACCTGCTGCCCTACCTCGAACAAGACCCCCTCTACCGCCAGATCGACTTCACCAAGGACATCGCCCACCCCACCAACGCCTTCGCCCGCACGCAGAGCCTCAAGGTGTTCCTGTGCCCGTCCGACGGTCCGGCCAATGCCACCTTTATGGTGAACGGCGTTGCGGGCAACCCCCTCTGCGAAGTGGCGTTTGGCAATTACGTCGGCATGGCGGGCGTGTACGAAGTGACCGGCTACCCCGACACGAGTAACGGCGTGCCCGGCGTCCTGCTCCGCAACAGCCGCATTCGCTTCACCGACATTCTTGACGGCACCAGCAACACGTTGTTCGCGGGCGAACGGGCCAGCAAGCAGTCGCCGATGACGACCTGGGTGGGTGCCGTCACCAACGCCAGCGTCCTACAGACCAACAACCCGGCACTGGGGCGGGAAGGGCCGGGCGTGTTGGTGTTGACCAATTCGGGCGCGGTGGCGGAAGGCCGGGTGCCCAACAGTCCCTTCGAGCACGTCGAGGACACCAACAGCCGCCACGTTCAGGGCGTCAACTGGCTGTTCGGCGATGGCTCCGTGCGCAGCATTCCCAATAGCATCGCGCCGGCCGTGTGGGTGGCCATCACCACGCGTGCCGGCGGCGAGGCGTTGACGTTTCAGGACTGATGCGGGATCGATGGGAGGTGTATTTCACTTTGGAGGGCGCTGCGCACCCTGCGGGGGCAAACGCAAAGCCGCAAGCGGCGACCGACATTTCCTCCCAACGAATGCGCTTTAATTCCGGCCCCCGATCCGTCATGATACAGACATTCCAGGAGGTCCCTGCCGATGTCTGTGTCCAAAACACCCTGGTCGTTGGCCGACCTGCGTGCTGTCATCGCCCGCCACTGGGGGTTCCGCGAACTGCGGCCCTTGCAGGAACAGGCGATGCAGTCGGTCCTCGACGGCCGCGATTCCATCGTCGTCCTGCCCACCGGCGGCGGCAAATCCCTCTGCTACCAGGCACCCGCCGTCTATCGCGGCGGCACCACGGTCGTCGTCAGCCCGCTCATCGCGCTGATGAAAGATCAGGTGGACAGCCTCCGCGCCTGCGGCATCGCCGCCACGCAGATCGACAGTTCCCTGTCCGGTGCCGAGCGCAGCGCCTACGAAATGGACCTCGCGCAGGGCGAGCTGCGGCTGCTATTCCTGTCGCCCGAACGCCTCGTCTCGACCGACCTGTATCGCGTCCTTCAACGCATCGACGTGCGCACGTTCGCCATCGACGAGGCCCATTGCATCAGCCACTGGGGCCACGATTTTCGGCCGGAATACCGAATGCTCAACCGTCTCCGCGAGTTCTTCCCCAAGGCTTCCGTCCACGCCTATACCGCGACGGCCACCGAGCAGGTGCGCCACGACATCATCGCGCAACTTGGCCTGCGCGAGCCGACGGTGCTGGTCGGCAACTTCGACCGGCCCAACCTGACGTACCGCGTCAACGCCCGGCACGAGGTCCTCAAGCAGGTGTTGGAAGTGCTGGAACGCCACCGCGGCGAAGCCGGCATCATCTACTGCCTGCGCCGCCGCGACGTGGACGACCTGGCCGCGGCGTTGCTGGAAAAGAAGTTGTCGGTCATGCCCTACCACGCCGGGCTGACGACGGACCAACGGCAATCGGCGCAGGAAGCGTTCCGGGCCGAGCGCGTGGACATCGTCGTGGCGACGGTGGCGTTCGGCATGGGCATCGACCGCTCGAACGTGCGTTTCGTGTTGCACACGGCGATGCCGAAATCGCTGGAACATTACCAGCAAGAGACGGGCCGGGCCGGCCGCGACGGCTTGGAGGCGGAGTGTGTGTTGCTGCATTCCGGCGGCGATTTTTTGACCTTCAAATCGATTCTGCAAAAGAGTGCCGCCGAGGCCGGCGGCGTGGACCCGGCCTTCCTGCCCGGCGCCATCAAGCACGTCGAGGACATCGACCGCTTTTGCCGGGGCGCGGTGTGCCGGCACAAGGCGCTCGTGCGGTACTTCGGCCAAGCCTACGAAGGCGAGTCGTGCAACGCCTGCGACCTGTGCCTGGGCGACACCGAGGAGGTGGCCGACGCGGTGCTGGTGGCGCAGAAAATCCTGTCCGGCGTGGCCCGCGTCAAGGAACGGTTCGGTATCAACCACGTCGTCGCGGTGCTGCGCGGCCAGAACACCGACAACATCCGCAAATGGAAGCACGACCAGCTGACGACGTTCGGCCTGTTGAAGGAGCACACCCAGGCGGACGTACGCGACTGGCTCTATCAGCTGCTGGGCCAGGGCGTGCTGGTGCAGGCGGGCGACGAGTACCCGGTCTTGCAATTAAACCCGGCGTCGTGGGAGGTCATGCGCGGCCAGCGCACGGTGCGTCTGGTGCAGCCCGCCCGGCGCCAGAAGGGCGAGAAGCCGAAGAAGTCGAAGGCGGCCGAGGTGTCGTGGGAGGGCGTGGACCAGCCGTTGTTCGAGGCGTTGCGGGCCGTGCGCCGCGACGTGGCGACGGAACGACAGGTGCCGCCTTACGTCATCTTCCACGACACGACGCTGCGTGAGCTGGCGCGGGTGCGTCCTTCCACTTTGGAAAAGATGCGCCTCCTGTACGGCGTCAGCGACACGAAGCTGCGCGACCTGGGTACGCGATTCCTGGCAGTCGTTAAAGAGCATTGCCGGGACAACATCCTGCCGCTGGACTGCAGCGCCGCGGCCCCGCCGCCGCCCCCGCCGCCGCCTTTCGAGGTCACAGCCCGTCACGTCCCAGTGTTCGCGCTCTTTCGGAAAGAGGCGACCATTGAGGAGGTGATGCGGCTGATGAACTACCAGCGCAGCACGGTGTTCGGCTACTTGGCGGAATACGTCCGCCACGCAAAGCCGGCGATGATCGACGCCTGGGTGCCGCGGCCGCGTTACCAGCGCGTCCTGGCGGCGGCGCGGCAAGTCGGGATCGAGCGTCTGAAGCCGATTTACCTGGCGCTGGGTGAAGCGGTGCCGTACGACGAGATTCGGCTGGTGGTGGCACACATGCAGGGGCTAGAACTCGATGGCGAGCCAACTGCGTAAGCCGTCCGGTTGCGGTTAGTCCTGGCCTATTACCTTCGCACCTTTGAAATCCCATGAATCGACCTACACCGTTCCGGTTGCGTCGCATCCTTCCAACCTGGATCGTCATCAGTGCTGGAATCACAGGTATTTTGTGGTCCGGACCGTTGATCGGTAATGGTTTTGTGATTCGCTCTTGGGAGGACGTGTGCGGGTTTACCGGAATGGCAATCTTTGGAGTTGTAGGCGGACTTGCTCTGGCTTTTACCGTGCTCTATGGGAAGAGCCTGCGCACCTTGCAATTGGCTAATGACGATTTGTTGCTCCCGACCGAAGTCGTGAAGAAGCAAACGCAGTTAAATGTCGTGTATTACCGAACCGGACGGCCACTCCGCTTTTGGGAGGCGGCCGGGGGCAAACTGTTTCTGACCACGTCGCGACTGATCTTCAAAGCGCATCCGGATCAGCCCTGGGCCTTTTGGGCGTGTGACAGGGCGCTGCCGTTGGACGAGATCGTACTAGTGGGTCAGTTGCCTCGCCAATAGCCATATTCATCTGGGGGAATAAGACAACCCGAGCCCTGGTTTGGGGAGTCAAGCCGTGTCCCGCCGTAAGAACAATCCGCTACGCCCTTTGACCGCCGACGAACGCGACAC